>CANFPU010000159.1 GCA_947448955.1 Burkholderiales bacterium
AAGCTGATCCCGCCCAGCGGTAGGCGAAGGGCGCGCAGGAACAGTACCCGCACAGCCACATCAGCGGCCGGCTGCAGGATCAGCAGCACATCGGCAAAGCCCAGCACGATCGCCTTCCAGCGCGCGCGGACGACACGCTCTCGCAGCAAGCCCTTGGCCGGCTATGGGTACACGGTGCCCAGGTCCTTGCAGTCTGGGGTGAGGCAGGCAACGACAGCCAGCGCTAGCCCATCTGGCAGCGGTCATCCGGCATCAGACCAGCGGGCTGGACCAGCCGCCGCGCCGCGGCGTCGTCGCCCAGCAACCGGGCGCGCCACCAGTCGGTGGTGATGGCGGCCACCAGCGCGTGGTGTGCCGGCTGCAGGTGGCGCGAGGATTCATCGCGCCGGATGATCTCCACGGCGCGCCCGGTCTGGCCAGCGAAACTCATGTGGTCAGCGTCATTGAGCACCAGCTGGGCTTTCTGCCCTGGCGGCAGCGCGCCAAACACGGTGCGGTCATGGGGATCGTGTACGCTGCTCGGCATGAACCTCTCATACCGTCGACAAGCGCTGACCGCCCTGCTGGCCTTGGCCACCCTCGGTACCGCGCTGCCCAGCATCGCGCAGGACTGGCCGACCAAGGCGGTGCGGGTGATCGTGCGTTTTCCACCGGGCGGCGGCACCGACACAGTGGCACGGCCGCTGATGGCCAAGCTGTCGCAGTTGACCGGGCAGCAGTTTGTCATCGACAACCGCGGCGGGGCCGGCGGCACCATCGGTGCGGCCGCTGCAGCGCGCGCCACGCCCGACGGCTACACGGTGCTGCTGTCGCCGGTACACGTGGCGGTGGCGGTCAGCGCCTACCGCAACCTGCCGTACGACCTGGAGAAAGACCTGACGCCAGTCACCACGGTGGCGGTGTTTCCCGACGTGCTGGTGGCCGCCACCCGCGTACCCGCGCGTGACCTGCGCGAGCTGATAGCCTACGCCAAGGCCAACCCCGGCAAGATCAATTGCGGCTCGGCCGGCAACGGCACCACGCGTCACCTGGCCTGCGAGATGTTCAACGCCGCCGCCGGCATCAAGGCCGAACATGTGCCGTACAAGGGCACCGGCCCGGCCACCGCCGCGCTGCTAGGCGGCGAGATCGACTACATCTTCGAAGCGCTGGGCAGCGCGTCGCCGCACATCCGCAGCGGCAAGCTGCGGCCTATTGCGGTGACCTCGGCCAAGCGCTCGCCGTCGTTCCCAGAAATCCCCACGGCCATCGAATCCGGGCTGCCCGGCTTCGATGTCACGTCGTGGTATGGGCTGTGGGCCCCGACCGGCACGCCGCCTGCCGTGGTGCAGCGTCTGCACGGCCTGGTCAACAAGGCCTTCGAAGACCCGGAGATGCGCGAGTTGTGGTTCAAGCTCGGCGCCGAGACCGGCGGCATCGCACCCGCGGCCTTCGGTGTTTTCGTGCGGCAGGAAGTGCAGAAATGGGGCAAGGTCGTGCGAGACGCGGGCGTTGTCATCGATTGACCTGAAGTACCCCGTCGCACTGGTGCCGCGGCCTCGCCTGCACTTGATCCGATTTGGTGCAGACCTAGAACGCCAAGCTGCCCGCGTTCGCAGGCCCAGGTCTTCGCTGACAAGTGGGTGGCGATCAATGCGCAGCGCGATGACCATGTTGGCCCCAACAGATTGGCGCTCGCGAGAGTCTTTATCGTGCGCTCAGCATCGAAGGCAACCCAAGCTTCGGTACGGCTTTCAAGGTCGCCAAGGCACTTGGCGTAAGGCTCCGCGCTCAGGCTGTGCCGAGTGGTGCCTAAGGTTCGAGCGGTCGACAACGGCGCGACGCCAGGGATCGGTTGGCGAAAACTTACCGCGTAACGCCGACCGGGCCCTGGTGGCCCGCCGTTGGGGATCGGCTTGAGCGGGGTTAGACCCCGATGTGCTCACGCCAGCGCTTCGCGTACTACCTCGGGATGCCTTCGGGCAATACGAATGAGGGCTTGTGCTGCACCAGATGGTGACCTACGACCTTGCTCCCACTCTTGAAGAGTCCTCTTCGAGATGCTCAAGGCAGAGGCGAACTCCGACTGCGACATACCTGTGCTTTGACGGGCTTCAACGACTTCATTGACCGCAACCTCAGTTGCGCGTGCAAAATTCCGCGCCTTCATTTGGCGCACAGACTCCAAGAGCTTGAGGCCAAGCTCTTCGCCAGAGGTGCTTGCCTTGTCGGGTTTACGAGTGGTCATCTTCGATCTCCGTGTGCACGGCGCATAGTACGTCAAAGACGTATTCAACGCCAGTGCGGGCCCTGGAAGAGGTGATTGCGATTTCTAACGTCGAAGATACCCGTCCTGCCGTGTAGGGTCCGGTTGACCGACCTGTTGGGCGTCAGCGCTCCAAGCTTGCACGCCGCTCGTTTAACGTTGTACAATATTCTGTACATTCACAAAGGAGCCAGATGATGGATGCCATTAGCTACAGCGCAGCACGTGCCAACTTAGCCAAGACAATGGATCGTGTTTGTGACGACCACGAGCCGTTAATTATTACCCGCAATGGTGAACAGTCCGTTGTGATGTTGTCGCTAGAGGACTACAACGCACTTGAAGAGACAGCCTTCCTTTTGCGCAGCCCCGCCAATGCAAAGCGCCTTCTCTCATCCATTGCACAGATCACTGCCGGAAAAGGTACTGAGCGAGAATTGCCACCGTGAAATTGATTTTCTCCGACGAGGCATGGGACGACTATTTGTATTGGCAGAAGCAGGACCGTAAGATGGTCGAACGGATCAACAAGCTGATCCAAGAGGTAAAGCGTGAACCATTCTCAGGACTTGGTAAACCGGAACCACTGAAACATGCATTGTCTGGCTTCTGGTCCCGCAGAATCACTGACGAACACCGCATGGTGTATCGAGTCGAAGGGGCCGCATTGCTTCTTGCTCAGTTGCGCTACCACTATTAATCGTGCGATTCATAACGTTGATAACGAGCGACAGAACTGCGCCGCACCCTCGGCCGCTCAAGCTGCCGGTCAACCGGCAGCCAACCCGCCCGGACATTGGCGATCGGGCAGCGCGACTGTAGTATCGAACGCGGGCGATGAGATCTGAAGCGACAGCTTCTTACAGCAGGCCCGCGCGTACTTGCGCAGCGTGTAACGTTCAATGCGCTCAACTTCTTTGCGCAAACTAGGCCGCCGCTCAAGACCCCGTTCGCTGCTGCCTGACCATGTAAAGACCAGCGCCGATCAGCAGTGCGATGCCGCACCAGCCCATGGCGTTGGGCAGCGTGCCCCAGACGAAGTAGCCGAGCAGCACGGCCCACAGCAGGCCGACATAGCGAAACGGCGCGATCACCGTCATCTCGCCATGGCGCATTGCCGCGATCAATGCGTAATAGCCGGTCGACACCAGCAGCGATGACAGCGAGAGCCAGCCCACTTCGCGCCCTTGCATCGGCGTCCAGCCCTGGAACGCCATCACCACCGCTGCCATCAACCAGACCACGCCGGCGGTGGCGAGCGTGACCAGGATCGACGGCGTGGCCGACGAAATCTTGCGCGTCAACAGGTCACGAAAGGCGTAGATCAGCGTGGCCAGCAAGCACAGCCAGGCATAGACGTTGAAGCCATCAGCGGCCGGCTGCACGACCAGCAGCACACCGGTAAAGCCCAGCGCGATCGCCAGCCAGCGCGCGCGGTCGACGCGCTCTTGCAGAAACACCTTGGCCAGCACGACGATGAACAAGGGCGACGACAGGTTGATTGCCGTGATGTTGGCCAGCGGCAGGTGAAACAGCGCGGCCAGGTAGAGCACCGTGCCCACGCCCTCGCAGCTGGCGCGCAGCAGCACCCAACCCCGGGCGACATCACGGATACGGTCGAGCGCGCCCATGCGCGCGGCCACCAGCAGCATCATCGCGATCGCCATCAGCCCGCGAACAACGATCATCTGCGCAGCGGGCAGGCGCTCGCCCACCGCTTTCATGATCGCGTCGTTGCCAATAAAGGCCGACATGCCCAGGATCATCCAGGCGATGCCGACGCGGTTGTGGCGGGCGCTGTGGTGGCTGTGCTGATCGCTGCCGCTCATGCGGCGCGACGACGGGCTGTGAGGTCGAGGCGGGCAGGCTTGCAGCGCGCCACCGCGCCCCGGCGCGCATCAGCGCCCCGGGTGCCCACGCGCGCCGGTCCGGCGCCGATCAAGACGTGAACTTCTTGCCTTCGGCCGCCATGCGCTCGAGCAGCGGCGAGATCGCGAAGTCTGGCCCCATCAGCGGGCCATAGGCCTTCAACTTGGCCACGACCTCGGCCAGACCGAGGTGGTCAGCATGGTGCATCGGGCCACCCCGGTACACCGGCCAGCCGTAGCCGTTGACCCAGACCACATCGATGTCTGAGGCGCGGATGGCGATGCCTTCGTCGAGGATCTTGGCACCCTCGTTGATCATCGCCAGCGTGCAGCGCTCAAGGATCTCGGCCTCGCTGATCGCGCGCGGCTGGCGGCCCTGCTTGGCGACGAAGTCGGTGATGATCTGGCGGGTGACCTCGGACGGCTTGGCGTTGCGCGCCTCGTCGTAGTCGTAGAAGCCTGCGCCAGTCTTCTGACCCCGGCGGTCACGCTCGCACAGCAGTTCGCGGATGGTCGAGCTCTTGCTCGTCTCGCGCGACCAGCCCAGGTCGAGACCGGCCAGGTCAGACATCGCGAACGGTCCCATCGGCATGCCGAAGTCGTAGAGCACCTTGTCGATGTCCCAAGGCATCACGCCCTCGAGCAGCATCGCCTGGGTTTGCGCACCGCGGGCGGCGAGCATGCGGTTGCCGATGAAGCCTGGGCACACGCCCGACAGCGCCGCGACCTTGCCGATCTTCTTGCCGATCTGCATCGCGGTGGCGATCGCGGTCTTGGAAGTCTTGTCACCGCGCACCACCTCCAGCAGACGCATCACGTTGGCCGGCGAGAAGAAGTGCATCCCGACCACGGCCTCGGGGCGCGAAACCGCTGTGGCGATCTCGTTGAGGTTCAGCGCCGAGGTGTTGCTGGCCAGCACAGCGCCTTGTTTGACGATGCGGTCGAGCTTGGCAAAGATGTCTTTCTTGACGGCCATCTCCTCGAACACGGCCTCGATCACCAGGTCGCAGTCGGCCAGCGAGTTCATGTCCAGCGTGCCGGTCAGCAAGCCGATGCGGCGCTCGGCCTCGGCCATCGTGAAGCGGCCGCGCTTGGCCGAGTTCTCATAGTTGCGACGCACCACGGCCAGACCGCGGTCGAGCGCCGCCTGGTTGGTCTCGACCAGCGTGACCGCGATACCGACGTTGGCGAAGTTCATCGCGATGCCGCCACCCATCGTGCCAGCGCCGATGATGCCGACCTTGTTGACCGCCACCGTCGGCGTCTCGGCCGGCACGTCGGGGATCTTCTGGGCCATGCGCTCGGCAAAGAAGCCGTAGCGCTGGGCGATCGACTGCGCGCCGGTGACGAGTTCACCGAACAGGCGGCGCTCCTCGCGCTGGCCCGCATCGAACGGCAGGTTCACCGCCGCCTCGATGCAGCGGATGTTGTACTCGGGGGCCAGGAAACCGCGGAACTTGCGCGCGTTGGCCTTGCGGAATTCGGCAAAGATCTCAGGCTTGGCGCGCGCGGCGGCCAGCTTGTCGTCCGAGTCGCGCACCTTGCGCAGCGGCCGGCCTTCAGCCAGCACCTTGCGAGCGAACGCAATCGCCCCGGCGCGCAGGCCATCGGCCGGGACCAGCTCGTCGACCAAGCCCATCGCCAGACACTCCGCCGCACCGACATGGGTGCCGCCAGTGACCATCTCGAGCGCTCGCTCAGCCCCGACGATGCGCGGCAGGCGTTGCGTGCCACCGGCGCCCGGCAGCAGGCCGAGGTGGACTTCGGGCAGGCCGCATTTGGCACTCGGCACGGCCACCCGGTAATGGCAGCAGAGCGCCACTTCAAGCCCGCCGCCCAACGCGGTGCCGTGGATCGCGGCAATCACCGGCTTGGACGCGCCTTCGATTTCATCCTGGGCCTCGAACAGCGAAGGTGCGCGCGGCGGCTTGCCGAACTCGGTGATGTCGGCGCCGGCCAGAAACGTGCGGCCCTCACAGATCAGCACCACGGCCTTGATGGCGGGGTCGGCGTTGGCCTTGCGCATGCCCTGCACCAAGCCCTCGCGGACAGATTGCGACAAGGCGTTGACGGGCGCGTAGTTGATGCTGAGGATGCCGATGCCGTCTTCGACGACAAGCGAGGACACGGTGTTGATCACGGTCATGATGAAGGGACTCCTGGGGAAAGTGAAGAAAGGTCGGCTGATGCACCGCTCTGACAAGCGGGGCGAACCCCGCGAGCCGGGCAGGGCGTCAACAGACCGACGAACAAAGGTTGGGCAAACAGGCGCACGGCGCTGTCGGGGTGCATGCCAGGCACCCACCAGCGCAGCGCCGAAGCGGCATTGATCATGGTCGCCACCTGCTGGGCGGCCATCGACGCGTCGACCGGGCGAATCGACTGTTCGATCATGCCGTCAACGATGAACAGGCCGAAACGCTCGGTGAGCTGGGCCATGTGGCTGACGGTCAGGCTGCGGCTGGCATCGGCCAGCGCGCTGCGTGCGGTGGCACGCAGCAGCGGCCCCTGGTCGGAGAGCTGAAACCGCACCAGCGCGCAGGCGGTGGCCGCCAGCCGCTGGCCACCCGACGCCAGCCGGTCGATGGCCAGCAACTGGGTGCGGCGGATGACGTCGAAGCTGTGCTCGAAACACAGTGCGACCAGGTCGTCCTTGCTGGCGTGGTGGTGGTAGAACGAGCCTTTGGTCAGGTTCAGCCGCGCCGAGATCCGGTCGACTGACGCGCCACGGTAGCCCTGCTCGTTGATCAAGGTGGTCGCGGCGCGCAGAAAAGCTTCTCGGGTGGCGTGCTCGCCACTGGCGATGGATGCCCAGTCCAGCGCCGCGGGCTCGCGCCAGCGTTCAGGCTCGCGGGCCAAGCCACCGATCAGCAGGTCGCTCAGTTGGTCGGCGACACGGACATAGTCCTCAGGCTCGAACCTGAGCATCCAGACCCGCATGCCGGTGGTCAGCGTCAGCAGCAGATAGGTTCGCGCATTGCGCTCGAAACGGTCGAAACGCTCGAAACGCTCGAAATGGCCGGAGCGGTCAAGCCGGTCAAGCTGCGCGGAGCGATCCAACCCGTCGTGGCTGCCAGAGGCCGGGAGGGCTGATGCCGGAAGGGCTGATGCCGCGACGCCTGGTGCCGAAAAGATCGCCCGCAACTTGCGAAACAACGCGTTGTAGGCCTCGGCCACTTGGTCGCCCTGTGGTGCGGCCAATGCACGGACCTCATTGAGCGACACCAGCTCACTGCGCCTGCCGTCGGCCACTTCAGCCAGCAGCGCCGCCTGGCCTCGCAACAGGCTGCGGATCTGCTCGGCCGGGCTCGGTGCCTTGAGCGCCGCAGACACCAACTCGTGCAGCGTGGCGATCGAGCGCAGCATCGCATCGGCGGCCAGGTCTTCCTTGCGCCGGTAGTAGTAATTGACGCTGGCCTTGAGCAGGCCGACACGGCTCGCCACGCCCTCGAGCGTGGCGCCCTTGATGCCGTGCTGGTTGAACTCCTGCGCCGCCGCCACCAGGATCGCTTCTCGCTTTTCCTGGTACTTGTCGGTCGTGGCCAAGGGCTCGGGCTTGCTCGCGCCGCGCAAGCTTCGAGTCGCGTTGATCACGGTGTGGCCGCTGGCTGCACGAGGACGGATCAGACGGTGCAATGGGAAGCCTGCACCGTCAGGCCCGATCAGTAGACCTCGAACAAGCCGGCGCCACCCATGCCGCCGCCAATGCACATCGACACCACGACATGCTTGGCGCCGCGGCGCTTGCCTTCCATCAGGATGTGGCCGCTCAAGCGGGCGCCGGTCATGCCGAACGGGTGGCCGATCGCGATCGAACCGCCATTGACGTTGAACTTGGCCGGGTCGATGCCGAGCTTGTCACGCGAGTACAGGCACTGGCTGGCGAAGGCTTCGTTGAGTTCCCACAGGTCGATGTCGTCGATCTTCAGGCCGTGACGGGCCAGCAGACGGGGGATCGCGAACACCGGGCCAATGCCCATCTCGTCAGGCTCACAACCCGCCACTGCCCAGCCCTTGAAAGCGCCCAGCGGCTGCAGACCGCGGCGCTCGGCTTCCTTGGCTTCCATCAGCACGACCGCCGCGCCGCCGTCGGCGAGCTGGCTGGCGTTGCCGGCGGTGATGAACTTGCCCGCGCCACGGACCGGCTCGAGCTTGGCCAGGCCGGCCAGCGTGGTATCCGGACGGTTGCACTCGTCACGGTCGACCACCACGTCGACCAGTGACTCTTCCTTCGTGACCTTGTCGACCACTTTCATCCGGGTCTTGACCGGGATGATTTCGTCCTTGAACTTGCCCGCAGCCTGCGCGGCGGCCATCAATTGCTGGGACTGCAGCGAGTACTCGTCCTGGTACTCGCGGCTGAGCTTGTAGCGCTCGGCGACGATGTCGGCGGTTTCGATCATCGGCATCCAGAATGCCGGGTGCATGTCGGTCAGGCGATCGTCACGGCCACCGCCGCCGCCACCTTGGTAGGAGATCGAATCGACACCGCAACCCACCATCACGCTCGCACCCTCTTCGACGATGTGGTGCGCGGCGACCGCGATCGCGTTCAGCCCTGACGAGCAAGCGCGGTGGATCGTCACGCCCGAGGTCGTGACCGGCAAGCCAGCCAGCAAGGCAGCAGCCCGACCGACGTTGCCGGCAGCCGCAACGCAGCCCGCGACCACGTCTTCAATCTCGGCCGGCGCAGCGCCGGAGCGCTTGACCGCATGCTCGATCGCAGCGCCGAGGATGGTCATGTTGGAGGTGTTGTTGAAACCGCCGCGTCCAGCCTTGGCCAGACCGGTGCGTGCGTAGGAGACGATGACTGCTTGTCGCATGATGATTTCCTGTGTTTGGATTCGGACTTGACGGCGTCGGCCGGGGGGCCGGAGCGCGCATCAAGACTGGCTTGCCGGCCCATACCTTGGTTTTGAACGACCGCCCGGGTGGCATGTGCCGCCAGGGCAGTTTCCGGCGTCATCGGACGATACCATGGGCCACCCCGGCGGCGAAGAGGGGTGAAAACCCTGGTCTGCTCTGTCGCGGATCGTCTTGCGCGGCCCGCCCATGGCGGCAATACTGCCGATATGAATTCTCCGCCCAGCCGGTCCTGCCCGCGCGGCGCTGTCGCCGCCAAGGCACCACGCCGTCGCGGCGCGGAGGTCGTGCGCGGGCCCGCCCGCACGCCAAGCCCCAAGCCACCGAGAGAGCGCAATTGACCATCACCAAAATCTTCATCGCCAACCGCGGCGAGGTGGCGATTCGCATCGCCCGCGCCATCGCTGACCTGGGACTCCGCAGCGTCGCGGCCTATTCACAGGATGACGTCGGCAGCCTGCACTGGCGCCGTGCCGACGAGGCCTGCGCGCTGCCTGGCCAGCGTGCAGCGGCTTAC
>CANFPU010000160.1 GCA_947448955.1 Burkholderiales bacterium
CATGTGACGATCCAGGCCATGGGGGCCAAGATCGACATGACCAACGAGTTCATCCCGGTGGTGGGCCGCTACTCAGCGTCGCACTTCGTGATTGCTGTGAATTCGGCGTCGCCTTACCGCACGCTGGCCGACCTGATCCGAGCGATCCAGGCGAACCCCGGCAAGCTGACCTTTGGCACAGGGGGACAAGGCTCACCCGGTCACCTGGTGGTGGAGAAATTGCGTGAGCGTCTGCCGACGATCGAGATGATCCACGTACCGTACAAAGGGGCGATCGAAGCGGTGAACTCTCTCGTCGCCAAGGACCTGGATTTCGTGTCCGGGCTGATGTCAGCCGTCGCGCCTCAAGTGGCGAGTGGGCGTTTGCGGGCGCTGGCAGTCAGCGGCGAATTGCGCTCGGCCTTGCTACCCCAGGTACCGACGGTGGCCGAGAGCGGCTACCCGGGTTTCAGCCACAGCAGTTGGGGCGGAATCTACTTGCCTGCCAAGACATCGGCGCAACTGGTGGATGCCTTGAGAGCCGCGTTGCGTCAAATCGAGACCCAGCCCGATTTGCGGGCCTTCATTGAATCAACCGGCAGCGAGTTCTTGCCGACCGAGACGCCTGAGGCCTTTGCGGCCTATTTCAAGCAGGCGCTGGCATCGGAAGCGGTGCTGGTCAAGAAGCTTGGCTTGAGCCTGCAATAGGCTGCCGCGGCGTTGAGTTCCAGGCTGCGGCATGCGGCCTCGGACTCGACTTTCACGTTCGCTGATTGTTTGAGCGGTGCGCTCATAGAGACGGCTTGTGACGCCCCCCATTCGCTGTTGACCAGAGACAGGCATCCGCCTGTCTTGACATTGAGCAACCGAGTGGCTGAGACCTCGTCTGAGACTAGAGGCCTAGGGGCGCTGGGTGGTTTGACTCCCGTTTGAGCCGCCGTCAATGGCCTCGGGTTCAGGAGTCAAGTCATGATCGATACAGGAATTCCGAGTCTGGAATACCGATCCCGTCGCGCCGGCAAGCGCGTCATGGCATCCAATCATCTGGAACAAGCGACTTGCGCCGTGGTGTTGGCGGGCGGGCGAGGCTCCCGGCTCAAGCAGTTGACCGACTGGCGAGCCAAACCTGCGATGCCTTTTGCCGGCAAGCTCAAAATCATTGATTTCGCGCTGAGCAATTGCGTCAATTCGGGGCTCCGCCGGATTTGCGTTCTGACGCAATACAAGGCGCAGAGCCTGATTCGGCATGTCACCCGAGGTTGGGGAATCCTGGATGTGAGTCTGGGCGAGTTCATTGATGTGGTGCCGGCCCAGCAACAACACGGCGAGCGCTGGTACAGCGGCACAGCCGATGCGGTGTACCAGAACCTGGACATGTTGCGCGAGGCAGACCCGCTCTATGTGCTTGTGCTGGCTGGCGATCACGTCTACAAAATGGACTACGGGCACATCATCGCTGACCATGTCAAGCGTGAAGCCGATGTCACGGTGGCCTGCATTGAGGTGCCGCTGGATCAGGCGACAGCCTTTGGTGTGATGCGCATTGACGCGGACAACCGTGTCGTTGATTTCCAGGAAAAACCAGCGAAGCCCAGTCCGATGCCTGGCCACCCAGGTCTGGCCTTGGCGAGCATGGGCATCTATGTGTTCAGTGCCGAGTTTCTCTTTCAGGAATTGGTCTGTGATGCAGGCAACACGGCGTCACGACACGACTTCGGGCGCGACATCATCCCTCGAATCCTCAAGCGGGCGAGAGTCTTCGCGCACGATTTCGCCGACAGCTGTGTCAACACGATTGAGGCCAGGCCGTACTGGCGAGATGTCGGAACGCTCGACGCTTACTGGGAAGCCAACATCGATCTCATTCGAGCCACACCCGACCTCAATCTCTACGATGATGCCTGGCCCATCCGCAGCCTGCATCACCAACTGCCGCCTGCCAAGTTTGTTTTCGACGGCGATGCTTGCCGCGGCATGGCGCTGGATTCTTTGGTGGCCAGTGGTTGCATCGTCTGTGGTGCGACAGTGCGGCGCTCGATGCTGTTTTCCAAGGTGCGCATTGGCGAACGCAGCATCATCGAGGATTCGCTCGTGTTGCCCAATGTGACGATTGGTCGCGATGTGGTGTTGCGACGGACGATCATTGACAAGCATTGCGTGTTGCCAGATGGACTCAAGGTTGGTGTTGATCCAGTCGAGGACAGCGCACGCTATACCGTCACTTCAGGCGGTGTGACGCTGGTCACTCCGGACATGCTGGGTCAGCATGTTCATGCGAGAGGGTGATCGAACTGGGAGCGGGGTCTTGTTGGCCCGGGCATGAGGCCTGTTTCTGGATTGCCTGGACGTTCCGAAGGTTCAGGTTTGATGGCGGTAAAGGCCGGCGTCGCCATGGCCGATCTGATGTTCCAGGCCATAACGTATCAGCGCCGCCGTGCTCGGGAGTTGCAGTTTTTCCTGGATGTGACTCTTGTGCGTGCTCACCGTCTTGATCGACAAGTGCAATGCCGCAGCGATATCGGTCAGGCGTTGGCCGGCGACGATTCGCTGCAAGACATCAAGTTCGCGATTTGAGAGTTGTGCATGGTTTGGGTCCAGCAAAGAGCCATTGAACTGTTGGACCAAGCGTTCGGCCATCCTGGTTGTGACGTAGGCGCCGCCAGCTGCAACCTTGACCACGGCCGCCACAAGTTCTTCGGCCGCGGTGCATTTGGTGACGTAGCCTTTGGCGCCGGACTTGAAGGCGCGGATGGCGTACTGTTCCTCGGCATGCATGCTGAGCACGAGCACCATCACCGACGGAAACGAACCATGGATTCTGTGGATCAGTTCCAATCCGCTCATGCCTGGCATGGAGAGGTCAACGATGGCCAGATCGAGAGGCACTTGACGCAGTATTTCGAGTGCTTCGAATCCCGAACTGGCTTCGGTGATATGCCATTGACTGCTATTGGCCGTGAGGATTCGCTTGAGCCCTTCGCGAACTACCGCGTGGTCATCGACCAACAACAGGTGCAGCAATCCAGGGCTCGCGCGCTCAATCATCAGGTCGGCTGAACTTGGTGCGGGCGGGTGGCCCCAGCGCCAGCGATGACCCGACATGGATCGTCACCAGCCCCTATCTTGTGGTGCCACCGGCCGTCGATTCGCCAATGATCTTGCCGCGTAGAGATAAATGCACTTCGCCGCAGCGCGGGATGAATCTGAATGGTGTGTTTCATCGATTTCCTGTCAATCAAGAAGGCTTGCGATTGCTGCGTTTGACGTGCTGCAAAGATTCACTGGACATTTTAGATCCTTGATGTCCATTGGTTGCAGCAATTATTCTGCTACCGTCCCCTTAAATCGGGGGGTATCTATCGGGAATAGTTGGCAGTCTAAAATTTTTCTCCCGAATATTGCTTGAAAGACCAAGTTCAACCGCAGCGGTGCTCACCTTCGGTGACGGTGAAATAAGCTGATCGATCAGATGATTCCTAGCAAGGATCGAGAAAAGTCTGTGTTTTTATCAGAAATTTCTGATGCCATCTTTGCATTGACAACCGATATCGCATAGATCCATCTCACTAGAAAATGAGGCTACGGACTAATCCGGTCAACGCGGGGGTTGAAAATGGCAGAAACAATCGGGTCGGAGTTTGGGAAATCGCAATTCCAACAAGGTATTTCGACGCCGCGTGGTGGCATCGGCGAGCGCAGTCGTTTGGCCGATTTGTTGCAGTTGATGGGCGTCGGCCTTGACGATCAGCGCTCAGCGCCAGATATACCATTGTCGATGCGAAGACTGCGAACGGGAGATACCTTGTTTTACCAAGGCGCCAGAGCCGAGGCGATTTATTTTGTCCGTGGCGGTACTTTCAAGAGTTTTCGCATTGCCGAAGACGGCTATGAGCAGGTACTCGGGTTTTCCAGCCGGTCCGAGGTGCTGGGTTTTGACGCGATCTGCATGGGGCATTACCCAACGGCGTCGGTGGCCTTGGAAGAAGCAAGTGTTTATGTGCTACCGATGCGCGATATTCTGACGCCGGGGCAACGAATTGCGGCACTCGATCGGGTGGTGACCATGGCGGTCAGTCGAGCGTTGTCTCAACGTGGCGAACTCGCTGACGTGATGGCCGCGGTAGCCGCCGAAGTTCGGCTGGCTCGATTTTTGGTTCAGCTTTCCCGTCGCATGGAGGCCTGCAGTCAGTCGCCGCGGCGGTTTCGTTTGCGGATGGGACGGCGAGATATCGCCAGCCACCTTGGGGTGGCGCATGAAACCGTCAGTCGGTCATTCCATGCGCTGGTGAAATGGTCGCTGCTACACGTCAGCAACCGAGAGGTCGAGATCATCGATATGGAGGGTCTGCTTGCTTTGTCGCGCAGCACCCGACGCCATGTCGAGGAATTTGGCATCTCCAGCATCGACGGCCATGCGCAGGGACCGTCCGCGGTTGATCAGCGTGCGAATGACCGGCAGGCCGCTTGAACCGCTTCGTGTGCGGCGCTCTCTCTGTGCAGGCGCGCCCAGCCTGCATCTGGGGCGCTTCTCCGGAGTCGGCCGTCGTCAGCGCTGGCCGACCCGCACATCGCCAAAAAGTGTCGTCATGCCGCGCGGCTGGGATCGCCAGTACTGGTGCGGCGCTTCGACTTGGGCGTTGAGTTTCGCTGCGGCATGCCAGGGCCAATGCGGATCGAACAACATGCCGCGTGCCAACGCCACCAGATCGGCCTGGTCGTTCGCGATGATCGCCTCGGCTTGCTCAGGCTCGGTGATCAGGCCGACAGCGATGGTCGGCAGACCGGTTTCTCGCCGCACTTGGTCGGCCATCGCCACTTGGTAACCTGGCGCCAGTGGAATTTGCTGGCGTGGGGAGATACCGCCGCTCGAGACATCAATGAAGTCGCCGCCACGCGATCTGAGGGCTTTGCCGAAAGCCAGGCTCTGGGCCAAGTCCCAGCCGCCGTCGACCCAATCAGTGGCCGAGATCCTGAAGCCGACCGGCACCGTCGCGGGCACCGCGGCGCGCACAGCATCGAAGATTGCCAGCGGGAATCGCATACGGTTTTCCAGCGAGCCGCCATACTCATCGGTCCGGACATTGGACAGTGGCGATAGAAATTCGTGCAGCAAGTAGCCGTGCGCGGCATGCAGTTCGATGGCGTCTAGCCCCAGTCGATGGGCACGCAGCGCTGACGCGACAAAGGCCTGCAGAATCCTCTGCAAGCCTGCGCGGTCAATCTCCTCAGGCGGCAATTCGCCGCTGGCATGAGGAAGCGCGGAGGGCGCTTGGGTCTGCCAGCCGCCTTGCGCCGGCGGTATCAGTTGGCCGCCATCCCAGGGCGCGTGGCTGGAGGCCTTGCGACCGGCGTGGGCCAATTGGATCGCAATCGGCATCCGCGAATGTTCCCGCACGCTCCGCAGCACCCGCCCTAGCGCAGCTTCTGTCTCATCTGACCACAGCCCGAGATCGCCGGGCGTGATGCGTCCTTCGGGCTCAACCGCAGTCGCTTCAACGAACAGCAGGCCAGCGCCAGACAACGCCAGACCACCGAGGTGAATGAGGTGCCAATCATTGGCTTGGCCATCGATGGCGCTGTACTGGCACATCGGCGCAATCACGATGCGGTTCTTCAATTGCAGCGGGCCAATAGAAAACGGTGAAAAGAGATGGCTCATGAAAAGGGTCCGTGTTGACGTGCGAGGGTGTTCAGGTCACCGTGGCGTGGTGGATGCTTCTGTCCGTGGCAAGCCGGAGCAGGGTCAAATAGCTTGGCTGGATCTCCATGTTGGCCGTTGTTCCGCGTTGGCTCAAGATCGCGTGGGCGGCGGGTAATTTCCAGCAGGGCAGGTTGGTGAAAAGATGATGTTCGCAGTGGTAGTTCACCCAGTACGGTGCGATCAGGGTGCGCTCCAGCCAATTGGCCTGCGTGGTTCTGGCCTGGCGCAGCGGGTCAGCCTGGTTTGCTCCCACCAAGGCGTGTTCCGCGATGTTGCGGATGCGTGAAATCAAGGGCAACCAGCAAATAGTCGGCAGCAACCACAGCGCCAGCCATATCCACCAGCCTCCTGCGGCTGCAAACACCATGAACCCCAGCGCATTGCTCAGCAGGTAGCGCTTGTCTTTGGCCAGCTCGATCCAAAATCTCCGAAGCGCAGACTCGCCGCTGGCGCGGGCTCTGATGGCTGGTGCAATATGGCCAAAATGCTGCTTGTAGAAGGTCTGCCCGCTCAGGTCGCGCAACACCTTGCGCACAAGAGAGGCTCGACTGATGGGAAACGGGGCTGAAAGCACCAGATCCGGGTCCTCGGTTTGCTGCACAAATCGGTGGTGCTGCAGGTGGTAGGGCCGGTACTGGCGCAGGCCAGCTGAGCACAACCAGAGACCCACCCAGTCATTGACCCGCCTGTTGACATGCAGTGTTGCGTGCGCGGCGTCGTGCATCAGCACAAACAAGCCAAGTTGACGGGTACCGATGACGATCACCGCGACTGGGATCGTCATCGGCCAGATCGCGCCAATCAGCATCGCGGCGGCGATCACGCCCCAGCAATGCGCCACCAACCAAATGCCGCGCCAGGTGGAACGCGCGGTCAGTGATCGCCATTCCTCTGCGGTGAAATAGTCGTCAGGTCTTGCGCGTGCAGCGACAGCCATAGAGGTCCTGTAGTCATGTGAGACGTCTGGCAACGTGCGGTCTCTAGGCGGAGCCAATCCCCATCGGGGCATCGGGCAGCATCAGATTGGCGCACCAGAGCCCATAAGCGCCCCGTAGAAATTGTATGCCGTACCAGATCGTCCAGCGGCCTGCGCCAGCGCCACCAGCATCCTGCTGCTGTGCTGCGCGTCGATGTGCTGCCCGCGCCTGGCCTCAGCGTCACCGATGCCACCATGCCAGGGTTGTTGCCAACTTTTACCAGGCGCTGGCGCCACGCGAGTTTGGTCACACCAGCCAGCAGCCTGACTTCGGTACCATCTCTACCCTTTATGGCTGCCCCCGTGGGGGAGGAAAACCGATGTCAATTGCAAAATGGTGTGTGCTGGCCGCCTGTGTGTTGCCGATCGCTACCGTGGGGTTGGCCAAATTCAGCGCTGCACGGTTGGCGGGAAAAAGTGGCGGCTATGACAATAACAACCCACGCGAATGGGCTAGCAAATTGACAGGATGGCAGCAACGTGCCAGCGCTGCACAGGTCAACGGCTTTGAGGCGCTGCCTTTGTTCATCGCCGGCGTACTGTTTGCGCAAATGGCACAGGGCGACCAAGCCCGTATCGATGCGCTGGCCCTGTCATTCATCGGCATCAGAATCGCCTACGTCGCGGCGTACCTGGCCAACCAGGGCAGTTTGCGCACGTTGATCTGGGTGGCGGGCTTTGGCGTCAGCGTGGCCTTGCTGGCCATGGGCGTCTAGCTGGGTAGGTAGCAGGCCTCGATCAGTTGCGTCACCGCGCCGTGTGTCCAACCGGCCAGCAGCGCGAATACGTCATTGCCGAGCAGCAGGCAGGCAACCGTCTCGGGCGTTAGCAGCCCGAACACGGCCTTGGCCGCTGATACATGGCCCAGGCCAAAAAGCGGTGACCGGTGCCAGAAGCGCGGCCGGACCAGCGTCGGCTCAGCCGTGCTGAACCTGCTGGCGCCACAGCCACCAGGACTTGCCCACACACAGCGCCGTGCTGATCAGGCTGGCGGCGACGATGAGCGGTAGGCCCAAAGAACTTGGCACGGAAAGTAATGCCGCACCGATCAATGCCAGGCCGGCAATTAAAAAGACGAGGCCACCGAAGCGGTGGGTCTTGTCCCAGACCCGTTCGTCGGCCAGTGTCCAGGGCGTGCGGATGCCGACGGTGTAGTTCCAGCGCAGCTTGCCGGCCAAATTGCCGATCACCGAGAACAAGAACCCCGTCATCAGCAGTAGCCAACGGTTGAAATCGGGCTGTTGACCCATGGCGATGGCAATGATCAGCGCCTGTACGGTCGCGAGCAAAAGCTGCAGCGCCAGCGCGATATTCAGCTGGGCGCGCTGCGATTGGCGCAGTTTCTCGGCGCGCGGGTCGATCCAGGGAGGCAGCAAGATCAGCCCCAAGGTGCCGACAGACAGTAGCGGCAGCAGAAACAGGCCCCAGATGGCCTCGGCCCAGCCATTGGCTTGGCCGGCGGCATTGAAGTGGATGGGCACAAGGGTACCAGCCGGCAACTGCAGCAAGGCCCAGAAGCCGGCAACTGCCATCAGCGCGGGCAGGACCAGCGCTATCAGCAGGCGAAGGCGGTGTTGTTCAAGCATCAGCGCTCGGCGAAATTTGGCTTCCGCCATCACGAACCCGAGTCATCAGCGCTGGACCCTTTGAAGATAGGGCTGCCCGTTCGGACCGGTCCCACCTGAACTCGCATGAGGCTCGCTGACGCGCTGTCCCTGTCTCCGGGCCGCATCAAGCCCGCCGGCACCAAGTAAATACGCTGACGTCGCCCTCTTCGCTCCAGGATTCTTCGACAAAGCTTTGAGCCAGGTCCACGAAAAAATCTTCTTCAAATGCGAAGCGTTGCGTGTACGCGAGCGTAAAGCGTTTGCCGGGTGGGCAGAGTGCGTGCACCGTGTGGACCAGTGCGCCGTTGTTTTCTTGGGCAAAAATCAAGTCGGATCCGAGTACCAGGTCGAGTCCTGGCGCTGACGCCGACTTCAGCGCATCAATCTCAGACATATTGCCCCAGTAAAGAGGCATGACGTGCACGCGGCTTCGCTCTTCCGGCGTCAAATTTCGCTCTATATTTTCTTCGAGCACGTCGAGCACTGGCGCCTGATCGGTGGTCCAGACCTCGGCGCCCAAAACAGCGAGGGCCTGTGTCATGAGGCCAGTGCCAGCGCCGAGTTCAGCCACGCGCAAGCCGGTCAAGTCGTTTCGGCCCAGCAGTGTTTGCATCATCACGCGCGCGCAGCGTGTGGTACCGCCCAATATGTGAAGAGTCCGTTCGCCGAACTGTAAGACTTGATCTATCCGGGTGTCGTGTTCGGGACCGTTGTGGGTAGCGGCATCGCCGAGCGCGCGGCAGACATCGCACGCGCAGCGAGAGACACCTACGCGCAGATGCTCGGTATGCTGGTATCTGTGGATCATGAATTCCCAGCCCTATCCAGTGGGAGTGGCTTGGATCTTGCGCAACAAAGACCTATCGAACCACTTCTGTCCACGTTGCGGGTGCATTTGAACGCTGTGCCTTGAATACGTTTTTGGCCCATCAAGTCTACCCGGCTTGGTCTTCATTAGCTTGCCCAACAAGACTGGTTGTGATGAATTCAGTCGGAAACCGAGCAATGCCTTTTAAGCTCTTCCCGCTAAATTATTTACCATATTTATTCGAAAAAAATGCCGTTGTTGTTGAATTTATTTGAGATATAAAATATAATATGCGACCGTAACTTTATTTTTAAATCATGGGTCGCAACGCAG
>CANFPU010000161.1 GCA_947448955.1 Burkholderiales bacterium
GCCTGCCGAGTAGCCGCCGGCAAAGATGTGCGAGAAGCTGTGTTGGAAGCGGTTGAAGGCCGGTGGGGGGTTGACCGAGACCTCGTCTCGGACCTGGTCGATCACCGCCTGGATACGGGCCGGCGCCTCGGCCTCGGTATGAATTCTCATGTCCAGCAAGGCGAACTCGACCTGGCGCAGCGTCTGCAGGCCGCTCTGGAAATTGCGCGCCGCCAGCATGCGGTCAAACAGCGGTCGCGGCAGCGACTCGCCACTGTCGACATGGGCGGTCAGGCCCGACAGCACGCTCCATTCCCAGCAGAAGTTTTCCATGAATTGACTGGGCAATTCCACTGCGTCCCATTCGACGCCCGAAATGCCGGCGACGGCCATCTCGTCGACCTGGGTCAGCATGTGGTGCAGGCCGTGGCCAAACTCATGGAACAGTGTGACCACGTCGTCGTGTGTCAACAGCGCAGGCCGGACCTGCCCATCGGGCTGCACCAGTGGTGACGAAAAGTTGCACACCAGATGTGCCACCGGGGTTTGCAGCGTTGCGGAGGTTTGCGGCCCGTCTGGTCGCTGCCAGCGGCTGCGCACCACATCCATCCAGGCGCCGGGACGCTTGCCTGGCCGGGCATAAGGGTCGAGGTAGAACTGACCCAACAATTCGGCGTCACCCTGGGGTCGTTGGCGCTCGATGCGGTAAAAGCGCACGCTGTCATGCCAGACCGGTGCGCTGTCGGGCCGGATTTGAACCTCGAACAAGTTTTCGACGAGCTTGAACAGGCCTTCGAGCACGCGCGGCTCGGTGAAGTACTGCTTGAGCGCCTGTTCGCTGAAAGCGTAGCGCGCCTGCTTGAGCTTTTCAGACACGAACGCCTGGTCCCAGACCTTGAGGTCTGGCAGCCCCAGATGCTCGGCAGCGAAGGCCCTCAGTTCTGCCAGATCGCGCTCGGCATGCGGCCTGGCGCGAGCCGCCAGATCGCGCAAAAATCCGGTGACCTGCTGCGGCGATTCGGCCATTTTGGGCACCAGCGACAGGTCGCCGTAACTGCCATAACCCAGCAGGCCGGCTTCCTCGGCACGCAGTTGCAGCAACTCGGCCATCAGCGCGCTGTTGTCGCGATCGGGTGGGCCGAACTCACTGGCTCTGGTCGCGTAAGCGTGGTAGAGCTGCTCGCGCAAAGACCGATCCTCGGCGTACTGCATCACCGGCAAGTAGACCGGCATGTGCAGCGTCAGCTTGTGTCCGGCTTGTCCTTCGGCGGCTGCGCTCGTTCTTGTTTGTTGGCAGACATCCTCGGGCACACCGGCCATTTGCTCGGCGCTGGCGTAGAGCGTGAAGCCATCGGTTGCGTCGAGCACGTGTTCGCTGAACTGCTGACCCAATTCCGCCAGACGCTCCTGGATCGCCGCGAAGCGGACCTTGGCGGGGCCTTTTAGTTCGGCGCCCGAGA
Source organism: Burkholderiales bacterium (assembly GCA_947448955.1). Lineage (GTDB taxonomy): Bacteria > Pseudomonadota > Gammaproteobacteria > Burkholderiales > Burkholderiaceae_C > Pseudaquabacterium. The sequence goes on from CANFPU010000161.1 coordinate 1,440, forward strand.
GCAGGAAGTCGCGCATCGCATGGGCCAGCGCCTGGCGCCTTGCTGGCACCAAGCGGGCCGCAGCAGGGCTGCCCGCAACGGCCTTGTATTTGTCGTAGAGCCGCTCGTCAGCGCCCAGCCGGGTGTGGAACTCGGTGACGCGCGCCAAGTTGGCGTTGTAGGCCTCGCGCAGCGCGGGTGTGTTGGCGACGGCATTGAGGTGGCCCACGGTTTGCCAGGCGCAATTCAGACGCTCGAGCGGGACGTCCAACACTGCTGAGAGCGCGCTGTATTCGGCCGCCACGTCCGCGCCGACGGCCTGCTCTAACGCAGCCTCGGCCAATGGCAACAGGACATCGAGTGCCGGCCCGATGTGTTCGGGCCGGATCGCGGCAAAGTCAGGCAGGGCAGCGGTGGACAGCAGCGGATTGGTCATGTGGAGGGTGGACTCAGAACAATGAAGAGCCTAGTTGGCGACGCGTTCGGCCGATTCAACCGTGTTGGCCAACAACATCGTGATCGTCATGGGTCCGACACCGCCTGGCACTGGGGTGATCCAGCCGGCGACCTCTCGTACCTCGTCAAAGGCGACATCGCCGCAGAGCTTGCCGTGGTCATCGCGGTTCATGCCAACATCGATCACGATCGCCCCGGGTTTGACCATCTCGCGGGTCAGCGTGTTGCGCCGGCCGACCGCCGCCACCACGACGTCGGCCTGGCGCGTGAAGTGACCCAGATCGGGGGTCGCGCTGTGGCACACCGTGACGGTGGCGTTGGCCTGCAGCAGCAGCAGTGCCATCGGTTTGCCCACCGTGTTGCTGCGTCCGATCACCACCGCATGCTTGCCCTTGAGCGAGACGCCGGTCGATTCGATCAGTTTCATGCAGCCATAGGGCGTGCAGGGCCGAAAGCCCGGCAAACCCGCCAGCAACTCACCGGCGCTGCGCACCGAGTAGCCGTCGACGTCCTTGGCGGTGGCAATCGTTTCGATCACGCGCTGCGGGTTGATGTGCGCGGGCAGTGGCATCTGCACCAGGATGCCGTGGACGCTCAAATCGTCGTTCAGCGAACGGATGCGCGCCAGCAGTGCGTCCTCACTGAGATTGGATTCGTATTGTTCCAGCACCGAACGCAGGCCATGTTCGGCGCAGGCTTTGACTTTGTTGCGCACGTACACCGCCGATGCGGGATCGTCGCCAACCAAGATCACCGCCAGAGCCGGTGTCACGCCTAGATTGGTCAGCGCCGCGGTGCGTTGTGACAGTTCGGCGCGGATCTGTTGCGACAGCGCGGTGCCGCTGATGAGTTGGGCTGGCATGGTCGTGTCTTTCAGCCCTTCGGCTTTCAAAACGAAAGAAGCCGCTGACAGTCAGCGGCCTCGTTGCGTGAGCGTGGTGTCAGCTCTTGGCGGGGCCGTTGTTGGCCCCGAGGGCGATCTTGAGCAGGTCGGCCACCGTGTTGGCGTTCAACTTTTCCATGATGTTGGCGCGATGGGCTTCGACTGTCTTGATGCTGATGCCCAGGTCATCGGCAATCTGCTTGTTCAGCCGACCCGCCACGATGCGCTCGAGCACTTGGGCCTCGCGCGTGGTCAGTCGGCTGAGCAGTGCGTCGCGACTGGCTTGTTCCTGGTGTTGGCTAAAGGCCGAGCGCGCCTGATCGAGCATGCGTTCGACCAAGCCGATCAACTCATCTTCTTTGAAGGGCTTCTCGATGAAGTCCATCGCCCCCTTTTTCATCGTCGTCACGGCCATCGGCACGTCGCCGTGGCCGGTGATGAAAACCACCGGCAGCGGGCTCTTGCGTTCGAGCAGGCGGTCCTGCAACTCCAGCCCACTCATGCCCTCCATGCGGATGTCGGCAATCAGGCAAGCCACCTCGCGCGGATCGAACCTGGAGAGAAATGACTCCGCAGAGTCAAAGCACTTGACCCGATAGTCCTTGCCCTCGAGCAACCACTGCAGCGAATCACGAACGGCCTCGTCATCATCGACGACATAGACCGTGCCCTTCTTGGGAATCAGGCTCATGGGAGGCTTCTTGCGGCAAGGCCGATGGTTGGGCTGAGGTTTCGGCGCACATCGTCGCCGAGCGCAGCATCATGGGTCGGCTGAGGTGGCCGGCTATCCTCGTGCCGAGATGCGTCGACGGGAAGGGTGAAGCTGAATCTGCAGCCTGTGACGAGGTCGCCATTGTAAAGGTTCTGGGCCTTGATCCTGCCTCGGTGGCTCTCGACGATTGAGCGGCAAAGCGACAGGCCAATCCCCATGCCTTCGACCTTGGTGGAGAAGAACGCCTCATAGAGCCTGGCGATCACTTCTTCGGCGAGTCCGGGCCCGGTGTCGGTGACACTGAACTCGATCACACCGCCTTCTTCGGCGCTGTGGCGTGGAATGACCCGCAACTCAATGTGGCGACGCGCCGGCGGCAACTGTGCATTGTCAATCGCTTCGGCGGCGTTCTTCAGCAGGTTGAGCAGCACCTGCTCGATCAGAATCGGATCGCAGCTGATGTCGGGCAGGCGTTGAGCGACATAGTGCAGGATCGCCACGTTGCGGCGCCGTAGCTCGATGCTCGCGAGTTCGACCGCGTCTTCGACGATGGCTTTGGCCTGAGACGGCTGGCGCTGAGGCTCGCTCTTTTTCACAAAAGCGCGAATGCGGTGGATGATCTGGCCGGCGCGTTCGGCTTGGCGCGCGGTCTTGCCCAACGCGGTAAGCAAGGCGTCTCGATCGATGGTGTCAGCCTTGACGCGCGACACCATGCCATTGCAGTAGTTGGTGATCGCGGTCAGCGGCTGGTTCAACTCATGAGCCACCGATGAGGCCATCTCGCCCATCGTGATCAAACGGCTCGAAACCTGGGCCTTTTCGGCTTGGTGCGCGGACAGCTCTTCGGCGCGTCGTCTTGCAGTGACGTCGGTGGCAATCAACATCTGTGCCAGACCGCCGTCGGTCCACTGCAGGTAGCGCGCCCGAACATCGAACCACTTGTCCAGGGACGCTGCATAGACTTCGCGCGGATTCGCGCCGATGCCGGCGAGCTCTTGGGTCGGCAGGCCGGACAGGTTGTCCTCGCCGTCGTTGTCATTCAGCGTGATCGGTAGCGTCAGCGCGGTGCCGCTGGCGAGCAGGGCATGGCCCAAGGAATCGGCGCCGAACCACAAGCGGTAAGAGCGGTTGGCGAACAGCAACTCTCCGTGCTGGACCGACAGCACCGAGACCGCTGCTTCCAGGCCTTCGAGCACGGTCGTGAAGCGCTCGTGCGAGGCAGAGAGTTGGTCGCGGATCCGCTTGGCCTCGGTGATGTTGGTCATCGAGGTCATCCATCCCGTCTGCTGGCCGCGCGAGTCGACCAATGGCGAGACATACATCCTGGCATCGAACAGCGTGCTGTTCTTGCGCATCACCTTGACCTCGATGCCGCCGGCTGGACTTCGCCCTTGCAGTTCTTGCTGCAGCAGTCGCGTGTTCTCGTCGATGCGTTCATTCGGCCAGTAAGGGTAGGGCGGCAGTCGGCCGATCAGCTCCTCTTCGGTGAAACCCGTCATCGCGCAGAACGCAGGGTTGACATAGCTGACCCGTCCTTCGGTGTCCATCGCGCGCATGCCGGTGAGCATCGAGTTTTCCATCGCGCGCCGGAAGTTGGTTTCCTGCACCAAGGCGCTCTGGATCTGCGCGCGCCGCCGCATGTGGCGCCAAGTCCCCAGCAGCATCCACAGCGTGAGCACCGACAGCGCCACGACCATCCAGAACAGTGTGTTGCTGATCAACCCCACCGAACTGCGGTAACCACTGCCGCGCAACGCCAGTCCATTGGCGGCCGGCGCCAGCGGTACATCGTGCAGGATGGCGGTGCGTTGGCGGGCCAGCCCAGGCATCGGCAGCACACTGCTGGCGATGATCGTTTCGCGTTCGTCGATCACGGCGATCGCATGGCGGCGCGTCACCTCGACGGGCACGAAATGCCGCATCAGCACCTCGATTGAATATTCGGCCACCAGCACACCGGCAAACTGTCCTCGGTGCAGCATCGGCACATGGACTTGGAACACCATCGCACCATGGCCATCCTTGAATGACCGAGAGTAGATCGGCTGGCGCAGGTCGCGTGCGGCGACGAAGGCCCCATCAATCTCGCTTCGCCCGGGGACGACGGCACTGTTGGTCGGCGGCGCGCCATCTTCGCGATCGGCCTGGACCGAATGGCGGGCGCGCGGCTTGCGGTCGGATCCGATCCAGGCGAACTGGGTGATCTCGGGTCGATCGTTGGCGAAAGTTCTGGCCTGTGGCGTGAAATCCGCGACCACGAGTTCACGCGTGACGAATTCGCGCGCCATGCGCACCAGTTGCTCCTGGTTCTCGATCAGGCGCAACCGGATCTGCTGTTGGGCGATCTCGGTATCCCGTGTGACGGACTCGACTTCGCGCTCGAGTTCCTCGTTGCGCAGGTACCAGAACGCCGAGATGATGGCGGCCAGGAACAACAACACCGAGGCCAGCGGCCCGAAAGTGGCCAGCCTGTCCTGGCGCGCCGGTGACTGACGACGCCACCAACGGCCGATCAAGCGGCGTTGGCCGGCAATGCCGAGACCGGTGATGCCTTTGGAATGGGGGATCATTGGTGGATTATCTGGTCGACCCATGGTTGCTGGCACAGGATGCTGATGAAATTCCGCAATATGAAATATTGTTGCGCAATTTGGGAAATTACGGCGTTTATGCCAAACTCATGGGTTAACCGCTCACCACCCCAATGACCCGGATCGAGGAGACAACCCATGTCTGCAATGCCGCAATCCTTTCAAGGCGCCGCCGCCAACGACACCGACGCCCAGGAAACCCGCGAATGGCTGGAGGCACTGGATGCGGTCATCGCCAATGAAGGGCCGGAGCGCGCGCATTTCCTGCTGGAGCAGTTGATCGACGAGGCCCGGCAGGCCGGCATCGACAGTCCTTTTTCGGCCAAGACGGCCTATGTCAACACCATCCCGACCGACCAGGAAGAGCGCTGCCCGGGCAATCTGGAAATTGAGGAGCGGCTGCGGGCGTACATGCGCTGGAACGCGATGGCGTTGGTGGTCAAGGCCAACCGGCTCGACCCCGCCGACGGCGGCGATCTGGGTGGGCACATTTCGTCCTTCGCGTCGGTTGCGACGATGTTTGGCGCCGGCTTCAACCATTTCTGGCACGCGGCAACGCCAGACCACGGCGGCGACTTGCTCTACATCCAAGGCCATTCGGCGCCTGGCATCTATGCCCGTGCTTTCATGGAAGGCCGCATCAGCGAGGCCCAGTTGTTGAACTTCCGCCAGGAGGTCGACGGCAAGGGCTTGCCGAGCTATCCGCACCCCAAGCTGATGCCCAATTTCTGGCAGTTTCCGACCGTCTCGATGGGTCTGGGTCCCTTGATGGCGATTTACCAGGCGCGCTTCTTGAAGTACCTGCATGCGCGGGGCATTGCCGACACCTCCCAACGCAAGGTCTGGGTGTTCTGCGGCGACGGCGAGATGGACGAGCCGGAAAGCCTGGGTGCGATCGGACTGGCGGCGCGCGAGAAATTAGACAACCTGGTCTTTGTCGTCAATTGCAATTTGCAGCGCCTGGACGGCCCGGTGCGCGGCAACGGCAAGATCATCCAGGAACTCGAAGGCGAGTTTCGCGGCTCAGGCTGGAATGTGATCAAGTTGCTGTGGGGCGGCTACTGGGACCCGCTGCTGGCGCGCGACAAGGAGCATGTGCTGCGCAAGATCATGATGGACACCGTCGATGGTGACTACCAGGCGATGAAGGCCAACGACGGCGCTTTCGTTCGCAAACACTTCTTTGGTCAGCACCCCAAGGCGCTGGAGATGGTCGCGAAGATGAGCGACGAGGACATCTGGCGCCTGCAGCGCGGTGGCCACGATCCACAGAAGGTTTATGCCGCCTACCACCGCGCGGTGCATCACCAGGGCCAGCCGACGGTCTTGCTGATCAAGACCGTCAAAGGTTTCGGCATGGGCAAGGCTGCCGAGGGCAAGAACACCGCGCACCAAGCCAAGAAGCTGACCGACGATGACATCAAGGGCATGCGAGATCGCTTCAACATCCCGATCTCCGACGAGCAACTGGCCCAGGGCATTCCGTTCTACAAGCCGGCTGACGACACGGTCGAGATGAAGTACCTGCACGAGCGGCGCGAGAAGCTGGGTGGCTATTTGCCGCAGCGCCGCGCCAAGGCCGATGAGCAGTTCACCGTGCCCTCACTCAGTACATTCCAGTCTGTGCTCGACCCGACCGTTGAAGGCCGTGAAATCAGCACCACCCAGGCTTATGTCCGATTTCTGACCCAGTTGCTGCGCGACAAGGCGCTGGGCCCGCGCACCGTGCCGATCTTGGTCGACGAGGCCCGCACCTTCGGCATGGAGGGCTTGTTCCGGCAGATCGGCATCTACAACCCTGAAGGCCAGAATTACACACCGGTCGACAAGGACCAGGTGATGTACTACCGCGAGGCCAAGGACGGTCAGATCTTGCAGGAAGGCATCAACGAGGCTGGCGGCATGAGCAGTTGGATCGCCGCAGCGACCAGCTACAGCACCAACAACCGCATCATGGTGCCGTTCTTCGTCTACTACTCGATGTTCGGTTTTCAGCGAATCGGCGATCTGGCTTGGGCTGCTGGCGACATGCAGGCCCGCGGCTTCCTGTTGGGCGGCACCTCGGGGCGCACCACGCTCAACGGCGAGGGCCTGCAGCACGAGGATGGCCACAGCCATGTGCTGTCGGGGACGATCCCGAACTGCGTGTCCTACGACCCGACCTTCGCGCACGAGGTCGGTGTGATCCTGCACCATGGCCTGAAGCGCATGGTCGAGAAGCAGGACAACGTCTACTACTACATCACGCTGCTGAACGAGAACTACGCCATGCCTGGCCTGACGGCTGGCACCGAGGACCAGATCATCAAGGGCATGTACCTGCTGCAGGATGCGGTGGCCGCAGCCGGTCAGCCGCAGGTCAACCTGCTGGGCTCGGGCACGATCCTGCGTGAGTCGATGGCGGCCAAGCGGCTGCTCGAAGCGGATTGGGGCGTTGCCGCCAAGGTCTGGAGTTGCCCGAGCTTCAATGAGTTGGCGCGCGACGGTCAGGACGCCGAGCGCCACAACCTGCTGCACCCGACCGACCCGCCCCGAGTGCCGTTCGTCGCGCAGCAACTCGCTGCCCATGCGGGTCCGGTGATCTGCTCGACCGACTACATCAAGGTTTTCGGTGAGCAAATCCGGGCCTACATGCCCAAGGGCAGGTCTTACAAGGTGCTGGGCACCGACGGCTTTGGCCGCAGCGACTTCCGGAGCAAGCTGCGCGAGCACTTCGAGATCAATCGCCATTACATCGTCGTCGCCGCGCTGAAGTCACTGGCCGACGAAGGTGTCTTGCCAGCTGCCAAGGTCGCCGAGGCGATCAAACAGTACGCCCTGAACACCGAAAAGATCAACCCGCTGTACGCCTGATCGTCAGCAAGGAGACCCAACATGGCATTGGTTGAAGTGAAGGTCCCGGACATCGGAGACTTCAAGGACGTGGCGGTGATTGAGTTGCTGGTCAAGGAGGGCGATCGGGTGGCGGCTGAGCAGAGCCTGGTCACGGTCGAGAGCGACAAGGCCTCGATGGAAATCCCGTCCAGCCGGGCTGGCGTGGTCAAGGAGATCAAGGTCGCGCTCGGCGACAAAATCAACGAGGGCACGCTGTTGTTGTTGCTCGACGCTGAAGGCTTGCCGTCGTCTGAGGCGGCACCTGCTGCGCCGGCGTCCATCACGGCGCCCGCTGCAGCGCCGTTGATGCAAGCCGCCGGCGGCAGCGTGCCCGTCGTGGTGCCAGATATTGGCGATTTCGACGAGGTGGCGGTGATCGAGGTGATGGTCAAGCCCGGTGATCGCATCAAGGTCGAGCAAAGCCTGATCACGGTTGAGAGCGACAAGGCGTCGATGGAAATCCCC
>CANFPU010000162.1 GCA_947448955.1 Burkholderiales bacterium
GGCCGACGGGAAGGGGTCGATCACGACCAGCAGGTCGAGTTTGTCCATCGCCTTCTTCATCTCCAGGCCCCGACTCTGCGAGTTCGGCGCATGGCCCCAGAAGAATAGGCCGCGCAGGTTGCTGTCCTGGTCGATCAGTTCGTTTTTCTCGAGCACGCCGTCAATCCAGCGCGACACCGTCATGCCAGGCTTGCCCATCATGCCGGGCGCGTACTGTTTCTTGATCCACTCGAAATCGACGCCCCAGGCTTTGGCGAAATGCTTCCACGAGCCTTCAAGCAGGCCGTAGTAGCCGGGCAGGCTGTCGGGGTTCGGGCCGACGTCGGTCGCACCCTGGACGTTGTCGTGGCCACGGAAGATGTTGGTGCCGCCGCCGCTCTTGCCGACGTTGCCCAGCGCGAGTTGCAACAGGCAGGAGGCACGCACGATCGCGTTGCCGATGGTGTGCTGCGTCTGACCCATGCACCAGACAATGGTGCTCGGGCGGTTCTCGGCCATGGTCTTGGCGACCTTGTAGCAGGTCGCCTCATCGACGCCGCAGGCCTCTTCGACCTTGTCCGGCGTCCACTTGCTCAGGCATTCCTCGCGCACCTTGTCCATGCCGTAGACCCGGTCGGCGATGTACTTCTTGTCCTCCCAGCCGTTCTTGAAGATGTGGTGCATCACGCCAAACAGGAACGGGATGTCCGAACCCGAGCGGATGCGAACGTAGTCGTCCGCCTTGGCTGCCGTGCGCGTGAATCGCGGGTCGACCACGATCATCTTGCAGCCGTTTTCCTTGGCGTGCAGCATGTGCAGCATCGACACCGGATGGGCTTCGGCTGCATTGCTGCCGATGTACAACGCAGCTTTCGAGTTCTGCATGTCGTTGTAGGAGTTGGTCATGGCGCCATACCCCCACGTGTTGGCAACGCCGGCCACGGTGGTGGAGTGGCAGATGCGTGCCTGGTGGTCGGTGTTGTTGCTGCCCCAGAAGCTCATCCACTTGCGCAGCAGGTAGGCCTGCTCGTTGTTGTGCTTGCTCGAACCCACGACGAAGACCGAATCCGGACCGCTCTGCTTGCGCAGGTCGAGCATCTTGGCGCTGATCTCGTTCAAGGCCTGGTCCCAGGAGATGCGCTCGTACTTTCCACCGACCAGCTTCATCGGGTACTTCAGCCGGTACTCACCGTGTCCGTGTTCGCGCAGCGCTGCGCCTTTGGCGCAATGCGCGCCGAGGTTGATGGGAGAGTCGAACACGGGTTCTTGGCGCACCCAGACACCGTTCTCAACCACGGCATCGACCGCGCAACCGACCGAGCAGTGGCCGCAGACCGTCCGCCTGACTTCGACCTTTTTGGCCGCGCCATCGGCCGGCTTGGGGGTGTCAGCGGCTTGCACTTTCTTGACCAGCAGCAGTTGCGAGGCGGCGATGCCCGCGCCGACGCCCAGGCCAGAGCGGCGCAGGAACACGCGCCGGTCCATCGTGGGGATCGCTCGCGACACCCCTCGCGACAGGCTGGCCACCAAGCCGGAGGGCGTCGGCCCAGTGTTGGATACGGGGTTGGATCTGCGGGTCAGCAACATGGTCGGCCTCCGGCTTCAGACCTTGGTGGTCTGGTAGTAGCGCTGTACATGGGCGGTGAGCTGATAGCCTCCACCGGCTTCTGGCGCGGGCTTGGCCGCTGCCACGGGTTGGGCCTCACGTTGTAGCGGCAACACCGCCGCAGCCGCAGCCAGCGCGCCTGCAGTACCGGCACCTGCAAACAAGCTGCGCCGTGACAAGGGGGTGGAGGCTGTCTTGCTCATTGGTGATCTCCATGGGTGCAGACTCATGCACGAGTCAGCATATCGGTTCAATTACATAACGTTCTTTACACAATTGCAATCAAGAAAGATCCTAATCTGTGGTGAGTGAAGTCATTTTTGGCGTCTGTGCCACAGGTTTTCGAGCGATTTCTGGCGACCTTGTCGGTTTTCCTGGCGGCCCTGGGACAAACCCTGGCAGCGCGGCGCGCAGACCCTGTTACCGCTGTGGAGCCCCTGGTCGAGGCTAGACTCGCGCGTTGATGGCCCAACGTCCTTCCATTCCTGTCGCCGTGGTGATCGAGCGTCGCCGGCAGCCCAATGTCTGGCAGGACTGGTCGTTTGCCATGGTTGAAATCGTCCAAGACGAAGGTGGTTTCGGCGATCAGCCCCGCACCTTGCGCGATGACGGCAGCATTGCGCAACGGCTGCACCCGGGGCTGACCGTCGAACTCCACCGTGACGAGGCCGAGGGTTATCACCTCAACCTGAGTTCTGGCGCGCCGGTCTGGTTCGTGATGTGGCGTATCGATGACGACGACCCGTCGCAGGCCTGGCCTGAACTGGTGACGCTGTCGTACCACGAGGCCGGTCGCTACCTTGACGCACAGGAGCGGGTCGACAACCTGCCGCTGCCGGTCGAGGTGTGTGCTTGGCTGCAGGGCTTTGTCGACGAGCATTACAAGCCCGAAGTCAAGCAGCGCCGACGACCGGCGTCGTTCAAAGCGCCTGAGCGTCGTTGATGGGCGGCCCGATGCCAAACCAGGACGACGAAGGCGGATTCCTCTCGCGCTGGTCGCGACGCAAGCTGCGCCGAGGCGAGGCGGTGGCCGAGCCTGCTGCCAAGTCCGTGACCGCGGCGCCGCCTGAGCGCTTGCAGTCGCGTTCGGCAGTCGCTACTGGCGAGGGCCTGCCGGCGTTACCGGTCGCACCACTGGTGGCACCACCGGCCACACCGTCAGCCACACCAGCCATGCCACCGCCGACGCTGGCCGATGTGGCGGTGCTGACGCGCGAGTCTGACTTCGCCCGTTTTGTCGCGCCAGGCGTGGATGCCGGCGTCAAGAATGCAGCGCTGAAGAAGTTGTTCACCGACCCGCACTTCAACCTGATGGACGGTTTGGACACTTACATCGACGACTATGGCCAGCCCGACCCCTTGCCCGCGGGCATGTTGCGACAGATGGTGCAGTCAAAGTCGCTGGGCTTGTTCAGCGACGACCCGGACCCTGAAGGCCCCAGCGCCAACCTATTGCCGCCCGCCGGCCCCGATCCTCGTCTGACAACCCAGCCCCGACCCGATGAAGACCTTGATCTGCGATTGCAACCGCACGATGACGATCGACCGCCCGGCCTTGGCCAAGGCCTTGGCGCAGACGCCAGGCGCGAGCACGGACGGACTTGACACGCCGCTGAGCCTGCTGTGCCGGCGTGAGGCGCAAGCCTTTCAGCGCGCCGCGCAGCACAGCGCTTCGCTGGCCGAGCCGCTGCTCGTGGGCTGCACCCAGGAAAGCCGTTTGTTCCTCGAACTCAACGACCAGACCGAAGGCGCGGCAGGCACCCAGGTCAGGCCGATCCACTTCGTCAACCTGCGTGAGACCGGCGGTTGGTCGCGCGACGGCTCGGCCGCGACGCCGAAGCTGGCCGCACTGATCGCCGCCGCGCAGTTGCCCGACCCTGAGCCCGTTGGCACGGTGAGTTATCGCTCGGCCGGGCGCTGCTTGGTCATCGGCGGTGCCGAGGCGGCAGAACGCGCAGCGGCGCTGCTGGCCGACAAGCTCGACCTCAGCCTGCTGATCGACCGACCCGGTGGCGAGCTGGCCCAGACCCATGGCCACCCGGTGTACAGCGGTCGATTGACCCGGCTGACCGGATGGCTGGGCGCGTTCGATCTGCAGTGGCAGTCCGTCAACCCGATCGATCTCGACCTGTGCACGCGATGCAATGCCTGCATCGACGCCTGCCCCGAGGGCGCGATCGACTTCAGTTACCAGGTTGATCTGGGCGTTTGCAAGAGCCACCGCGATTGCGTGCGGGCCTGCGAGTCCGCTGGCGCGATCGACTTCCAGCGTGAGCCTCAGACCGTCGACGAGCGCTTCGACCTGGTGCTAGACCTGCGCGATCAGCCGGCATTCAGCCAGCATCAGTTGCCGCAAGGTTATTTTCACGTCGGCGCCGATCAGGCCCATTTGGTCAAGGCCGTGCTGGCGCTGCGAGAGCTCAGTGGCGAGTTCGACAAGCCGCGTTTCTTCAGCTACAGGCAAAGCCTGTGCGCGCACAGCCGCAACCAGCAGATCGGCTGCACCGCCTGCATCGACGTCTGCTCCGCTCGCGCGATCCGCAGCGATGCCTCGCTGAAGGGCAAGCTCACCGGCAAGAGTCGCGGTGCGATGCCTGGCGCGACTGGATCGGCCGGTCCAGGCTTGGCCGGCCCGCTGGCACAGGGACAGGGCGGCGGCGTGGTCGTCGAGCCGCACCTGTGTGTGGGCTGCGGCGCTTGCAGCACCGTTTGCCCCAGTGGGGCGATGAGCTTTGCCTACCCCGGCGCGGTCGACCAAGGCAAGCGGCTGCGGACGATGCTCACGGCCTATGCCAAGGCGGGCGGCCGCAGCGCCGCATTGATGCTGCACAGCCAGGCGGCGGGCAGCCGCTTGATCGATGACCTGGGCCGCGCAGCACGCAGCGACCGGCGCAGCCGCGCGATCGGCCTGAACGGTGTGCCGGCACGGGTGCTGCCGGTGGCTGTCTGGCACACCGCGAGCATCGGTCTGGACTTGTGGTTGGCGGCGATCGCGCAGGGTGCGAACCAGGTCTGGCTGCTGCTGACCGATGAGGAGGCGCCCGAGTACCGTCAGGCCTTGACCGAGCAGATGGCGGTGGCCGAGGCCCTGCTGCAAGGACTGGGCTACGTCGGCGAGCATTTCAAGCTGATCGAGGCGCGCGACGCGCGCGACCTGCCAGCGCTGGACGCTGCACTGGGCGCGCCAGCAGCCCAGGGTGTGGGCAGGGCCGCCAGTTTCGCGGTGCAGGCCGACAAGCGCGGCACGCTGGAACTCGCCATCGACCATCTGTTCACCCATGCGCCGCGCTTGGCCGAGGCTGCTGTCGAGTCGATCGCGCTGCCAGCAGTTGGTTCACCCTTCGGCAGCTTGCGGGTCGATGCCGCCAAGTGCACGATGTGCTTGAGCTGCGTCGGCGCCTGTCCCGAGAGCGCGTTGCTCGACAACCCCGAACGGCCACAACTGCGCTTCATCGAGAAGAACTGTGTTCAATGCGGTCTTTGCGCCACCACCTGCCCCGAGTCGGCCATCAGCCTGCATCCCAGGCTGTGGCTGGCTGACGAAGGCAAGGCACGCAAGTCGGCGCGGGTGTTGCACGAGGTCGCGCCTTACGCTTGCGTACGCTGCGCCAAACCTTTCGGGACCTTGAGGGCGATCGAGTCGATGATTGGCAAGCTCTCCGGCCATCCGGCCTTCCAGGGTACTGCTGCCGAGCGGCTGAAGATGTGCGGCGACTGCCGGGTGATCGCGCTGCACACCGACCCGAACGAAACCCGGATCACTGACCTCTGAACGAGCGCGACAGGAGCGACCCGATGATCAACACGCCGCGCATGCTGAGTTTTGCGCCCGACCAGGACCGTGAGGAACTGGCCCGCGCCGAGTTGTACGGCCTGTTGGCTGGGCTGTGGCTGGCACCGCCTGACGCCGCGCTGCTGCAGCAGTTCAAGGTGGCGGTGACCGAGGCGCCGCAGCCCGGTGGACACCTCGAGGCACCCTGGGGCGACCTGGTGGCGGCGATGCGCGCGACCCATGTGGAGGCCGCAGCGGCCGAGCATCAGGCCTTGTTCCACGCCGTGGGCCGGCCCGAGGTGCTGGCCTACGCGTCGTACCACTTGAGCGGATTTCTCAACGAGCGCCCGCTGGCCTTGCTGCGCGACGACCTGGCGCGGCTGGGCCTGACGCGTGACGCCGATGGCCTCGAGACCGAGGACCACATCGCGTTTTTGTTGGAGGTGATGCGCTGGCTGATCGCCGGTGATGACGGCGCGCTGTGCAATCTTGAGCAGCAGCGGCGGTTTTTCCGTGCCCATCTGCAGCCTTGGGTCGACAAGCTCTGCGAGGCGGTGTTGGCCCACCCGCGCGCCGACATCTGGCGTGCGGTGGCAGCGCTCACCCAGGCGTTTGTCCAGGTCGAAACACAAGGTTTTGACCTGCTGGAGAGCTGAATGAGTGCGATCTCCTCTGACGACATCACGGGTCTGATCCTGGCCGGTGGCCGCGGCAGCCGCATGGGCGGCGTCGACAAGGGCCTGCAGAACCATCTCGGCCTGCCGTTGGCGATGCATGCGCTGCTGCGGCTGTCGCCCCAGGTCGGCCAGGTGATCATCAACGCCAACCGCAACCTCGGCGCCTACGACTCGATGGGCGTGCCGGTATGGCCGGATGCGCAGTCCGGCGGTGCCGAGTCTTACCCCGGTCCGCTGGCTGGATTCCAAGCGGGTCTTGAGCACTGCGAGACGCCTTACCTGGTCACCGTGCCTTGCGACACGCCAAATTTTCCCATCAACCTGGTGGACCGGTTGGCCCAGGCCTTGGTCGCCGAAGACGCCGAGTTGGCAATCGCTGCGACGCTGGAGGACGGCGTGCTGCAGCCTCAACCGGTGTTTTGCTTGATGGCGGCCACGCTGCTGGAGAGCCTGGTCCGCTTTACCCAGTCAGGTCAGCGCAAGATCGATCGATGGACCGGGTCGCAGCGCTGCGCCACGGTGGTGTTTGACGACGTGGACGCATTCTTCAACGCCAACACCTTGGCAGAGTTACAGCTGCTGCAGCCGAAATGAGGCGCTTACTCCACCTTCGCGCCTGAGGCTTTGACCACCGGTCCGTACTTGGCCCACTCGGCCTTGACGAAGGCGGCGAACTGTTCGGGGGTGTTGGGCGAGGGCTCGGCCATCAACTGCGCCATCCTGGCTTTGGTCTCCGGCGCCTCGAGCGCGGCGACGAACGCTTTGTTCAGCTTGGCCAGCATCTCCGCGGGCAGCCCGGCCGGGCCGAACAGGCCGAACCAGGTGCCGACATCGAATTCGCCCAGCCCCAGACCACGGCCCGCTTCGGCGATGCTGGGCAGATCGGGCATCGCGTTGGCGCGGGCAGCGGTGGTGACCGCCAGCGCACGCAGCCTGCCCGACTTGATGTTGGCTGAGGCGCTGGCCAGGTTGTCGAAGCTCAGGTCGACCTGGCCTGCCAGCAAGCCCAGTTGCGCTGGATTGCCGCCGGCATAAGGGATGTGGACCATGAACAGGCCGGCCTGGGCCTTGAACATTTCGCCCGCCAAGTGGCCGGCACTGCCATTGCCGCCTGAGCCGTAGTTGAGCCGGCCCGGGTTCTTCTTGGCGAACGCCACCAGATCGGCCAGGTTGGCGATGCCGAGCTTGTGTGCCGTCTCGGCGTTGAGCACCAGCACGTTGGGCACCTGGGCCACACGGGTGATCGGCGTGAAATCGCGGATCGGGTCGTAAGGCAGTTTGGCGAACAGCCAGGGGTTGATCGCATGAGTGGCCACCGCGCCCATCACCAGCGTGTGGCCGTCCGGCGCCGACTTGGCCGCCAGGTCGGCGCCCAGGTTGCCCCCTGCGCCGGGC
This sequence comes from Burkholderiales bacterium, assembly GCA_947448955.1. GTDB lineage: Bacteria > Pseudomonadota > Gammaproteobacteria > Burkholderiales > Burkholderiaceae_C > Pseudaquabacterium. Next base: position 7,430 of record CANFPU010000162.1, read on the forward strand.
TTGTTTTCGACCAGCACCACACCCAGGCTGTCCTTGACCGCCGCAGCCAGCATGCGTGCCACGGTGTCGAGCGGGCCGCCCGGCGGGTAAGGCACGATCAGACGGATCGGTTTGGCGCTCTGGGCCCGCGCGACCGGCATGACCCCTGACAAGCCGGCCAAACTGGTCAAGCCGGCCAAGGTGAACAGGCGTCGGGTCGTGGTCATAGAGGTGGGCTCGATGTCATGGTTTGTGTTTGTCCGCTTCGGAGGTGAAGGCGTCGGCCAGGAATTCATCGGGTGGCAGGGCACAGTGCAGAGGGAAGTCTCGCTGGGCGGCATCGATCATCGGCGGCGCACCGCAGGCATAGACCTGGTGTCCCGACAGGTCGGGGTGATCGGCCATCACCGCTTGATGAACGTTGCCCGTTCGGCCGTCCCAGCCGTCCTCGGGTTTTGCCTCGGACAGCACGGGGATGTAGCGCAGCCAAGGCAGTTCTGCAGCGGCCTGTCGCGCCCAATCGTGCAGATAGAGGTCGACCCGGCTGCGGCAACCCCAGTACAGCTGGGCCGGTCGGTTCAAGCCCTGGTCGCGCATCTGCTCGATGATCGCCTTGATCGGCGCCAGGCCAGTGCCTGAGGCCAACAGGATCATCGGTTTGGTCGATTCGCGCAGAAAGAAGCTGCCGAACGGCCCCTCAATGCGCAGGATGTCTTTTTCTTTCATCGAGCCGAACACCGCATCGGTGAACAGTCCGCCGGGCAGGTGCCTGATGTGCAATTCGATCGTCGGTGGGCCCTCTAGTGGACCCGGGGCATTGGCCATCGAGTAGCTGCGTCGAACGCCGCCGGCGAGCATGAACTCGACATATTGGCCAGCGTGGTATCGGAACAGCTGGTTGGCCGGCAACTGCAGCCGAATCAGCGCCACATCGGGTGCCGGACGCTGCAGGCTGAGCACCCGCGTGGGCATTTTCAGCACCGCGAATTCGCCCGCACCGGGCACGCTCCTGGCCTCGACCACGCAGTCGGTTTGCGGTGTAGCGCAACAGGTCAGGATCAACCCGGCCGCTTCTTCCGCGCCGTTCAATGCTTTCTGCTGGTGCGCGCCGTGCGTCACCCGACCTTCGAGCAGCTTGCTCTTGCACGATCCGCAGGCGCCATCCCGACAGCCATAGGGCAGGCCAACCCCCTCGCGAATGGCTGCATTCAGCAGCGTCTCGCCGTCCAGTACCTGGAGATGGCGACCCGAAGGCAGCAGGGTGAGCTTGAAGTTCATGGTTGAGCGGTTCGGGCAGGCAATCGGGCGGGCAATCGGGCAGGCAATCGGGCAGGCAATCGGGCGGGCAATCGGGCGGGCAATCGGGCGGCAATCGGGCGGCAATCGGGCGGCACGTAAACTGGTCCGAGATTGTGCCCGTCGCTGCTTTCCGAGGTGGCGTCTCATCAAGCGGACCTCGGCCCTGTGGTCGCCTGCCCCAACCCATGCCATTGCCCTATGCCCACCCTGCGCAAGCCTTCAAGCCCCACGTTGCTGGTCGTGGGCTGTGGCGACATTGGGATGCGGGTGTTGCGATTGCTGCGCGGCCGCTGGCGGCTGCTGGCGTTGACATCCTCTGCGGCGCGTTGCGAGACGCTTCGACAGGCCGGGGCCTTGCCGCTGCTCGGCAATCTGGATCGGCCGACGACGTTGGCGCGCCTGGGCGGCTTGGCCGACGCGGTGCTGCACCTGGCGCCACCGGCACCGCAGGGTATGACCGACCGGCGCACAGCCCACTTGCTGCAAGCACTGGCCCGTGGCGGGCGCGTCGAACGGCTGGTCTATGGCAGCACGACCGGGGTGTACGGCGATGCGGGCGGCGCAGCCTTTGACGAGACCCGCGCGGTGGCGCCGGCCACGGACCGGGCTGGCCGGCGGGTTGATGCCGAAGCCAGGCTGCGGGCTTTCGGGCGTGACTTCGGCGTCGTGGTCAGCC
>CANFPU010000163.1 GCA_947448955.1 Burkholderiales bacterium
AGCTTCGCCAGCGGCTGAAATTCGGTTCGAAATTCATCGCTGTTCAATCCTGGCTGATGCCTGGGTTGTCTTGCACCCCGACCAGCGTCGGCGTGTTGATCTGCCTGGGCGTGACATGCCCGCCGGGCTGCGACTTGAGCCAATCCTCGACCACCTCCCAGACCGGGCGGTTGCCCGTGGCCGTGCGGGCTGATTCAGCCACCGGCGCCCAGCCCGCGACCTTGTACTGGCGGTCCGCGTCGATCAGCTGGCCGCCCAGGCGCATCTCGGTGATGCGCCGGCCCATGGCCTGGCCAGGCGAGCAGGTGTAGCGCAGGCCGCCCACCCGAACCATGTCGCCGCCCTGCTGGTAGTAAGGGTCGGGGTTGAACAAGTTGTCGGCCACGTCCTCTAGGATGGTTTTGATCGCTTCGCCGCTGATCTCGGCGAGCGTGGTGTGCGCATAGGTGATGGCCAACTGGTCCATCATCAATTCGCGGGTGATCACCTCACCCGGCAGCAGCGTGGTGCCCCAGCGAAAGCCTGGCGAAAATGCGATCTCTGCGCCCTGGACCTGCATCAGCGCATCGCAAACCAACTGGTCCCAACTGCCGTTGAAGTTACCGCGCCGGTACAACAGACCGTCGGTGATCGCCAGTGGGTCGGCCAACTTGGCCTCAAACGGCTGGCGCAGCTTGACGATCAGCTCGGCCATCGCCGGATCGGGCGCGAGTTGGTTGGCGAAGACTGGCAACAAGCGGTAGCGGAAGTCGGCCAGCCGGCCGCCCTGGACGTCGAAGTCCATCACACCGAGAAACTTGCCGTTGCTGCCAGCGTTGGTCACCAGCGTCTTGCCACCTGGGTTGGCCACCGGCACCGCCAGCGGCACGCCATCGTGGGTGTGGCCGCCGAAGATCGCATCGATGCCACGCAACCTCGACGCCAGCTTCAAATCCACGTCCATGCCGTTGTGCGACAACAGCACCACCAACTGCGCACCCTTGCCACGCGCCTCGTCGACCTGCTGCTGCAGGTTTTCCTCTTGGATGCCAAAGGTCCAGTCGGCCACCAGGTAGCGCGGGTTGGCGATCGGTGTGTAGGGGAAAGCTTGGCCGATGATCGCCACCGGCACGCCGTTGATGCGCCTGAGCGCATATGGCTTGAACACCGGGTCGCCGAAGTCATTCGTCTTGACGTTCTGCGCCAGGAATTCGATCTGGCCTTTGAAGTCTTTCGCGATGATTTGCTGCACCCGGTCCATGCCGTAAGTGAATTCCCAGTGACCGGTCATCACGTCCACGCCCAGCAGCTTGGCGGCCTCGACCATGTCCTGGGCCTGGGTCCACAGCGCCGTCGCCGAGCCCTGCCAGGTGTCGCCGCCGTCGAGCAGCAGCGCGCCGGGCCGGCTGGCCTTCAGCTGTTTGACCAAGGTGGCCAGGTGCGCGAATCCGCCCAGCTTGCCGTAGCGCCGCGCTGCTTTCTCGAAATCGATATGGGTGAACGCGAAGGCCTGCTCGCTGCCCGGCCGCAACCCAGCAGCCTTGAGCAACGAGTCACCTGCCAGGTGAGGCCAACGGCCCTGCATGCCGGCCAGCCCCATGTTGACGCTGGGTTCGCGAAAGTTGACCGGCAGCAGCTGCGCGTGGCAATCGGTCATGTGCAGCAACGACACATTGCCGAAAGCCGGCAGGTCGTACAGGCCTTGCTGGGCGGTGGCCGCGTCGGCGTCGGCATAGCGCGCCAAGCCCATGCCAGCGGCCGAGGCGGCCGCCAGCACCTGCAGAAAATCGCGCCTGGACAGGCTCATCGCCGATAACTCAAGACGCTCAAGACGCTCAAGACGCTCAAGACGTTCAAGACAATCAAGAAATTCAAGCCGCTATTGATTGACGGGCGACTTGGGGTCGAGGATCAGCGCCATCAGGTGCTTGAGCTGAGCCTCGTCCAGCAAGCCTCCATGACCAAAGCGCGGCATGCCCGAGCAGGCGTTGAAAGCCTTGGCATTCCAAAGCTTGGCCCAGGTGTAATCAACGATGGGCTTGGCGGCCGCGTCGGCCGGGTCGGTGACCCCGCGCAGCTTGCCGTATTGGTAAAGGCTGGGCCCGATCGTGCCGAAGGAGATCTCGGCCTTGCTGATCTGGTGGCAGTTGTAGCAGCTGCCGCCGTTGGCTGCAGGCGCGGCCGAGGCGTCGGTCCAGGTCATGCCGCGGCCGTTCTGCGCCAACTTTTCGCCCTCGCGCCAGTCGCCCAGGTACTTGCCGTCTGAGGGCAGACGCACGGTCTTGAGCGCGGCCTGCTGGATGGCTTCCGCCACCTTGTCGGGCGGGCTGCCGGCCTCGGCCTTCGAGCAAGCGGCGTTGGATGCATCCTGCTGCAAGCGCTCGACCAGGGCGATGCCTTGGTCACGGAATGAGCCTGCCATCATCTTGGCCACCAACGCATCGATGTCAGGCTCAGGCGCCCTCGAAGCGCAGCCGGCCACCAACGCGCCGGCGGCCACAGTGGCCAGCATCAGCGAAATCAGTCGTTTGTGGTTCATCGTCGGATCCTTCAGCGCTTGAGAGCCGGTGCGACCGACTCGGCGCCCTGGGCATTGACCCCCATGTAAACGCCCAGCGCCACCGTCACGTCGGACGCATAGCCAGGGTACGGAAAGCGCTGCTGGCGGTAGCAGTCGTTGAGCCGACGCTGCATGCTCCACATCTCGCCGCTGCTGACCCGGTAAGCCGGCCAGGCCGCAAAGCCAACGCCGTCGCCGGGGTTCTTCGTCAACTCGGGCAGGTCTTGCAGGCGGATGCGCTTGTCGGGTTGGCCGTGGCACGACGCGCAGGAAAAGTCGTAAGCGCCCGCGCGGTAGAAAAACGCCCGCTTGCCGAGCGCATAGAACCTGCGCTCCTGCTCGTGGGCTTGCGGCAGCGCGAACTTCAGGCCTTTGGACTCGGCCGAGATCCAGGCCGTCAGCCCCTCCATCGCCAGTTGCTCGCCGCGCCCAAACGGCGTGGCGGCGATCGCCCCAGCATCCAAGCCCTGCAGCCGCTCCATGCAGGTCAGCAGCCGTGACTCCAGGTCCTGCACCCGAGCGGTGTCGGCAAACCAGCGCGGCAACTGCACGAAAGCGCCCTTGACCACACCGGCGCCCAAGCCGAGGTCGCAGAGTTCCAGCGATGCGTTCTTCGGGCCACGCCGGGTCTTCCAGTGCAATTCGCCCTTGGCCTCGAACAGCTCGGCAGGGTTGCCGTCAGCAAGCATCGCCCGGTACTCGGCGATGCCATCGGCTGCCGACTTGGTCTGCGCCACCGAGGCGCAAGCCACTGCGGCGATCGCAGCGATCGTCATTGCTTTTTTCATGGCCCGCTCGTCTCCTTGTCCGCCCGATACCGCGTGGCCCGATGGCTCATCCGGTCCATCGCACCCATCAAGCCCATCAAGGCCATAGCGCCCATCCAGTACATCAGGTCACCGTCGCTTCGTCGGTGCGTTTCTCGCCCTTGTTGTCGACCCAAACGATGCCGACCTTGTCGCCAACCTTGGCGCCCTTGATGACGAACTGCAGAAAGGGGTTCTTCGAGACTGATGGCCCCCAGTAAGCCACCATCACCGGCTTGCCATTGAGTTGTGCCGTCACCTCCTGGATAAACCAGGCCGGAATGGTCTTGCCGGCGGCGTCCTTGCGAAGACCAGTCTCCATCTCGTGGCTCATCAGCACACGCACGGTGGTCTTGTCGCCAGCGGCCTGGGCGCGAATGCGCATCGGGTCTGCCATGAATATTTCTCCTCAGAATTCGTTGCGTGCCTGAGCACTCAAAGCGGCGTCAAAGACGGGCTCAGCCGCCACAGCCACCGAGCGTGACCTTGACTTCCTTGACGGCGTACAGCACCTTGGCGTCGGCCATGATGGCGACCCCGAAGACGTTGGAAGACTGGCCCATCTTGACGCGGGTCGACAGGTTGGCCTCGACGGCATCGGTGACATCGAATATCGCCGACAGCATCGACGGGTTCTTCTCGACCAGCAGCAGCAGCCGCTTGACGCCCGGCAGTGCCGTCGACACGCCCACCGGCACCACCGCGCCGTTCTCGGCGATGTCGGGGCCGGTGATCACGACGTCGCGGCTGACCACCGGTGCGCCGGCGCCCAGCGCTTTCATCACATCGGCCAGTGACTTGGCATCGAAAGCCGCGGCATTGAAACCTGGCGCCTGGGCTTGGGCCTGGGCCACCTCAGGCCACAAGCCCAGCGTGGCCAGCATGCCGGCCAACTGGGCCGACTGGGAAAGCATTTGTCGACGGGTCTGCATCACGGTCTCCTTGAATCTGTCCATCAGCACGATGGTTCGGCGCGATTGTCCACGCCCCGGCCGGTCCTGCCGCCGCGTTGCCAAGCCAATGCCTGGGCAAGCCGCCGTTCCGGCCCATCAAGCCCCGGGGCGAGGGTTTGCGGGATCCAGCGCTGCCGCCTCAGGCTCGGTCGCCGACAGCAGGAAATGCCCTCTCGCCACCGCGATCGGGTGGTCGGGACTGCTCTGCCAGCAACGCACCTGCACCAGCGCGACCCGCGAGCCCTGGCGCACGACCTCGCAAGCGGCGAAACATTCCTCGGGGCGACCGGAGCGCAGGTAGTCCATCGAGAAATCGATGCTCTTGGGAAACTTTTCGCCGCCCAGGCTGCCGATCAGGTGCAGCAGCGCGGCCGTTTCACAGAAGCCGGCGACCACGCCGCCGTGCAGCGCCGGCAGGTACGGATTGCCGATCATCTTGTCCTGAAATGGCAGTCGCAACAGCGGCTGACCGCCCCAAGTCGACGAGCGAATGCCGAGGTATTCCACATAGGGCATCGGGCTGCCGGCCAGCACCGGATCGCTGATCGCTGGCGCTGTCCAAAGGCTTGCGCTCTGCGCTGGCGCACCGCCCGGCGGCGGCTTGCGCGCGCCGGCCACGGTCAACAGCATGAACGAGGCCTGCGTCACGGCGATCGGCTGGTCGCGATCAGCCTGCCAGACCTCAGCGCGAACAAAAGCGACGTTGCGCGTGATCCGGTAGCAGTGCGCGTCGCATTGCAGGTCTTGTCCCGGGCCGGCGGCGCGCAGGTAGTCCATCCGCAGATCCAGCGTCGCGTAGGGCGCGCGCTCGGTCAACGCAGCGCCCACCGCGAGACCACAGGCCGAGTCGGCCAACACGGTCAGCACGCCAGGATGCAGCAAACCGCGCACCGGATCACCCACCCATTCAGGCCTCGCTGGCAGCGTCATCGAGCCACGCGCAGGCTCGACGGCGGTGACGCGCGCACCGATCTCGCGCATGTGCGGCGTGCGAGCCACATATTTCCGGTTCAAGTTGTCCAGGTTCGTGTTCATCGCTGCGATGGTACCGGCCCGCATCGGACAGACCCACGTACCCGACAATGCCAGCACGCAGCCCTTGGCGCAGGCGATGGAACCGTTGGTCAACGAGGTGGAATTTTGGCGGATGGCGTTGTGAAGCAGGCGTGGCCCCTGATCCCGCTGCGATGGGCCGCTGTGGCGGCAGCAGCGGCCTGGGCAGCGGCTGCACCGGCTCTGGCCGGTCCACCGCCCTGGCCGACATCGCAGTTCGCGCACCAGGCCGACGGCAAGCCCTTGCACCAGGTGCTGAGCGAATTTGCGGCGAGGTTCAGCCTGTCGCTGGACATGCCAACCGGGCTGGATGCGCCAGTCACCGGTCAACTCAGCGGTTTGACGGCAACCGAGTTCATCGAAAGGCTGGCCGGCATCTACGGCTTCAACTGGTTCACCCACGCCGGTACGCTCTACATTGCGGGCAACAAGGACATCGTGGTGCGCACGCTGCCCAGCACCCAGGTGGGTTCAGGCCTCAAGCTGCGTCAGCTGTTGACCGAGCTGCGTGTGCTCGACCCACGCTTTGGCTGGGGCGAACTGCCTGAGCAAGGCATGGTCGTGGTGTCGGGGCCACCGGCTTATGTGCGGCTGGTCGAGGCGACCGTCGCGGCGATACCCAGCGTGCCCGGCGCCATGCAGGTCAGCGTGTTCAAGCTCAAGCATGCGTCGGCGGAAGACCGCACGGTCACCTTCCGCGATCGCCAGATCGTCACGCCCGGGGTGGCCACGATCCTGCGAAACCTGGTCAGCGGCAACCAGGCATTGGTGGTGCCGAAGGCGGGCCTGATCGGCAACCCAAGCCCAGGGCTCCGACCGTCCATCCAGTCGGACGCCCGCTTGAATGCGATCATCGTCCAGGACCTTCCCGAGCGGCTGCCGACCTACCAAAAGCTGATCGCAACGCTGGACATCCCGACCTCGCTGATCGAGATCGAGGCGATGATCATCGATGTCAACGCCAACCGGCTCGAGGAGCTGGGCATCGGCTGGCATCCGGTTGGGTTGACGGCTGGGCAGACGGTTGGGCAGACGGTTGGGCAGACGGCTGGGCAGACTGGGCAGGCTGGACTGGCGGCTGGCGGCTTGGCCCCGGGAGGCGGTGAGGTCAACCAGCCCGCCGACCACCACAACGTGTCCTCGGTAGCGCGGCCTTCAGGCGCCAGCGCCAACATCACCACGATGGTGGCCAACGGGGCGCGCCACTTCGTTTCACGCCTGGGAATGCTGGCGCAGCAAGGCGATGCCAGCATCCATGCCCGACCCTCGATTTTGACCACCGAGAACATCGGCGCGGTGATCGACCTGTCGGAGACTTTCTACATCCAGACCACCTCTGACCGCAACGCGCCGGTCACGCCGATCACGGCCGGCACCACCTTGCGCGTCACGCCCAGGCTGCAGGGCGAAGGCGATCAGGCCGTGGTGCGTTTGCATGTCGACCTCGAGGATGGGCAGATCCAAGCTTCGTCCATGGCGGGCGGCACGCCCTCGCTGCGGCGCGGTGTGGTCAGCACCGAGGCCAGCCTTCGCAAGGACGAAAGCTTGCTGATCGGCGGCTACAACGCCGTGCAGACCCTCAAGGGCCAGGACCTGGCGCCGAGGCTGAGCGACCTGCCGCAGCTCGGGCCGATGTGGTCGAGCAAGACAAGCGACACGCAGCGCCGAGAACGACTGGTGTTGATTCGCACCAAAGTGCTGGATTCGCCGCCGGCATCGAGTGCGGGCACCATCGCGCAGATTGCGATGCCGCCCGCGACGCCGCCCGCGCTTGGTACGCCAGCGCCAGCGCCAACGCCACCGCCAGCGCCAACGCCACCGCCACCGCCAGCGCCAACGCCACCGCCCGCAGCGGCCGCAGCCCCGGGGCCTGTAGCGATGCCGAGCAGCCTCGATGCCAAGACCAAAGCCTCCAACAGGCGCTCGGAGGTGGGGAAAAACAGCGGCCACGAAGCAAGGCGCATCTTGATGGCTGAACTTGAGCGTGCAGAACAAGACCTGGCCGCCAGGCGAGACAAGCTCAGCGCCGGCTTCGACCCGACCAACCGCGAAGAGCGCAACGCCAACGCGCTGGCCCGCGCAGCGACGGTCAGGGCCCAGGCCGACATCGAGGCGCTGCGGCGCGAGCTCGCCCGCTTGCCTGGCGCTTCGACGGCGCAACGCTGAAGCGATGAACATCGCCAAGCCGCTGCGCGCCTCGGGTCCGGTGGCAACGAAAGCGCGCCAGCAACGCCGCAACGGGCAGGGTTTCAGCCCGCGTTTCACCCCGCGTTTCACCCTGCAGCTCAGCCAGCGCCCTGCAAGACCTGCGTCAAATTGACGCCGCTAGCGCCAAGACACAAGATTTAAGAAAACTTGCCACCAAGAATCAACCAACGGCATCTGTTCATCACCCGAGAGGAATCCTATGTTTCACACCAAGTTCACCGAAATGTTCGGCGTAGAGCATCCGATCGCGCTGGGCGGCTTGCAATGGGTCGGGCGGGCGCCGCTGGTGTCGGCGGTCGCCAACGCCGGCGCGCTCGGGTTCATGACCGCGCTGAGCCACTCGACGCCAGAGGGCCTGGCCAACGAGATCAGGCTCTGTCGCGAGATGACCGACAAGCCATTCGGCGTCAACCTCACCATCCTGCCGACGCTGCGCCAAACCCCTTACGCCGAATACCGGCGGGCGATCATCGAGTCCGGTGTGAAGGTGGTCGAGACCGCCGGTTACAACCCCGAAGAGCACATCCTCGAGTTCAAGAAACACGGCATCAAGATCATCCACAAGTGCACGTCGGTCCGCCACGCCGTCAAAGCCCAGAAGGTGGGCGTCGACATGATCTCGATCGACGGCTTCGAATGTGCAGGCCACCCTGGCGAGGACGATGTGCCGGGCCTGGTGCTGATTCCTGCGGCCGCCGACAAGGTCACGATCCCAATGATCGCCTCGGGCGGCTTTGCTGACGGTCGCGGCTTGGTGGCGGCGCTCGCGCTGGGCGCCGAGGGCATCAACATGGGCACGCGGTTCTTGTGCACCGTCGAGTCACCAATCCACCAGCGCATCAAGGAGCAGATCGTCGCCAATGACGAACTGGCCACCGACTTGATCCTGCGCACGCTGACCAACACCACCCGGGTTGCCAGAAATACAGTGAGCCAGGAGGTGCTGGCGATCGAGGGCAAAGGCGGCGCCACCATCGACGATCTCAAGCATCTGGTGGCCGGTGTGCGCGGCGGCACCGTCTACGAAAGTGGCGACCAGAACTCAGGCATCTGGTCGGCCGGCATGGTGCAGGGCTTGATCCACGACATCCCGAATTGCGCCGACCTCGTCACCCGCATCATGGCCGAGGCCTCGGAGATCGTCGCCGCGCGCCTGAACAGCATGATGGGCCGGCGTGTGCCGTGACGGCTTCAGCCCCCAATGGTTCGCTCCGTGGGCCAGTACGGTCGCCTCAGGTCGCGCTTGTTGACCTTGCCCATGGCATTGCGGCCGATGTCCGCGACCAGGTCATAAGATCTTGGGCATTTGAATCCGGCCAGGTGCTGGCGGGCGAAGGCATCGAGCAGCTCTAGCGACGGCGGACTGGCCGGGTCGCGCGCCACGATCAAGGCCTTGACCTCCTCGCCCATGGTGGGATGGGGCACGCCAATCACCGCCAGGTCGGCAACGTCCGGGTGGCGTATCAAGACCTGTTCAGCCTCGGCCGGGTAGATATTCACCCCGCCACTGACGATCATGTCCGAGACACGGTCGGTGATGAAGACGTAGCCGTCC
>CANFPU010000164.1 GCA_947448955.1 Burkholderiales bacterium
GGCCAGGAGAACTTCCGTCACAAGCCTTTCCCGGGTGAGCATGATCACCCCGACGACCACGGCGAACATGGTCACGGTATTAGCCACGTCCACGTACCGCACGAGTCGCCCTGGGTGGTCTGGTTGCCCCTGGTGCTGTTGGCCATTCCTTCGGTGGTGATCGGCTACTTGACGATCGGTCCCATGCTGTTTGGCGATTTCTTCAAGGATTCGATCACGGTGCACGGGGAGCACCACCACGCGATGAAGGCGTTGGTTGAAGAATTCCACGGCGCGGCCGCGATGGCGATGCATTCGCTGAGCTCGCTGCCTTTCATCCTCGCTGCCTCCGGCGTGGTGCTGGCCTACCTGTTCTACCTGGTGGTGCCTTTGGTGCCGGTGGCCATCGGTAAAGCCTTGTCGCCCATCATCCGGGTGCTTGAGAACAAGTACTACCTCGACTGGTTCAACGAGAACGTGTTGGCTGCGGGTGCTCGCCTGCTGGGCCGCGGTCTCTGGAAGGGCGGCGACATGGGGCTGATCGACGGCGTGCTGATCAACGGATCCGCTCGGGCCGTTGGCTTGTTGGCTCATCTGACGAAGTTGGTGCAAACAGGCCATGTCTACTGGTATGCACTGGTGATGCTGCTGGGGGTTTTCGGCATGCTCACTTGGCAGTTGTGGCCCGCCGTGCTGATGCCTTTCCTTTCCGGTCTGGCTGGCCGTTGATACGGCAGGGCGGAGAATAAAAATGGGTTTCGGACTTCTGAGTGTTTCGATCTGGCTGCCGATCGCTGTTGGCATCTTGTTGCTGGCGCTGGGCCGCGATGACCAACCTGGCGCGGCGCGCTGGTTGGCGCTGGTCGGTGCGGTGGCTAGTTTCCTGGTCACGATTCCGCTGATCACAGGCTTTGACAATGCCAGTGCGGCGCTGCAGTTCCAGGAGAACTTGCCCTGGATCGCGCGTTTCAATGTGCACTATCACCTCGGTGTTGACGGTATTTCGGTTTGGTTCGTGCTGCTGACCGCTTTCATCAACGTCATCGTTGTGGTGGCGGGCTGGCAAGTGATCACCGATCGCGTGGCCCAGTACATGGGTGCCTTCTTGATCTTGTCGGGTCTGATGGTGGGCGTTTTTTGTGCCGCCGATGGTCTGTTGTTTTATGTGTTTTTCGAGGCCACACTGATCCCGATGTACATCATCATCGGCGTCTGGGGCGGCCCGCGCAGGGTTTACGCGGCGTTCAAGTTCTTCCTCTACACGCTGGCGGGGTCGCTCTTGATGCTGGTGGCGTTGATTTACCTGTACTACAAGTCGGGCGGCAGCTTTGACATCGCGAGTTGGCACAAGCTGCCCTTGGATCTGCACCAGCAGGCCTGGCTGTTCTTCGCGTTTTTCGCGGCCTTTTCGGTCAAAGTGCCGATGTGGCCGGTGCACACCTGGCTGCCAGATGCTCACGTTGAGGCGCCTACTGGCGGCTCGGTGGTGCTCGCGGCGATCATGCTCAAGCTCGGAGCATACGGCTTCTTGCGCTTCTCGATGCCCATCGCTCCAGATGCTTCGCATCAATATGCATGGGTCATCATTTCGCTAAGCCTGATCGCGGTGGTGTACATCGGTCTGGTGGCATTGGTACAGCAGGACATGAAGAAGCTCGTGGCCTATTCGTCGATCGCTCACATGGGTTTCGTCACCTTGGGGTTTTTCATCTTCAACGAACTCGGCGTTTCGGGTGGCTTGGTGCAGATGATCTCGCACGGCTTCGTCTCGGGCGCGATGTTCCTGGCCATCGGCGTGTTGTACGACCGGGTGCATTCGCGTGACATTGCCAGTTATGGTGGCGTCGTCAACACCATGCCCAAATTTGCGGCCTTCGCGCTGTTCTTCACGATGGCCAACTGCGGTTTGCCGGGTACCGGTGGATTCGTCGGCGAGTGGATGGTGATCCTGGGTGCGGTGTCGTTCAATTTCTGGCTCGGTGCGATCGCTGCGACCGCGCTGATCTCGGGCGCCGCTTATTCGCTCTGGATGTACAAGCGGGTCTATTTCGGCGCGGTGACCAACCACCATGTTCGCGACCTGACGGACCTCAACGCCCGCGAGTTCGGCATCATGGCCGTGTTGGCCTTGTCCACGCTCGGGATGGGCGTCTACCCCAAGCCTTTCACCGATGTGATGCAGGTGTCGGTGGCCGAGTTGCTCAAACATGTCGCAGTCTCCAAGCTGCATTGACATGAAGCCCCCACGCTCACGTTGTTCGCGGCCCCTCAAAGGGTTTGCGCTGCCTGGCGGCGCTGCGGCGGCGGCTGATTCGGAGCACAAGAAAACATGAACCCAATGAACTGGCCCGTCGTCTACCCCGAAGCCCTGCTGCTGCTGCTGGCTTGTGCTGTCGCTTTGCTGGATTTGTTCGTCACCGACCCCAAGCGCCGCCCGACTTTCTGGTTGGCTCAGGCCAGCCTGGCGGCGGTGGCTGCATTGCACTGGATCTTCTACGACGGTGGCGCGACGATTTACGGCATGCAGCGCATGATGGTCGGCGACCCGATGGGTCATTTGCTGGCCTTTTTCGCAACGCTGGCGGTGATGGTCACGATCGCCTATGCCCAGCCATACATCGCCAGCCGCGACATGCTCAAAGGCGAGTTCTTCACGCTGTCGATGTTTGTGCTGTTGGGCATCACCGTGATGTGCTCGGCCAACAACTTGTTGGTGGTCTACCTCGGGCTGGAATTGATGAGCCTGTCGCTGTACGCGCTGGTGGCGCTGCGCCGCGACCACGGCGTGTCCACCGAAGCGGCGATGAAATACTTCGTGCTCGGCGCGCTGGCGTCGGGTTTCTTGCTCTACGGCTTGTCGATGATGTATGGCGCGACCCGATCGCTTGAGATCAACGAGGTCTTCAATGCCATCTCGACCGGTCGCATCAATGGCACGGTGCTGACCTTTGGCGTCGTGTTCATCGTTGCCGGGTTGGCTTTCAAGCTCGGTGTGGTGCCCTTCCACATGTGGGTGCCCGATGTTTACCAAGGCGCGCCGACAGCGGTCACGCTGTTGATCGGCGGAGCGCCCAAGCTGGCGGCGTTTGCGATCACGATCCGCTTGTTGGTCGAGGGCATGTTGGGGCTGGCAGTGGATTGGCAGCAGATGTTGATGGTGCTGGCGGTGTCATCGCTGGTGATCGGCAATCTCGCGGCGATTGCGCAGACCAACTTCAAGCGCATGCTGGCTTATTCGACGATCTCGCAAATGGGTTTCATGCTGCTGGCGATGACGGCTGGCGTGGTTAGCGGCAACACGCTGTCAGCCGGCAATGCCTACAGCTCGGCGATGTTCTATGTCGTCAGCTATGTCATCACGACGCTGGGCACTTTCGGCCTGATCATGTTCCTGTCTCGCGTCGGTTTTGAAAGCGAGGAAATCAGCGACCTGGCGGGCCTGGCTAAGCGCGCGCCCTGGCTGGCCGGCGTCATGACGCTGTTCATGTTCTCGCTCGCCGGCGTACCGCCGATGGTTGGCTTTTACGCCAAGCTGTCGATTCTGCAGGCCTTGATCACGACCAATCTGCCCGCTTACATCGTGTTGGCAGTGATCGCGGTGATTTTGTCGTTGGTCGGTGCTTTCTACTACCTGCGGGTCGTCAAGGTGATGTATTTCGACCCGCCCACCGATGCCTCGCAGCCGCTGCAATCGGGTGGCATCAGTGCGCTGCTTGCGCTCAACGGGGTGGCGGTGCTGGGCTTTGGTCTGCTGCCGGGTGGCTTGATGGCGATATGTCGGGATGCGATCCTGCGGGCGCTGGCAACCTGAAACTGCTTTGCCGCGAGGCCGAATCCTGTTCGAGTGGTGAGAGCCCAGATTCGGTATGAAGGATGCTCACCTGATTGAACGCTGCATTGGCGGTACACAGGTTTATCGCGGCAGCTTTCTGGATGTGCGGCGTGACATCGTCGCCTTGCCTGACGGGCAAACAGCGACGCGCGAGTACATCGTCCACCCCGGTGCGGTGATGGTGTTGCCGATGCTCGACGATGGTCGTCTGGTGATGGAGCGGCAGTACCGGTATGCGCTGGGGCGCGTGATGCTGGAATTCCCCGCCGGCAAGCTTGAGGCTGGCGAGCCCGCGCTGGCCTGCGGCCAGCGCGAACTCGCCGAGGAGACGGGTTATGAAGCCGCCGAATGGGCTCGCGCCTGCCGCATTCACAACGCCTGCGCTTATTCCACAGAAGGCATTGAGATTTGGTTTGCGCGCGGATTGCGGGCGGGCCAGCCTGCGCTCGACCATGGCGAATTGATCGATGTCTGCCTGGTGACCGAGACCGAACTCGACGCCTTGGCGGCGCGTGGCGAACTCAGCGATGTCAAAACCCTGATCGCGTTGCAGTGGCTGCAAAAAATGGCGAGCCGGTCTGTGGCCACTCGATTGGCAGTCGAACCCATGACGGCGAGCCGCCGATAATGCGCGCACGATGAAGGTCTTGAATTTGCGCTGCGCCCACCACCATGCATTCGAAGGTTGGTTTGGGTCTGAAGAGGACTTCCTGGACCAGAACGCCAGGAAGGTCATTGAGTGCCCGATGTGCGCCGACAAGTCCATCAGCAGGTTGCCCAGCGCGCCACGTCTCAACCTATCGGGTGCCCGTGAGCCTGCACAACCTGCGGCCGACAAGTCATTGGCCGTTGCCAAGCCCGCGGCGTCTCCTGCCGAGTTGTCACCGGCCGACATGCAAGCGCTTTGGCTGCAGGCGGTCGACCATGTGCTGCAGAACACCGAGGACGTCGGCGAGAGTTTCCCTGAGGAAGCGCGGCGCATCCATTACGGTGAGTCCGCGCACCGCGGTATTCGTGGCCAAGCCACGGCGCATGAGCGTGCGGCACTCGCCGAAGAGGGCATCGAGGTGATGGCTTTGCCGCTGCCGGCCGGGCTCAAAGGTCCTGCCCACTGAACGCCTAACGCCTAACGCCTAAAGTAATCGTCCTGGATTGAGCCTGCCTTGCGGGTCAAGGGCTTGCTTGATCGCACGCATCATGCCTAATGCAACGGGTGATTTGCGCTCGGCCAGGTCGTCTCGCTTGAGCGCGCCGATGCCGTGCTCTGCTGAGAATGATCCTTGGCAGGCCTGGACGGCATCGAAAACAATCCGGTTGATCGTTCCCTCATGCTGGTCCAGAAACGCCAGCCCTTCGCGGCCCTCTGGGCATTGCACGTTGTAGTGCAGGTTGCCGTCGCCGAGGTGGCCAAAATTCACCAGTCGGATACCTGGAAAGGCCTTGGCCAGCGCCGCGTCAGTGCGCTGGCAGAACGCTGGGATCGCGGAGACGGGCAGCGCAATGTCGTGTTTGACATTGAGGCCCTCTTCGCTCTGTGCCAGTGGGATGGCCTCACGCAGATGCCACATCGCCGCCGATTGCGTCAGACTCGCGGCCAATGCGGCGTCGGCGATCAATCCCTGGTCTAGCGCGGTTTCGAGCAGGGATTCGAATCGTGCATGCGCCTGGACTGGGCCGTCGGCGCTGGCGTACTCCAGCAACACCGTCCAGGGCGCCGGCGGTAGCGGCTGCGCCAACTGGTCGAAATGGCGCCGCACCAGCGCTAGCGAGAACTGGTTCATCACCTCGAACCCTGTCAGACCGGCACCCAGTTGAGATTGCGCCAGCCCCAGCAGCGCCACGCATTGCGTCAGATCGCTGCAGCAGGCCAGCGCGGTGATGCTGGTTGCGGGTTGTGGAAACAGCTTGAGCGTGGCGGCCGTGATGATGCCCAGCGTGCCCTCGCTGCCGATGATCAGGTCTCGCAGGTCGTAGCCGGTGTTGTCCTTGCGCAGGCCAGACAGACCGTCCCAGATCTCGCCGTCAGCCGTCACCACCTCGAGTCCCAGGCAGAGCTCTCGTGCATTGCCGTAGCGCAGCACCTGGGTGCCGCCGGCGTTGGTCGCCAGGTTGCCGCCGATGGTGCAACTGCCTTCGGCGGCCAGGCTCAAGGGGAACAGCAGCCCGGCGTCTGTGGCGGCCTGTTGTACCGATTGCAGCACGCAGCCGGCCTCGACCGTCAGCGCCAGGTTGGCGCGGTCGACCTCCCGCACCCGGTTCATTCGCGCCAGGCTCAACAGCACCTGGTTGCCGCTGGCGTCAGGCACACCGCCGCCCACCAAGCCGGTGTTGCCACCTTGCGGCACCAGAGTCGCGCCATGGCGCGCGCAGGCCCGGACCACTTGAGAGACTTCTGCGGTGCTGCCCGGGCGCACGACCGCCAGCGCTTTGCCGCGCCATCGCTTGCGCCAATCGAGTTCCCAGGATGAAAGATCGCCTTCGGTCAATACCTGGGTCGAGCCCAGCAACTCGCGCAATTCTGTGATCAGTGCCTGCGGGTTCATCGGTTGACCTCGGTCGAAGGTAAAGGATGTTTGAGTCGCCATCGGACATGTGCGGCACAGGCGATGAACAAGGTTGTGCAAAGCAGCACTTGGGCCCAGGCCAGCGCGACATCCAGACCGGCTGTGGCGCCGCCGGGCAGACCGGTGGCGCGAACAATGCCTTCGATGAAGTACAGCCACACCAGCAAGCTGACCCAGCGGTAGGTGTAGAGCCGGTGTTTGAGCAAGCCTGCGAGAGGGATCAGCAGCGGCAGGACCTTGAAGGCCAGCCAGCGCGAGCCGGTGGGCGCGAGCCACAGTTCCCAGGCCAAGCCCAGCGCTATCAAACCGAGCAATGCCAGCACGGCGGTTGCCCGGGTGGCCAGCACAAAGTGGTGCGGCGAATGGCGGGTGTCGGACCCGGCGGTCGGCAGGTCCAGGCTGGGGTGGGGTGCGCCGGTCTTGATCACGGCTGGCATCATAGACGGATGACCTCAAGCTCCACCGTGCTGGGCCGCTGGCGCGACATGCTCGCCGGACTGGCTCGGGCGCTGCGCCATTGGCCCTGGTATGCGACGTTGCGAACGCTGCAGCTGCGTTTTCGGGAAGACCACCTGGCGTTGACCGCCAGCAGCCTGACCTTCACGACCTTGATCAGCCTGGTGCCGCTGGTGACCATCACGCTGGCACTGTTCACCGCATTCCCAATTTTCTCGCGCTTCCAGCTGGCGCTGCAGCAGTATCTGCTGCAAAGCCTGGTACCCGACACCATCGCCCGGCCGGTGCTGCAGGCGCTGACCCAGTTTGCCGGCAAGGCCAGCAAACTCGGCAGCGTCAGCCTGATCGTGTTGGGTCTGACGGCGCTGGCGCTGATGTTCACGATAGACCGCACGCTCAACGCGATCTGGCGTGTACCCCGGCCTCGGCCAGTAGCCCAGCGCGTGCTGCTGTATTGGACGGCGCTGACGTTGGGCCCGCTGCTGCTCGGGGCCAGTCTGTCGCTCACCTCCTACGCGATCTCGGCGTCGCGTGGCGTGGTCAGCGAGTTGCCGGGCGGCCTGGGCTTGCTGCTCTGGCTGGTTCAATTCACGCTGCTTGCCGCCGGCATGGCAAGTCTTTTCCGGTTCGTTCCTAACACCCATGTACATTGGTCTCATGCGGGGGCGGGCGGCTTGTTCGTGGCGGTTGGTTTCGAACTTGCCAAGCGCGTGCTGGCTTGGTACGTCGCGTTGGTGCCGACTTACTCGGTGATCTATGGCGCGTTTGCGACGCTACCGATCCTGCTGCTATGGGTTTATCTGGGCTGGGTGATCGTGTTGCTCGGCGCGGTGATCGCGGCCTACGCGCCAAGCCTGGCGCTTCGCGTGTTGCGGCTGCCGGATCGGCCAGGTGAACGTTTTGCGCTGGCGATCGCGCTGCTGCAGGCGCTCTACGCCGCACGCAGCCATGAGCAGCGAGGACTCAGCGCCGAGGCCTTGGCCGGGGCGCTGCGTGTGGATCCATTACAGGTCCAGCCCGTGCTTGAAGATCTGCTGGCGCTGGGCTGGTGCGGCAGGCTGGACGAGGAGGGCGCCCAGCGCCATGTGCTGCTGATCAACATCGCCCATACGCCCGCTCAACCGCTGGTGGATCAACTGCTGTTGCGCGACCAGCGGGTGTCGAAGTCCTTCCGCCACAAGGCCGGACTGGCGACGATGACCGTGGCCGATTTGATGGCCTGATCTGCACGGGGATAATGCGGCGGCTGTGAATCCGCCCGCTGCCCCGGCGCGGCCACCCTGGCCTGATCGCCCGCCACGCCCAGAGCGTTCGGCAAGGCAAGATCGCCCGCCGCGAGTGGCCACGCCGATCCCCAAGATTGCCTACCCAGAATCGCTGCCGGTCTCCGCCCGGCGCGAGGAGATTGCCCGCGCGATCGCCGATCACCAGGTCGTGATCGTCTGCGGCGAGACCGGGTCGGGCAAGACCACCCAGCTGCCGAAAATCGCGCTCGAACTCGGCCGTGGCATCGGTGCTGGCGGGCGCGGGTTGATCGGCCATACCCAGCCGCGCAGACTCGCGGCCACCAGCGTGGCCAAGCGCATCGCCGACGAGTTGCAATCACCGCTGGGTGACGTGGTGGGCTACAAAGTGCGCTTCCAGGACCGGCTTCAGCCCGGCGCCAGCGTCAAACTGATGACCGACGGTATCTTGCTGGCAGAAACCCAAGGCGACCCAGAGCTGCGCCAGTACGACACCTTGATCATCGACGAGGCGCACGAGCGCAGCCTCAACATCGACTTTTTGCTCGGCTATCTGTGCCAGCTCTTGCCGCGCCGGCCCGACCTGAAGATCATCATCACCTCGGCGACGATCGACGCTGATCGCTTCGCGCATCACTTTGCGTCGGTCCGTGGCTTGGCGCCGGTGATCCAGGTGAGCGGCAGGCTGTTCCCTGTCGAGCAGCGCTGGCGCCCTTTTGAAGACAAACGTGAGTACGGCTTGGACGAAGCCATTGCCGACGCGGTCGACGAGTTGTGGCAGGGCGGGGCTAGCGGCGACATTCTGGTCTTCTTGCCCGGCGAGCGCGAGATCCGTGACGCGACCGACCATCTGCGCCGACATCTCGCCA
>CANFPU010000165.1 GCA_947448955.1 Burkholderiales bacterium
ATTCTTGCCAGCCAGCTCGGTACGGCAAGAACTCAAGAGCGGCCGCCTGGTCTCTGCCTCGGCACCCGGTGTGGGCGAGCTGACGATGGAGGTGCGCATCTATCGCGAGCGGGCAGAATCGTCGCGCTACAAAAAGGCGGCTGTGCAGGCTTTGTGGGCGTTTTTGCAGCAAGGCTGTTGAGCCGCGGCGGAGTCAGGCTGGGCGGCGGTGCTGCAGGCAACGTCGATGATTTGCGTCGTCGCTGTCAGCCAAGTTTTGAGCTCAGTTTTCGTCAAATGGAACGATTGTTGCTAGCGTTCGTCAATCGGTGCTTGTCGCCCGGTGCCGACAGACCTGTGGTTGGTTCAGGCGATCGTCCTATACTTCTTGGCCTTTTCCATCATGTCGCGGCGCCCCGGTGCTCGGGGTATCAACAAGTCCCACAACCACGAGATCAAAACCATGACCAAGTCTCCTCTCAAGAACGCGCTTGGCGCGCTGATCGCTCTGGGTGCACTGGCAGCCACCTTGCCAGCGCAGGCCGGCAAGACCATCGACACCATCAAGCAACGGGGCCAACTGGTCTGCGGTGTCAACCCCAGCTTGCCAGGGTTCTCGGCTGCAGACAGCCAAGGCAACTGGGCCGGCTTGGACGTCGATGTCTGCAAGGCTGTGGCCGCGACCCTGCTCAGCGATGCCAGCAAGATCAAGTGGGTGCCGTTGAACGCAGCGCAGCGCTTTGCCGCGCTGCAGGCTGGTGAGATCGATGTCCTGTCACGCAACACCACCTGGACGCTGACGCGCGACGCGTCGCTGGGTCTGCATTTCACGGGCACCACGTACTACGATGGCCAGGGGTTCATGGTCACCAAGAAGTCCAAGATCACCAGCGCCAAGCAACTCAAGGGTGCCACGGTCTGCGTGCAGTCGGGCACCACCACCGAGAAGAACCTGACCGATTACTCCAAGGCCGCCGGCCTGAACATGAAGTCGGTCGTGTTTGAGACCCAGGAAGCCACCAACAAGGCTTACTTCTCAGGCCGCTGCCAAGCCTACACCACCGACGCTTCTGGTCTGGCTTCGGTGCGCAACAAGGAAGCTGGCAATCCCGAAGACCACGTGATCCTGCCCGAGCTGATCTCCAAAGAGCCGCTCGGGCCGTCGGTGCGCCGCGGTGATGATGAGTTCTTCGCGATCGTCAAGTGGGTCGTCTTTGCGCTGATCGAGGCCGAAGAGTACGGCATCACCCAGGCCAATGTCGACCAGATGAAGACCAGCACTGACCCGGTAGTGCAGCGTATTCTGGGGACCTCCGAGGACACCGGCAAGCTGCTGGGTCTTGACAAGGACTGGGCTTATCGCGCGATCAAGGCCACTGGCAATTACGGTGAAATCTTCGAGCGCAATGTGGGTCCAAAATCGGCACTGAAACTGCCGCGCGGCGCCAACAACCTGTGGAGCAAGGGCGGCTTCATGTACGCCCCGCCGGTGCGCTGATCTCCTGGCAGCCTTCGGCGCCCGATCCGCATGCCTCCCTCTTCTCCGCCGCCGAAGGCCCGCAGTTTCAGCTGGCGCAGCAAGGCGTTCCGCAATCTGGTCTACCAGCTGATTGCGGTGGCACTGGTGATGGCGCTGGGCGCCTACTTGATGCACAACACGCTGCTCAACATGCGTCTGCGCGGCATCCAGAGCGGCTTCGACTTCATTGCCCAGCCCGCGGGGTTTTCGATTGGCGAGTCGGTCGTGCCGTTCGACTCGGCCGAGAGCTATGGCAAGGCCTTCCTGGTCGGGCTGTCCAACACCTTGCGCGTGGCGATCCTTGGGATCTTGTTCGCGACGTTGTTGGGCACGCTGGTGGGGATCGGCAGGCTGTCGCACAACTTTCTGTTGCGCACGCTGTGTGGCGCCTATGTCGAGGTCTTCCGCAACGTGCCGCTGCTGTTGCAGTTGTTCATCTGGTATTTCGTGATGACCGAGTTGCTGCCGCCGATCGAGACTGCGCTGCAACCGCTGACTGGCGTCTTTTTTAGCAAGAACGGCCTGCAGTATCCGATCCCGCTGTGGTCCGCCGGCCATTGGCTGACGCTGGCTGGGCTGGTGGCTGGCGGGATCGGGGCTTGGGCTTGGGCCCGCGCTGCGCGATCGCATCTCCACGCCACGGGCGTGGCACGGCCGGTGTTCTGGCCCGGCCTGGGGATCTTGGTGGTGGGTGGCTTGCTGGGCTGGCTGGTCGGCGGTGCGCCAGGCGGCTTGGACATCCCGGAAAAGACCGAACTCAACGTCGTGGGCGGCGGCGCGGTGACGCCCGAGTTCCTGACGATGTTGATCGGCCTGACCGTCTACACCGCCTCCTACATCGCCGAGATCGTCCGCGGGGGCATCCAGGCGGTACCTTTCGGCCAGCACGAGGCAGCAGCGGCGCTGGGTCTGTCGCGCCGAATGGAGGTTAGGCTGGTGCAGATGCCGCAAGCGCTGCGGGTGATCATCCCGCCGCTGACCAGCCAGTACCTGAACCTGACCAAAAATTCTTCGCTCGCGGTGGCGGTGGGCTACCCCGACCTGGTGTCGATCTCCAACACCTCGTTGAACCAGACTGGGCGGGCGATCGAGTGCATTGCGCTGGTGATGGCCTGCTATCTCTCGCTGTCGTTGCTGACGGCAGCCTTCATGAATGCGTACAACAAGCGCTCGCTGATCAAGGAGCGCTGACCCGAATGACCACGCCGCACCTGACGCCTGAGGCGATCCACTTCAAGCCGATCGCTTCACGGCCGCCTCCGCGCGCTGCCAGTGGTCTGGCGGCATGGTTGCGTAGCAATTTGTTCGATGGCTGGCGCAACACGCTGGCCACGCTGGTGGTCTTGGCATTGCTCTCGCTGACGCTGCCGCATTTACTGCAGTGGGCGCTCGTGAATGCGGTGTTCCGTCCCGACAACGCGGCCTGCCGGGCCGCTGCCGAGATGGGGGCTTGCTGGGGCGTGGTGGCAGAGAAATATCGCTTGATCCTGTTTGGCCGCTACCCTTTTGCCGAGCAGTGGCGGCCGTTGGTGGCCTGCACGTTGTTGACGGGTTTGCTGGCAGCGAGTTGCTACCGACCGTTTTGGCGCCGTGGCTTGCTGCTGGCCTGGGTCGTCGTCGTTGTTGCCTTTTTCACACTGATGCTCGGTGGCTTGTTCGGGCTCAGCCCGGTCGAGACCGGGCGCTGGGGTGGTTTCCCGTTGACACTGCTGCTGTCGACGATCAGCCTGATGCTGGCTTTTCCGCTGGCCGTGGCGGTGGCCCTGGGTCGGCAGTCGCGGATGTCTGGCATCCGCACGCTGTGTGTGCTCTATGTCGAGTTGATCCGCGGTGTGCCGCTGATCTCGGTGCTGTTCATGGCCTCCTTCATGTTTCCGCTGTTCATGCCGCAGGGCACGACGATCGACGTATTGCTGAGGGTGCTGGTGGGCATGACCCTATTTACCGCGGCCTACCTGGCCGAGGTGGTGCGCGGCGGCCTCCAGGCGCTGCCCAAGGGCCAACTCGAGGCGGCGCAGTCGCTTGGATTGTCCGACTGGCAGGCCACGCGGATGATCGTGTTGCCGCAGGCGCTGCGGCTGGTTGTGCCGGCGATCATGAACACCTTTATCGGTGCGTTCAAGGACACCTCGCTGGTAACGATCGTCAGTCTCTACGACCTGACTGGCGCGCTGCAACTCGCGCTAGGCGACGCCAACTGGCGCAAGTTCTTCCTCGAAGGCCAGTTCTTCGTTGCGGCGATCTACTTCGTCTTCTGCTTTGCGATGTCGCGCTACAGCCAGTGGATCGAGCGCCATCTCAACACCGGCACCCGTCGCCAATGATGGCGCCGTGACGCCGCCAAGCCACGAGCATTGAGAAAATCACCTGAGCTCCATGAACCAGCAAACCCCCATCATCGAATTCAAGGGCGTCAACAAGTGGTTCGGTGAGTTCCACGTTTTGCGCGACATTGACCTGAGTGTGGCGCGTGGTGAGCGCATCGTGATTTGCGGCCCTTCGGGATCGGGTAAATCGACACTCATACGCTGCATCAACCGGCTTGAAGAGCATCAGCAGGGCGACCTGATCGTCGACGGCACCGAACTCAGTGATGACCTCAAGGCGATCGAAAAGGTCCGCAAAGATGTCGGCATGGTGTTTCAGCAGTTCAATCTTTTCCCGCATTTGACGGTGCTGGAGAACCTGACGCTCGCGCCGATCTGGGTCGGCAAGCTGCCCAAGGCCGAGGCCGAAGACCGCGCAATGCAGCAACTCAAACGCGTACGCATCGCCGAGCAGGCATTGAAGTACCCTTTGCAGCTCTCGGGCGGCCAGCAGCAACGTGTGGCCATCGCCAGAGCGCTGTGTTTGACACCCAAGATCATGTTGTTCGATGAACCGACGTCGGCGCTCGACCCCGAGATGATCCAAGAAGTGCTCGATGTGATGGTCGAGCTCGCAGGCCAGGGCATCACGATGCTCTGCGTCACGCACGAGATGTCGTTCGCCAAAGCGGTGGCCAACCGAGTGATTTTCATGGACCAGGGTCAGATCATCGAGCAAGCGCCGCCGCACGAGTTCTTCGACAACCCGAAGAACGAGCGAACCCAGGACTTTTTGTCCAAGATTCTGTCCCACTGAGCGAAGTGCTGGCGATCGACCGGCTGGCTTTGGCAACGCCGGGTGATGTGCTGCCCAGGCCTCACGACAATTGCTATTGGCTGCTGCCCGGCCGAATGCTGGCCGGTGAGTACCCCGGACGAATCGATGCTGAAGAGCAATCACGCCGCTTGGGCGCAATCATTGGCGCTGGCGTGAATTGCTTGATCGATCTGACGGGCGAATCAGAGGGCTTGCCGCCCTATGTCGACGCGCTGCATGTCGCGGCCCAGGGTGTCGCGATCCAATGTCAGCGCTTCCCGATAGCGGACTATTCGGTGCCCCAGGCGCAGACGATGCGTCGCATCCTCGATGCGGTCGACGCTTCGCTGGAGGCAGGTGACACCATCTACCTACACTGCCACGGCGGCATCGGCCGCACCGGCACCGTGGTCGGCTGCTGGCTCGTCGAGCGAGGCTTTACGCCGACGCAGGCGATGGCGTTGATCGCTGACAAGTGGCAGGTGATGACCAAGCGGCACCGCTCGCCCGAGTCGCCTGAGACGCCTGAGCAGCGCGAATTCATTGCCGCTTGGACCTGATAGCCTGGCCGGCCCAACGCAGCCTGTGAAAATCAAGCCATGACACAGACCGAACATCCACTCGACACCCTGACGATCACCCGGCCTGACGACTGGCACCTGCATGTCCGCGATGGCGCGGCGTTGGCTGCGGTGGTGCCGGCCACTGCCCGCCAGTTTGCGCGCGCGATCATCATGCCCAACCTGCGCCCGCCGATCACCAGCACCGCCGCTGCGCTGGCCTACCGCGACCGCATCGTCGCTGCCGTGCCGCAGGGTTTGGATTTCACGCCCTTGATGACGCTGTATCTGACCGACCATTTGGCCGTCACCGAGATCCCCCGCGCCTGCGAGGCCGGTGTGGTTGCGGCCAAGCTCTACCCGGCGGGGGCCACCACCCACAGCGATGCGGGCGTCACCGATATTCGCAAAACCTATCCGGTGCTCGAAGCGATGCAGCACGCCGGCCTGCTGCTGCTGGTGCATGGCGAGGTGACCGACCCGTCGGTCGACATTTTCGACCGTGAAGCGGTGTTCATCGACCGGGTGATGCAGCCGCTGCGTCGCGACTTCCCAGAGCTCAAGGTCGTGTTCGAACACATCACGACGCGGGAGGCCGCGCAGTATGTCGCGCAGGCTGGGCCGCACACCGCAGCCACTATCACCGCTCACCATCTGCTCTACAACCGCAACGCGATTTTCATGGGTGGCCTGCGCCCGCACTACTACTGCCTGCCAGTGCTCAAGCGAGAGTTGCACCGTCAGGCGCTGGTGTCTGCGGCCACCTCGGGTTCAGACCGCTTCTTCTTGGGTACCGACAGCGCACCGCATGCGGCTGTGTTGAAAGAGGCGTCGGTCTGTGGCGCGGGTTGCTACACCGCGTTGAGCGCGCTCGAGCTCTATGCCGAGGCTTTCGACGCGGTCGGTGCGCTCGACAAGCTCGAAGGCTTTGCCAGCCACCATGGCCCGGCTTTCTACGGCCTGCCGCGCAACCGTGGCCAAGTCACACTGGCGCGCCAACCCTGGGTGCTGCCCGAGGCCGTGGCGTTTGGAGACGCTCAGCTCAAGCCCTTGCGTGGCGGCGAGACGCTGGCGTGGCGGCAGTTGGGTTGAAGCGCCAGTCGGGCTGAAGCGCCTGGTGTGCCCGCATCGCGTCACTCGACGGCGCGATGAAGCGGCTTGATCGCTATTCGCTCTTGTAGTTGACGGTGATCCCCAAGAGTTTCCAAACGGCCTCGTTCTTCACGAACTTGAGGTCGAAGGAAATCCGCTTCTCATCATCCTTGAAGCGGCCTTTCAGTATTAAAACGCCGTCCTTGTCGATCGACATTTCCTTCATGGAATGGATTTCATCGGCGACGATGGATTCCATGTTCATCTTGTTGTCTCTGAAGCTTCTAAAGGCATCAGCCATCACGGTGCCAGTGCATTTCGTCTGAAACTGCCTGGAGGCGCGCGCGCAAAATACTTGGTAATTGCCCGTCAAATTGGCGTCGTTGAGTGTCATCAGCGCGGACTTGATCAATACTTCCCGCTCATCTTCGGATGGAATTTTCTGTGCAATTGCGGCACTACCGCAGGTCAGTACAGCGAGCAGCAGCAAGCGGTGGATTGGTTTGAAAAATAAGGTCATGACAGGTTTGAAAATCTAGTCAAAGTAATCAAGAAATTTCAGTGGCATGGACGCAAATCTAGGACCAATTTCAGCGTGCTGGATGGTCTGCAGCCACAGCGCCTCACAACGGCCGCAACCATTGCGGCGGCAAAGACTTCGGGCTTGGGTGGCAGGCTTGGGCTCACGGCACTGACGCACGCGCAATGCTGGCGATTTGAGGCTTGCGCGCGATTTTCTGGCGGGGTCAACGCTGCTGACTGCGGCGCAGGCAGCAGGTATTGGCCGTTAGCGTTGGCTGAATTTCAGTCGAAGACCGCCGAGGTGACCCCAGTGCTGCGGTTGTACTTGATGGTGATCTTGTCCACCGAGCAGAGGTCAATGTTGCTCCAAACGGCTTTGGAATCGTCGTCATCGAAGACGATTTTCAAATCCTGGTTGCAGGATGACTTGTCTGCAAATTTGAACAATCTGGACTTGCCATTGTCAAGAAAGCCATTGCCCATTCGGTCATTGCCCCAGGTTTCCTTGCTGGTGGGCGACAAGTAGATTTCGCGCAAGGTAAAACCAGTACTATTGACCAAAGTAAAGTCAGCATCGCCGGCTTGAGCGTGCATCGACAAAAATGCGGCTGTCAGCGCCGTGATGAGTCGTGCGATTTTGATAAATTTCATGATGACCTCGTCAATGGGTGTTGATAAAAACAGGTGATAAAAGCAGTGATAAAAAGGGGTGGTAAAAATTAAAGGAATGTATTTATGTCGCGCGACATACAAAACATCTCAAAAATTTTACTCCACGCTAGCCTATCGAGGCTGTGCTGCGGAAAAACCATGCGCACATCCAGGCAAATCGCAGTCGGTCTGCGGGTGTCCGCCGAATTGGTAGGTTTGCTGCGGTCGCTCGACCGTTGGATTCTGTCGTGTGCAGTTGGTTGCGGTTCCTGGCCCGGCAAAGGCGATGGCGTGATCCGCCAGCGCACCGATGCGCAGACCGGCTTGCTGTACGGCCGCGGCGCGATGTAGACCATCCCCATTCCTGCGCCAACTCACGGTGTCGCACCGATAAAAGTCCTCAACAAACCCACCAAGAAAAACGGGCTGCCTGAGCAGCCCGTTGACTTGTCAGAGGGCGCTAAGCCCTTGACTGATTACCAGGAGAAGCCCAGGCCAGCGCTGCCGACGGCCGTGCCGCCGCTCGTGCCAGCAACAGCGGCCTTGACGACCACGTTCTGGTTGAAGCGAGCGCTGAACCCAATGGCGATCGCTGACTCGCCGCCGTAGCTGCCGACACCGGCGCCCAGGCTGAAAGCCTTGCCCGGATCAACCTGCGGGATGCCTGCCAGCGCCGCGCTACCTGCGATGCCGCGTGACAGCTCACGCTTCGCATCGGCCAACTGACCGACGTTGATCGCGTCGTTCAGCGCCACGCCGTTCGCCACGCCGCTGATGATGCCGCCAACCTTCAGCGCGCCACCGATCGTTGCCGACCCGGCGATGGCTGCGTTGCCAGCCACCGACAGTGCGCCGCCGATGGTGGCGTTGCCCGTGGTCGTCAGCGTACCGGACTTGATGTCACCGGTGTTGGTGATACCAGCGGTGGTGGTCGCGCCAGCCACCGTCAAAGCGCCACCGATCCCGGCAGCACCCGAGGTGCTCAGCGTGGCGGTGCTGACCGCACCGGTGTTGCTGATGTTGCCGGTGTTGGCGATGCCAGCGGTGGTGGTTGCGCCAGCCACGGACAGAGCGCCGCCGACTGCTGCGGCACCGGTGGTGCTCAGCGTCGTGGTGCTGATGGCGCCAGTGTTGGCGATGCCAGCGGTGGTGGTTGCGCCAGTCACCGACAGTGCGCCGCCGACTGACGCGGCACCGGTGGTGCTCAGCGTCGTGGTGCTGAAGGCACCGGTGTTGGCGATACCAGCGGTCGTGCTCAGGCCAGTCACGCCCAAGGTTCCGGTCAGGGCAGTGTTGCCCGTCACGGCCACATTGCCAGTCAGCGCGGTGGCGCCGGCGCTGACGATGCCGCCAGCGTTGGTGATGCCATTCTTGTTGGTAATGCCGGCGGTCGTGCTCAGGCCGGTGACACCC
>CANFPU010000166.1 GCA_947448955.1 Burkholderiales bacterium
CACGACATGGTCGGTGCGGATCTGCTCGCCACCCGCCAGGGTCAGCCCGCGGACCTGCGCGCCCCCGGTACCGGTCTCGATCTGCAGGTCGACGACGCGTTGCTCGAAGCGGATCTCGCCGCCGAGCGCCCTGATGTCGGCGCGCATCTTCTCGACCATGCCGACGAGCCGGAACGTGCCGATGTGCGGCTTGGCCACATAGAGGATCTCTTCGGGCGCGCCCGCCTTGACAAATTCGGTCAGGACCTTTCGCGTCAGATGCCGTGGATCGCTGATCTGGCTCCAAAGCTTGCCGTCCGAGAACGTGCCCGCACCCCCTTCGCCGAACTGCACGTTCGACTCCGGTGTCAGCACGCCTTGGCGCCACAGTGCCCAGGTATCCTTGGTGCGCTCGCGCACCTCCTTGCCGCGCTCGAGCACGATGGGCCGCAACCCCATCTGGGCCAGCACCAGCGAGGCAAAGATACCGCAGGGACCAAAGCCGATCACTACCGGACGCTGTCGATCGAGTTCGAAGCCAACCGGCGCCTGCGCCACCAAGTGGTAGCGAGTGTCGGGCGTGGGTCGAATGTGGTGGTCACCGGCGTGACGCGCCAGCAAGGCGGCCTCGTCCACGCCATCAGCCAAGCTGCAGTCGATGGTGTAGATCAGCACCACCGCAGCCTTTTTGCGCGCATCGTGGCTGCGCTTGAAGACCGCAAAACCGGCCAACTCGGCTTCAGCCAAGCCCAGCCGGGTCAAAACAGCCGGCAGCAAGTCGTCAGGACCGTGGTCCAGCGGCAGTCGCAGCTCGGTGATTCTCAACATCAGAAACTCATTCGGACGCCAAAGCGCCCGAGGTCTACAGGGCAGGATTGAAAGGCGCCACGGAACCGCAGCGCTGCCCGTGCGCGACGATCAGCCGCCTTTGCGTGGACGCTTGCCTGGGTTTTTCTTGCTGCGGGTATGTGAACCGCGCTCGAGGCTGATCTTCTGGCCCTTGGGGGCCGTGAAGCACACGCCCACGGGCGCTGCAGGGCGCGGGGTAGCCCGGCGGTCGGCTTCGGTGATGATCTTGTTGGCCATAAAAAAACTCCGGAGTTCTGAAGAATCAAAGGCAGGATTAGGCCACAAAGCTGAAGTGCCTCGGCTCAAGCCGGCGCACTTGAGCGCCAACTGACCGACCAGTGCCCAGCGACCGAGGCCGCAGGCGACAATGCTGCCGCCCGCAGCGGCGCGCGCAACCTGGACTCAAAATCGCGTGCAGCGACCTACTGCAACACGCTGGGGCGACCGCCGCCCAGTGTGCCTGCCATTGCCATCGCCGATGCGCAATTGGGCGATCGTCTCATGGAGGTGATTGTCCGCTCAAGACCGAAGCAGGCGGCGCCAACGACAATCCACGCATGCCTCCGAGCACTGCCCTGCCGCCCAACCCGATCCAAGTGATCCGCGTGCTGTCGGTCATCCCGCCAATGACCCAGCTCAACACGCCCTACCCGTCGACTGCTTATTTGACCGGGTTCCTGCGCTCGCGCGGCATCGCCGCGGTGCAGGAGGATCTGGCGCTCGCGTTGATCCTGCAACTGCTCTCGATCGATGGGCTGCGCGCCATCGGCGACTGCATCGATGCGCTGCCGGCACACCAGCGCTCACCACTGGCCGAGGGATTTGCCGAGCAACTACCAAGATACATGGCAACGATTGCGCCGACGCTGGCCTATCTGCAAGGACGGGACGCGACGCTGGCGCATCGCATTGCCGGCCGAAACTTTCTGCCCGAAGGGCCGCGTTTCGACGCGCTAGAAGTCTTTGTCGACGACGATGGCAGCGACCCGATGGCCTGGGCATTCGGAGCCCTCGGCGTGCAGGACCGCGCTCGCCATCTCGCCACGCTCTACCTCAACGACATCGCTGACGTGTTGCGCGACGCCGTCGACCCGCGCTTCGAGTTCGTCCGTTATGCCGAATCGCTGGCGATGAGTCAGCCCACCTTTGAGCCCTTGGCTGCCGCGCTGGCTGCGCCACACAACCTGATCGACCGCACGCTGCACACCTTGGTGCTCTCAGCCCTGGAGCGCCACCAGCCCAATGTGGTGCTGTTGTCGGTGCCATTCCCAGGCGCGGTCTACGCAGCATTCCGCATCGCCCAATCAATCAAAGCGCAGGATCCGTCGATCATCACCGTGTTGGGCGGCGGTTTCGTCAACACCGAGTTGCGAGAGCTGACCGAGCCCAGGGTGTTCGACTGCTTCGACTTCGTCACCTTGGATGCCGGCGAGCGCCCGTTGCTGGCCTTGCTCGAGCATCTGACGGGCAAAAGATCGGCCAGTCGGCTGGTGCGGACCTTCCACCGAACAGCCGGCGAGGTGCGCTACCGAAACTTCATGGAATCCGAGGTGGCGTTCACCGAGGTTGGCACCCCGACCTGGGACGGCCTGCCACTGGACCGCTACCTGTCGCTGCTCGACATGCTCAACCCGATGCATCGGCTGTGGTCTGACGGGCGCTGGAACAAGCTGACGGTAGCGCAAGGCTGCTACTGGAAGAAATGCAGCTTCTGCGATGTCAGCTTGGACTACATCTCGCGCTACGAGGGCGCGAGCGCCGAACTGCTGGTCGACCGGATTGAGGCCATCGTCGCCGAGACCGGTCAGACCGGCTTTCATTTTGTCGACGAAGCCGCACCGCCCAAGGCGCTGAAGACGCTGGCCGCCGAGCTCAAACGCCGAGAGACCGAGATCTCCTGGTGGGGCAATATCCGGTTCGAAAAATCGTTCTCGCCCGCGCTTTGTCAGCAATTGGCCGACAGTGGTTGCATCGCGATCTCGGGCGGGCTGGAGGTCGCCAGCGACCGGCTGCTAGACCTGATGAAGAAAGGCGTCTCGGTCGACCAGGTCGCGCGGGTGACCAAGGCTTTCTCGGATGCCGGCATCCTGGTCCACGCCTACCTGATGTACGGCTTCCCGACCCAGACGGTGCAGGACACCGTCGACGCGCTGGAGTACGTTCGGCAGTTGTTCGCCGCCGGCTGCATCCAGTCGGGTTTTTTCCACCGCTTCGCCTGCACCGTGCATTCACCGGTGGGCCGAGATCCTGCGGCCTACGGCATCACATTGCAGCCGCTGCCGCCGGTGAGCTTCGCGAAGAACGACATCGGCTTCATCGATCCGACCGGCGTCGACCACGATGCGCTCGGCGTCGGCCTCAAAAAAGCCATCTACAACTTCATGCACGGCATCGGCCTGGACGAAGATGTCCGCAGCTGGTTCGACTTCTCTGTGCCCAAGACCCGCGTCGCCCGGCAACGCATCGCGCGCGCACTGGCAGCGCCTGGCTGAACACCGCTCGGCCCCGCTGCCGACCAGAACGCCGCAGCGTAGGTATGCTCTGAACCCATGCAAACACACCTCACCATCATCACCGGGTCGTCGCGCGGGCTCGGCGCCGCGCTGGTCGCGCAACGCCTGCTGCCAGGGCATGTCGTGCTGGGCATCGCCCGCCAGACCAACGCCGCGCTGCAAGCGCAGGCCGAAGCCGTAGGATTGCGACTCGAGCAATGGCCGATGGACTTGGCCGACGCCGCACCGGTGGCGCTGCGGCTGCAGGCCTGGTTGACTGGCTTCGACGGCAGCAAGCTGGCCAGTGTCAGCCTGATCAACAACGCCGGCGTGGTCGGTCGGCTCGCGCCGCTCGAACAAGTGCCGCTGGCCGACCAGGTCAACGGGCTGCGGGTCGGGCTGGAAGCTGCGATGTTGCTGTCATCGACCTTCCTGGCTGCCACCAAGGGCTGGACCGGCACGCGCCGGCTGCTCAACATCTCGTCGGGCCTGGGCCGCCATGCGATGGCTGGCAGCGCGATCTACTGCGCCGCCAAGGCCGGCATGGATCATTTCAGCCGCGCCGTGGCGTTGGAACAAGCGACACAGGCCAACCCGGCGCGCATCGTGTCGATGGCACCGGGCGTGATCGACACCGATATGCAAGTCGAGCTGCGCAGCAGCGACCCGGCGCTGTTCCCCGACCGAGCACGCTTCCTGAAGTTCCAGTCTGACGGCATGCTGACCAGCCCGACAGCCTGTGCAGCGCAGTTGCTCGCGCGCTTAGAGCGGCCAGACTTCGGACAAGCGGTGATCGCCGACATCCGCGATGCCTGAAACATCGCTCGACCCAGCGCTCAAGGGACCGTCGCTTCATGGACCGGCGCTTCATGGACCGGCACTCAACGAACCGCCGTCTGCGCCATGGGCAGGCCGCGCAACGCGAGGGCCAATCCGGCCGCCTGCCAGACCGAGATGCGGTGCTCGGTGGCAAATGGCAGCGCGGTATCGCTGATCGGGCCCAGCCCGATGTAAAGCGCATCCGCCGCCTCGGCCGCCTCGCGCGCGGCCTGCAACGCGCGCAAGACCTCCAGCCCGGTGCGCGCCGATTTCCAGCGCCTCGCACACACCACCGTCAAGCGCCCTCGTCGCGCAAGCTCGAAGTCGACCGCCTCGACCTTGCCGCGCCGGACTTCGTAACCATCGCGCCGAAAAGACTGTTCGAGCAATGCCGCAAAGGCGGGCCAGGCCATCGCGGCCAGGGTCTGCCTCATCTGTGCCACCTGCGACTCGCTGGGCAAATGCCACTGACGGTAGGCCGCCATCGCGGCGATCACCGCAAAAGGCAGCCCCGACAACACACCGGCCACACGGAATTGATCGGGCAACAAGGCCAGGCTCAACAGGCCGAGCACCAGGGCGATCGTCACGCTGATCCACCAAGGTGCGCGCAGCAACACCGCGAAAAGCGAATTCTTCGCCATCTTCAATTTCACGACTGCCTCCGGCTGGGGATGGTCTGGAACGGCGCCACTCGACGTCCTCGCTGATCCGCATGGTAGGCGGTCACGACACGATCGCTCGGTCCGGGATCGGCGGGCTCGAGCCGCAGAAGGCCGGGGCAACCAGGCGCCCGATGACCCATGAAGTCATCGGCCCTGCGAGCAGAAACAACAACATGGACCCCCCTTAAAATCGCGCGTTGAACCCTCGCTCTCTCGGCGGCCGGCTTCGGTCCTCACCTGGCCGTGCTTCGCCATCCCCTGATGACCCTGTCCCGCCTGATCGGTGGTTTCGTGTTTCGCCATTGGCGCGCCTATGCCGCGTCGGCGGTGATGCTCGCCGGCATCGCACTGCTGGGGGTGTGGTTGCCGCGCCAGATTGGCAAGATGGTCGACGGCTTGGTCGCACAGCGCCTGACTGGCCAGGCGCTATGGCACGAGATCGCCCTGCTGCTGGGCGCAGGCCTGGCGATCTACGGCTTGAGGGTGGCCTGGCGTCTGCTGCTGTACGGCGCGGCCTACCGGCTGAGCGTCGAGTTGCGCTGCGAGCTCTACCAAAGACTGCTGCTCCAAGGCCCGCGCTTCTTCCAAACCCAGCGCACCGGCGACCTGATGGCACTGGCCACCAACGATGTCGATGCAGTCGAGATGGCCGCCGGCGAGGCACTGCTGGCTGGCTTCGACGGCACGATGACGCTGGTGCTGGTGGTCGCGACGATGACATTGGGCGTGGACTGGCGGCTTGCGCTGGTCGTGCTGTTGCCATTTCCGCTGATGGCCTTGGCCTTCTGGTGGATCTCGCGCCATCTGCATGCGGCCTCTCGCCAGTCGCTCGACGCCTTCGGTGCGCTCAACGACCAGGTGCAGGAGACGCTCTCTGGCGTTCGCACGCTTCGCGCGCTCGGGCTCGAGACCCAGAGCGGCGCGCAGTTTGGCCGGCTGGCGGCGGCGGCGTCCAGCGCCAGCCTGCGCGCCCAGCGCTGGGAGGCGGCTTACGAGCCAGCGGTCGGCGGATCGCTGAACGCAGCGATGGCGCTGTCGCTCGGTTTTGGGGGCTGGCTGGTCTGGCAAGGCGAGATCACGGTGGGCCAGCTGACCAGTCTCGGTCTCTACCTCGGCCAGCTGATCTGGCCGATGTTTGCCGCAGGCTGGGTGATCAGCCTGATCGAACGTGGCCGAGCAGCCTGGACCAGGCTGGCGCCGGTGCTCGAAACGCCGCTGACGGTGGACGATGGCGGCACGCTGGATGCGGTGGCGCCGGGCAGCTTGAAGGTCGAGAATCTGGGTTTCAGCTATCCCGGCCAGACCCAGCCGGCACTGCAAGGTCTGGACTTCTTGCTGCCGGCCGGCCAGACACTGGCACTGGTCGGGCCCACCGGCGCAGGCAAGAGCACGCTGCTGAAGATCTTGCAGCGTCAGTGGCCGGCCGGCCAAGGCCGCATCACCTGGGCTGGCGCCGATCTGGCCGAGCACCGTCTGGCGGCACTGCGCTCGGCCGTCGCCTGGGTGCCTCAAGAGGCATTCCTGTTCTCAGCCAGCGTTGCCGAGAACATCGCACTGGCCCGGCCCGAGGCCAGCCGGGCAGAGGTGGAGGCTGCGGCAATGCAGGCGGCGGTGCATGACGACATCCTGCGCCTGCCGCAAGGCTACGACACACCGGTGGGCGAGCGCGGCGTCACGCTCTCTGGCGGCCAACGCCAGCGCGTGGCAATCGCCCGCGCGCTGCTGGCCAGCAACGGACTGGGCCGACTGCTGCTGCTCGACGATGCGCTGTCGGCGGTCGATACGGGCACGGCGGCAGTGATCCTGGCCAGCCTACGCCGCCACCGACAAGCGTCCCAAACGATGATCATCGTCAGCCACCGACTGGCCACTGTGATGGACGCCGACCAGATCCTGGTACTCCGACACGGCCGCATCACCGAGCGCGGCAGCCATGCCTCACTGTTGGCGCTGACCCAGGCCGATGGCCACCCCGGCTGGTACGCCACGCAGTGGCGAGTTCAACAGCTTGAGGCCTCGCTGGCCAGCATCGACGTCGACGACCCCAGCGCGGCCCATCAAGTGGTCCACCAGGCGGCAAAGCATGCGCACTGACGCCACCCGACCCGACGCCTTGCAGCGCCGCGCTGCGCTCGGATTGCTGTTGCGCAGCGCGTCGCCCGACCTGGGCCTGCTGCGCCGCGCTGCCGCCTGGCTCGTGCTGGCCGCGGGCCTGGAAGCGCTGGGCCCGTTGCTGGGCAAGACCTTCATCGACAGCCACCTACTACCGCGCCAAGCCGAAATGCTGCCCATCGCCGGATTGCTGGGCGGCGCCCTGTTGGCTGGCTGGTTGGCCAATGCGCTGCGCTATTGGCAGCTGGTACGGCTCGCCGGCGTCGCGATGCGGTCGGTGCAGCGCTTGCGCGAACAGGTCTATGGCCATGTGCTGCGATTGCCCATGTCGTTCTTCGACCGCGCGATCACGGGCCAGTTGGTCGGCCGCGTCACCAACGACACCGAGGCCGTCAAGACGCTGTATGTGCAGCTGCTGTTCGTGATGCTCGACAGCGCGATCATGTTGGCGACGATGATGGCAACCATGGCGCTACTGAACTGGCGGCTGATGCTGATCGTCGCCGCTTTGCTGCCCGCGGTCACCGCGATCGTCTGGCTTTACCAACGGCTGTCGGCACCCGCGGTCGCGCGAACCCGGGCACTGCGCAGCGAGATCAATGCACAGACTGCCGAGTCGATTGCGGGCATGGCGGTGATCCAGGCCAGCGGTGCAGCGCCGGCATTCGGCCAGCGCTACCTGGCGACTAGTCAAGCGCATTTCGACTCGCGCCGCGCTGAACTGCGCGCCAACGCCTGGCTGCTGCGGCCAGCGCTCGATTTTCTCAACGTCGCGATGCTGGCAGCGGTGATCGCAGTCTATGGCCTGCGCCTGGAAGACAGTGCATCCGCGGGGCTGAGCGCGCTGGAGATTGGCGTCCTCTATGCCTTCGTCGGCTACATCGCCAGGGTCATCGAGCCGCTGATCCAGATCACGATGCAGTTCTCGCAACTTCAGCAGGCGGTAGTGGCTGCGGCGCGCGTCAACACCTTGCTCGGCGAAGCGCAGGCACCGCAGACCGCGAATGGGGGCCGTGTCGGCAAAGGACGGATTTCGGTACGGGATCTTCGCTTCGGCTACCAACCCGGCCGGCCGGTGCTTCACGGGCTGGACCTGGACATCGCCCCCGGGCAATTCGTCGGCATCGTCGGGCACACCGGCAGCGGCAAGAGCACGCTGCTGTCGTTGCTGCTGCGCTTCTACCCTGCCCCGCCCGGCACGCTGCTGATCGACGGGCAGCCCATCGAGGGACTCGCCGACGCGGACTTCAGGCGCGCAGTCGGCCTGGTGCCGCAAGAACCTTTCCTGCTCGCGGCCAGCGCGCGCGAGAACATCGCGATGGGCCGGCCGATGGACAGCGCCGCCATCGAGGCCGCGGCCCGCGCCGCCCATGCCCACGACTTCATCAGCCGGCTGCCACAGGGCTACGACACGCCGCTGGGCGAGGGCGGCGCCAGGTTGGCGGTGGGCGAGAAACAGTTGATCGCGATGGCCCGTGCGCTGGCCGGCGCGCCGACCATCCTGTTGCTCGACGAAGCCACCGCCCACATCGACAGCGAGACCGAAGCCCAGGTGCAACAGGCACTGACCGCGCTGCGCGGCAAGGTCACGCTGGTGGCGATCGCCCACCGGCTGTCGACGATCCGCGAAGCCGACGACATCGTCGTGCTGCAACAAGGCCACATGGCGGAACGCGGACGCCATGCCGAGTTGATGGCGATCGACGGCGGCATCTACCAGCGCCTGGTGCAACTGCAGCAGCTCGAAGACGGCGGCGATGACCACCATGCCAGTCTCTGAACCCGGCCTGCTGCGGCTGCCTGATTTCCGCCGCTTTTGGCTGTCGCGGCTGGCCGGCACCTCAGCCGGCCAGATGCTGCTGGTCGCGCTGGGCTG
>CANFPU010000167.1 GCA_947448955.1 Burkholderiales bacterium
GACGATGCGGCCAGAGAAACGGCCGCACAGTTCGGGCGCCTCAATGCGGACCGGCAGGCGGGCATCGTGCCGCAACGTCACCGGCACCATCGGGGGCGTCGTCAGCGGCGCGCCGGTGAGCGCAGAGACCTCTCGGGCGATGCCGTAGACACTCAGACCATGCGCCAGATTGGGTGTGAGCTTGAGCGTGAACAAAGTGTCATCCAGCGCCAGCCATTCGCGAAGATCGTCGCCAGGCTTGGCGTCTGGCGCCAACTCGAGCAGACCGCCATGGTCCTCGCTGAGCTTGAGTTCGCGCGCAGAGCAGAGCATGCCCTGACTTTGCACGCCTCGCAGCATGCCGAGCTTGATCTCGAAAGCCTGAGACTCGGGCGCCTGACCTTCGGCTGGCGGTAGTTGCGCGCCCACCAGCGCCAGTGGGACCTTGATGCCAACCCTTGCGTTGGGCGCCCCGCAGACGATTTGCAGCAGTCCAGCCGAAGAATGCGCCCCGGCATCGACCTTGCAAACCCGCAAGCGATCTGCGTTGGGGTGCTGCTCGGCTTCGACGATTTCTGCCACCACCACGCCGGTGAAGGGCGGCGCGGCGGGCTGCAAGGATTCGACCTCGAGACCCGCCATGGTCAACAAGTGGGCCAAATCGGTCGTCGACAGCGGTGGGTTGCAAAACTCGCGCAGCCAGGATTCAGGGAATTGCATGGTCTTGAAGGGAAGTGGTATCGCGATCGCGAATTGCGCAGCAGGTTCCTGCGCGCCGTCTCAACGGAACTGCTGAAGAAAGCGCAGGTCGCCGTCGAAGAACAACCGAAGGTCGTTGACGCCGTAGCGCAGCATCGTCAGCCGATCCGGCCCCATGCCGAAAGCAAAACCGATGTGTCGCTCCGGGTCGAGGCCGTAGTTGCGCACCACATTCGGATGGACCTGTCCCGAACCCGCCACCTCCAACCACTGGCCCTTGAGCGGGCCGCTGGCGAATGCGATGTCGATCTCGGCAGAGGGTTCGGTGAAAGGGAAAAACGAGGGCCGGAATCGCAGCTGCAGTTCATCACTCTCGAAGAACTTGCGGCAGAAATCGGTGAACACCACCTTCAGGTCCTTGAAGCTGACGTTCTCGCCTATCCACAGGCCTTCACATTGGTGAAACATCGGCGAATGGGTGGCGTCGCTGTCCACCCGATAGGTACGGCCCGGCGCGATGACGCGGATCTCCGGCATGGGCTGACCAGTGGCCAACTCGCTGGCGTAACGCGCAGCGTGCGCGCGGGCGTAGCGAACCTGCATCGGCGAGGTGTGTGGCCGCAAATTGAGCCATTGACCTTGCTCGTCTTTCATGTCGACGTAGAAGGTGTCCTGCATCGATCGCGCCGGGTGGTTCTCGGGGTTGTTCAGCGCCGTGAAGCTCATCCAATCGGTCTCGATCTCGGGGCCTTCGGCGACATCAAAGCCCATCGATCCGAAGATCGACTCGATCCGCTCGATGGTGCGCGATACCGGGTGCAGACCGCCGACGCCACGCTGACGGCCCGGCAGGCTGACATCCAAGGCCTCGGCCCGGAGCTGTGCCTCAAGTTGTTCAGCCGCCATCGCTTGGCGCCGAGCCGCGAGTGCCGCCTCGATGCGCTGTTTGGTCTGGTTGATCTCGGCACCGCGGGTCTTCTTCTCGTCGTGCGACAGCGCTGCCAATCCTTTGAGCAGTTCTGTCACGCGGCCAGATTTGCCCATGAAGCGCGCCTTGGCGTTCTCCAGCTCGGCGGGGGTGGGCGCTGCGGTGAATTCGGCGAGCGCCGCGCTCACCAGTTGATCAAGATCGTTCATGTCGGGGCAGAAACAAAAAAAGGTCGTCAGCGGGTGACGACCTTCGAATGCGTTGATCGCCACCGAACAAAGCACGCTGGCGTTGCTCGGCCACTGCGTCAGCCCTTGCGGACTGGCGCAGCGCGAATCAAGCGAGTTGGGCCTTCACCTTGGCAACAATGCTGCCGAAAGCGGCCGGGTCGTTGACCGCGAGTTCAGCCAACATCTTTCGGTCGATGTCGATCGAGGCCTTCTTCATGCCAGCCATGAACTTGCTGTAGGTGATGCCCAGACCACGCGCTGCGGCGTTGATACGGGCAATCCACAAAGCACGGAATACACGCTTGCGGGTACGGCGATCACGGTAGGCATATTGGCCAGCCTTCATCACCGCCTGTTTGGCGATGCGGAAGACGTTTTTGCGGCGGCCGCGATAACCCTTGGCCAGAGCCAGGATCTTCTTGTGACGAGCGCGGGCGGTAACACCACGTTTGACGCGAGGCATAGGTAACTCCTTCTTTGTCCGTCAGTGAATCAAAGACCAGCAAACGGCAGCATCTGTTTCATGTGACCCAGGTCGGTCTCATGAACATTCACTGCGCCACGCAAGTGGCGCTTGTTCTTGGTGGTCTTCTTGGTCAGGATGTGGCGCTTGAACGCCTGGCCCCGCTTCACGGTGCCTCCTGGACGGACGCGGAAACGCTTTTTAGCGCCGCTCTTGGTCTTCATTTTGGGCATGACTGCTCCTTCTAGGTTGCCATCTGCAGGCGGTCACGACGACAGGACGTGACACTTGGGGAGCCTGCAGCAGCTTGTTTCACATCGCCGAAGTGACCAAACTCCGGCACGTGACTTTCAAAAACTCTCTCAAAAACCTGAGGTCTGACGCAACCTGACATTCGTCAGATCGGCCTCACTGCTTCTTCTTGGGCGCCAAAACCATGATCATCTGGCGGCCTTCGAGCTTGGGAAACTGCTCGACCAGTGCCACGTCGGCCAACTCGTCGCGGATGCGCTCAAGCATGCGCATGCCGATGTCCTGGTGCGTGATCTCGCGGCCACGAAAGCGCAGCGTGATCTTGCCCTTGTCGCCGTCCTCGGAGATGAAACGCCGCAGGTTGCGCATCTTGATGTTGTAGTCGCCATCATCGGTACCGGGCCGAAATTTGACTTCCTTGACCTCGATGACCTTCTGCTTGGATTTGGCTTCAGCCGCCTTCTTCTGCTCTTGGTACTTGAACTTGCCGTAGTCCATCAAACGGCAGACCGGTGGCTCGGCTGTGGGCGCAATTTCGACCAAGTCGACATCCGCTTCGCCGGAGAGGCGGAGCGCCTCCATCAGCGAGACGATGCCCAGGGGCTCGTTGTCAATACCGTTCAGACGCACGCTGGGCGCCATGATTTCACGGTTAAGTCGATGCTTGCGCTCTACGTTCGGCGTCCGGCGATCAAGAAAAGTAGCGATGGTGCAAACCCCTTCAAACCATTCCAGGCTCGAACCCCAAGGCAAGCAATGGGCCCAAACCGAACGGCGGCAAAAACAAACATGCGCACCAAAGGACTGGGCTCAGACCTTGTGGGCGATGGCGTCGACGATCTTGCGGATGAAGTCGTCCAGCGGCATCACGCCAAGGTCGAGATTGCCTCGGGCGCGCACGGCAATGGTCCCGCTTGCCTTCTCCTTGTCGCCTGCGACCAGGATATACGGAACCTTCTGCAACGAATGCTCTCGTATTTTATACGTGATTTTTTCATTGCGCAAATCGACTTGAACCCTAAGCCCTTGTTTTTGCAGCTCTTTCGCGATTTGAGCGACGTATTCGCCCTGCGCATCGGTGATGCTGGCCAAGACCACCTGCACCGGTGCGAGCCAGACTGGCAATGCGCCAGCGTGTTGTTCGATCAAGATCCCGATGAATCGCTCCAGGCTGCCGACGATGGCGCGGTGCAGCATCACCGGGGTGTGGCGGGCGCTGTCCTCGCCCACGTACTCGGCGCCCAGCCGCTCAGCCATCGAGAAATCGACTTGCATCGTGCCGCACTGCCATTGCCTGCCGATCGCATCCTTGAGCGTGTACTCGATCTTCGGGCCATAAAAAGCACCATCGCCCGGCGCGATCACGAAGTCGCAGCCCGAGCGACGCAAACTCTCGATCAATGCGCTCTCGGCCTTGTCCCAGGTCGCGTCCGAGCCGATGCGCTGAGCCGGCCGGGTCGCGACCTTGTACAAGATGTCACTGAAGCCGAAGTCTGCGTAGACCTTTTGCAGCAGCGTGGTGTAGGCCACGCATTCATCGAGGATCATGTCCTCGGTGCAAAAAATGTGGCCATCATCCTGGGTGAATCCGCGCACCCGCATGATGCCGTGCAGGCCGCCGGTGGGCTCGTTGCGGTGGCACTGACCAAACTCGCCGTAGCGAAGTGGTAGGTCTCGGTAGCTCTTGATCCCTTGCTTGAAGATCAGGATGTGACCGGGGCAGTTCATCGGCTTGAGGGCGTAATCACGCTTCTCGCTCTCGGTCGTGAACATGTTGTCGCGGTACTTGTCCCAGTGACCGGTCTTTTCCCACAAGGTGCGATCCAGCAATTGCGGACCCTTGACCTCAAGGTAGCCGTTGTCGCGGTAGACCTGGCGCATGTACTGCTCGACGCCTTGCCAGATCGTCCAGCCCTTGGGGTGCCAGAACACCACGCCAGGCGCGTGCTCATCGATATGAAACAGGTCCAGGTCCTTGCCCAAGCGACGGTGGTCGCGCTTTTCAGCCTCCTCAAGCATGCGCAGGTAGGCCGCGAGATCATCCTTGCTGGCCCAGGCCGTGCCGTAAATCCGCTGCAGTTGCTCGTTTTTCTGGTCGCCGCGCCAGTACGCGCCAGCCACCTTCATCAGCTTGAAATGTTTGAGCTTGCCGGTGTTGGGCACATGCGGGCCGCGGCACAAGTCCTCAAAACCGCCCTCGCGGTACAGCGACACATCCTGGTCGGCCGGGATGCTGGCAATGATCTCGGCCTTGTAATGCTCGCCAAGACTCTTGAAATAAGCCACCGCTTCATCTCGCGGCAGCACGCGGCGCGTGACCGGCTCATCCATCTTGGCCAACGCCGCCATGCGGGCTTCGATCGCGATCAGGTCTTCAGGCGTGAAAGGCCGCTTGCAAGCAAAGTCGTAGTAAAACCCGTTCTCGATCACCGGTCCAATCGTGACCTGCGCCTCGGGAAACAGGTCTTTGACGGCATACGCCAGCAGATGCGCCGTCGAGTGACGGATCAGCTCCAGCCCGGCCGGATCCTTGTCGGTAATGATGGCCAAAGTCGTGTCGGCCTCGATCGAAAAACTGGTGTCCACCAACCGAGCGGCATCGCCCTGCCCCACCCGCCCCCCCAGCGCCGCTTTGGCCAGTCCAGCGCCGATGGAAGCCGCCACCTCGGCCACCGTGACGGGTTGCGCAAATTCGCGTTTCGAAGCATCGGGTAGCGTGATCGTGATCATCGGGGGCTCCAGAGGGCGGTCAAGCGTTTCAGGCAAAAAAAAAGCGCGGTGGAGAACGCGCTTAGCATGTTCGGAGGGTGGAAAACGACGAACAGCGGCAACAACGGGGCCGGCTAAGTGTCGGGGTTGAACAAGATGATCCGCAGCGTCGAAACCATCGGAATTGCTCTCGTACCGGCTATTTCCACGAGCAAAGATTGTAGCGGCGCGTCTGGCTTGGCCTCAGAAAACGTCCTCAGCGTTTGGTCTGCAGCTTGGCGAATGCCGCGGCCATCGCACCACCTGCCGCCGGCTGTTGGGATGCGCCGCCGACGCGCTCACCGCGCGCTGCAGGCTTGAAGCCGTGGTCGCCTCGACCCTGGCCACTGGCGCCCGACTTGGCATCGAGCTTCATCGTCAGCGAGATGCGGCCGCGCGCTAGGTCGATCTCAAGCACCTTGACCTTGACGATGTCCCCGGTCTTGACGACCTCACGCGCGTCGTTGACAAATTTGTGCGCCAGTTGGCTGACATGGATCAGCCCGTCCTGGTGCACGCCCAGGTCGACAAACGCGCCGAACTGCGCAACGTTGCTGACCGTTCCCTCCAGCACCATGTCGACCGCCAAATCCTTGATCGCCTCGACCCCATCGGTCAGGCGAGCGACCTTGAAATCAGGTCGAGGGTCGCGGCCTGGCTTTTCCAATTCAGCGAACAAGTCCCTGACGGTGATCGCGCCAAATCGCTCGTCAGCGAACGCTTCCGGCTTGAGCGCACGAAAAACGTCCGCCCTGCCCATCAACTCGTGGACTGGCCGTCGCAACTGGGCCAGTAGTCGCTGCACCACGGGATAGGTCTCGGGGTGAACGCCTGTCAGGTCGAGCGGATTGTCGCCGCCGCGGATGCGCAAAAAACCGGCGGCCTGCTCGAAGGTCTTGGGCCCCAGGCCGGTGACATTGAGCAACTGCTGTCGGTTTCGAAAGGCGCCGTTGGCGTCCCGCCATCGCACGATCGAAGCAGCCACGGCCGCCGACAAACCCGCCACCCGCGCAAGCAGTGGCGCCGACGCGGTGTTGAGATCAACCCCGACCTTGTTGACGCAATCCTCGACCACTGTGCCCAGCATCCGCGCGAGCTCAGCCTGGTTCACATCGTGCTGGTACTGGCCCACACCGATGCTCTTGGGGTCGATCTTGACCAGTTCGGCCAAAGGGTCCTGCAAGCGGCGGGCAATCGACACCGCGCCGCGCAGCGTCACGTCGAGCTCAGGCAGCTCCTTGCTGGCGAACTCGCTGGCCGAATAAATCGAGGCACCCGACTCGCTGACCACGGCTTTCTCGATCTTGCGATCGGGCGCGATCGCGCTCAATCGCTTGATCAAGTCGCCGGCGAGCTTGTCGGTCTCGCGGCTGGCGGTGCCATTGCCGATCGCGATCAGGTTGACGCCGTGCAGCGCGCAGAGTTTGCCCAGCGCGTGCA
The DNA here is from genome assembly GCA_947448955.1 of Burkholderiales bacterium. Taxonomy (GTDB): domain Bacteria; phylum Pseudomonadota; class Gammaproteobacteria; order Burkholderiales; family Burkholderiaceae_C; genus Pseudaquabacterium. The sequence continues at coordinate 6,740 of CANFPU010000167.1, forward strand.
GCGATCCCTCCCAATCGCGCTTGGGTTCGTGCGGGAAGACCGCGGTGGTCGCGAGCACCTTACCGGTATCGCTGACCACAGCCACCTTCACGCCAGTGCGGATGCCGGGGTCCAGGCCCATCACCACCCGCTTGCCCGCCGGCGCGGCCAGCAGCAGGTCGCGCAGGTTCTCGGCAAAAACCTTGATCGCGGTGGCCTCGGCGGTCTCTCGCAAGCGGGTGAACAGGTCACGCTCCAGGCTGAGCGAGAGCTTGACCTTCCAGGTCCAGGCCACTGTCTTGCGGATCAGCTCGTCGGCCGGCCGCTTGGCGTGACTCCAGCCCAGGTGGATCGCGATCCGGCCTTCGGCCTGTCCGGGCTTGCCGGGCACGGATGCCTCGTCGAGCGCGAGCTTGGCGTCGAGAATCTCTAGCGTGCGCCCCCGGAACACGGCCAAGGCACGGTGCGATGGCACGTTGCGGATCGGCTCGTCGTAATCGAAGTAGTCCCTGAACTTGGCGTTGTCGGGATGCTCGCCATCCTTGCCATCGCACAGCTTGCTGCGCAGCAAGCCCTCGGTCCACAGCCACTCGCGCAGCTTGCCGACCAAGGCGGCGTCCTCGGCCCAGCGCTCGGACAGCAAGTCGCGAACACCGTCTAGCACGGCGAAAGCATCGGCAAATCCAGCCTCGGCCAGTGCCTTCGCGCCACCGGGATAGCCTGCGATCAACGCCGTGGCCTCGGCCTGCGGGTCCAGCGTCGGGTCGGCGAAGAGCCGATCAGCCAGCGGCTCCAGCCCGGCTTCGCGAGCGATCATGCCTTTGGTGCGGCGTTTTTGCTTGTAGGGCAGATAGAGGTCTTCGAGGTCTTGCTTGGTCGCAGCACCCAGCACTGCTGCCTGCAACTCGGGCGTGAGCTTGCCCTGCTCGGCAATGCTCTTGAGGACCGCTGCGCGGCGGTCCTCAAGCTCGCGCAGATAGCCCAGCCTGGCCTCAAGCTCGCGCAATTGAACGTCGTCCAGGCCGTCGGTGGCCTCTTTGCGGTAGCGGGCGATGAAAGGGACGGTGGCGCCGCCATCGAGCAATTCAACCGCGGCCTCGATCTGACGCGGCCCGACCTTCAGCTCGGTCGCCATCTGCAGAAGAATTTTGTCCAAATTACTTGGCCCGCAGGCCCTCCCCATCGACGAAGCCGGCGAGTGTGCCATAGCGTGCCATGAGGTCCGACATCACCAGGACTGGCTTCAATCAGTCAAAGCTTGCGGCCAAAGTTCAGTCCAAAGTTCTCAGAAAACGGCAGCTTGGTGAAGTGTTGGGCAAAGCGACCAGCAACCTGTGGACGCCGCCAGGCGGCCTCACGATGACGCAGCGACCGCTAGATGTCGAGGCCCAACCCAGGCGGACGGCACATCTCGACATGCGGGATACCGTCCTCCAAATATTGCGGCCCCACCGGCATGAACCCATGTCGACCGTAGAAGCCCTGCAGATGGGCTTGGGCACTGATACGGATACCGGTTGAGCCCCACGACGCGACGCAATGGCGAACGCCCATGGTCACCAGCAGGTCAGCCAACCCGCTGCCGCGCAGCGGTTTGTCCAGCACCACCCGGCCGATCGAAGGCTCGTCGTACTTGAGGCCGGGGTCGACCACCCGCAGATAGGCGCGAAGTGCGCCCTCCTGGTCACGACCCAGCAGGTGGCCGCTGCGGCGGTCCAGCCCGTCGGGGTCGAGGAACGGACCTTGTTCGAGGATGAAAACCCTGGCGCGTAGCGCCAGCATGTCGTAGACACCGTCAGCGCCGAGATCGGCAAATTGCAGCCAGTTCCAGCGCAATATTGGCACCGACGCGAACCCTTCGGACAACGGCGCCGAAGGCGTCTCGGCACGCATCGTCAGATCAGCTTGACCAGTTGCTTGCCAAAGTTCTTGCCTTTGAGCAGCCCCAGGAAGGCCTCAGGCGCTGCGTCCAGACCTTGTGCCACCGTCTCGCGGTACTTGAACTGACCACTC
>CANFPU010000168.1 GCA_947448955.1 Burkholderiales bacterium
CACATCGTGACCATGCCGTACTTCAGCTTGTGGCGGCTCAGCGCATGCACCACCGTGGCGGCGCGGATCGCACCCGTGGCGCCCAGCGGGTGGCCAAGCGCGATCGCGCCACCCATCGGGTTGACGACCGCCGGGTTCAAACCCAGCGTGTTGATCACCGCCAGCGCCTGGGCCGCGAAGGCCTCGTTCAACTCGATCCAACCCATGTCGGCCAAGCTCAGCCCAGCACTCTTCAGCGCCGCTGGGATCGCCTCGATCGGGCCGATACCCATCAGCTCGGGCGGCACACCACGTGAGGCAAAGCTAACGAAGCGCGCCAGCGGCTTCAGGTCGAAGCGCTTGACTGCACGCTCGCTGGCCAGGATCAAACATCCCGCGCCGTCGCTGGTCTGCGAGCTGTTGCCGGCCGTGACAGAACCCTTGGCAGCGAACACCGCGCGCAGCTTGGCCAGCGCCGCGAGCGTCGTTTCGGCACGGGGGCCCTCGTCCAGGCTGACGGTACGGGCCTGGATCGTGACCTGCCCCGTCTCCAGTTGAGGCCTGCGCTCGACCACCTGTACCGGCGTGATCTCGTCGGCAAACGCGCCGGCCTGCTGCGCCGCCAAGGCTCTCAGGTGGCTTTGCAGCGCGAACTCGTCTTGCGCCTCGCGGCTGACCTTCCATTGCAGGGCCACCTTCTCAGCCGTCAGACCCATGCCGTAGGCAATCCCGATGTTCTCATCTCGCGCAAACACCGCCGGATTGAACGAGGGCTTGTTGCCCGACATCGGCACCATGCTCATGCTCTCGGCACCAGCAGCGATCATCACATCAGCCTCGCCAACGCGGATGCGGTCGGCCGCGATCTGCACCGCGCTCAAGCCCGAGGCGCAAAAGCGGTTAACAGTGATGCCGCCCACCGAGTTGGGCAGACCCGCCAAGAGCGCGGCCACCCGAGCCATGTTCATGCCCTGTTCACCCTCGGGCATCGCACAGCCAACGATCGCGTCTTCGATGGCCTTGGGATCGAGCCCGGGTACCTGGCGCAGCGCGGCCTGGATCGCGGCAACCAACAAATCGTCAGGTCGGGTGTCGCGGAAAAAACCGCGGTGCGACTTGCCGATCGGTGTGCGACTGGCGGCAACGATGTAAGCGTCTTGCAGTTGTTTGCTCATAGCTGATCCTTCGAATTGACCAATAGTCAAAAATGCACGGGTTTCGGTGTTGAGGAAGCGTCGCGAGTGGGCATCAGGCTAGACGGACGGCGCGCAGGAACCGGAACGTAGCAGTGCTACGTGAGGATTTCGAGCACCGCCCAACGTCGCCTGACGTTCGCGCAGCCGTTTCGTCAAATCGCTTCATCAGTTCCGAACCGGCTTGCCGGTCTGCAGCAAACCCATGATCCGTTCCTGCGTTTTAGGATGCTCCAGCAGGGCGCAGAAGTGTTTGCGCTCCAAGGCCATCAGGTACTCCTCGCTCACCAGCGAGCCAGCCTCGACCTCGCCGCCGCAAACCACGTCGCCGATCAGGCTGGCGATGTGGAAGTCATGCGCACTGATGAACTGCCCATCGCGCATGCCGACCAACTGGGCCTTGATGGTGGCGATGCCCGACCGCCCAGCCACCGAAAACAAGGCCTTGATTGGCGCGCGCCAGTTGCTCGCCGCCATCGCCTTGACCTGCGCGATCGCGACGAACAGCAACTCATCCTTGTGCGCCACCACCACATCGCTGTCGAGCAAGTAACCGATCTGCCGGCTCTCCAGCGCGCTGGTGCCCACCTTGGCGGTCGCGGCGGCGGTAAATCCATCCTTGAGGAAGGCCAGCAGGTCGGTGCTGTTGGCCGCTACGGCGTTCTCAGCGGCCCGGCGCGCGAGGTAGGTCAGACCGCCACCGCCCGGGATCAGCCCCACACCAACTTCCACCAAACCGACATAGCACTCCAGATGAGCGACCCGCTTGGCGCAGTGCAGCGCGATCTCGCAGCCACCGCCCAACGCCAGGCCGCGCATCGCTGCCACGGTCGGCACCGCGGCGTAACGCATCCGCAGCAGCGCGTCCTGTAGCTTCTTGATTTCGGGCTCGATACCCTTGGCGCCCAGCTTCATGAAGGTCGGCAGCATCGCCTCCAGGTTGGCACCGGCCGAGAACGGTTCGTCGGGCGACCAGATCACCAAGCCGTCATAGCTGATTTCGGCCAACTCGACCGCCTTCAGCAGCCCTTCCATGACGCCTGGGCCGATCAGGTGCATCTTGCTGGTGATGCTGGCGATCAGCACCTCGCCATCCAGCGTCCAGAGCCGGATTTCGTCGTTCTTGTAGATCTCTGTGCCGGCATTGATCGCCGGCTGGGCGCCCTCGCCCAGCAGCATCTCGGGGAAATGCTGACGCGCGTACACCGGCAAGGTCGAGCGGCGGATGGTCTTGGCCAGCGCCGCGCTCCATGAGCCGTCGGCGGTATGAACGCCCGTGCGCCCATCAAACACCCAGCCCGGCAGCGGCGCGTTGCACAGCGCCTTGCCGGCATCGATGTCGTCCTTCACCCAACCGGCGACCTGCTGCCAGCCGGCCTCCTGCCAGAGTTCGAACACGCCCTGCTTCATGCCGAAGCCCCAGCGCATCGCCAGGTCGACATCGCGCGCCGAATCGGCCACTTCGGCCAGGTGCACCGCCGCGTAGTGAAAACCGTTGCGCAGGATCGCCCACAGGAACTGGGCTTGCGGGTTGCTGGACTCTCGCAGCAGCTTCAGCCGCTCGGCCGCCGGTTTTTTCAGCATGCGGTCGATCAGCGCATCGGCCTTGCCGCCAGCGGGCACATAGTCACCCTTGGCCGGGTCGAAACGCAGCACGTCCTTGCCGACCTTCTTGAAAAAACCGGCTTTGGACTTCTGGCCCAATGCACCGGCGGTGATCAACGCGGTCAGCGCCGCAGGTGTCGCAAAGCTGGCATGAAAGGGGTCGTCCTGCAGTGTGTCCTGCAGCGTCTTGATCACATGGGCCAAAGTGTCGAGGCCCACCACGTCGGCGGTGCGAAAGGTGCCCGAGCTGGCTCGGCCTAGCTTTTTGCCGGTCAGGTCGTCGACCACATCGAAAGACAGGCCGAAGCGATTGGCCTCTACAAACGTGGCCAGCATGCCGGCCGTGCCGATGCGGTTGGCGACGAAGTTGGGCGTGTCCTTGGCGCGCACCACACTCTTGCCCAGGCTTCGGGTGACAAAAGTTTCCAGCTGATCAAGGATCGCTGGGTCGGTGCTGGCGGTCGGAATCAACTCGACCAGCTGCATATAACGCGGCGGGTTGAAGAAGTGAATGCCGCAAAAGCGCGGCTTCAAGCTTTCCGGCAATACCGCGGACAGCGCGGTGATCGACAAGCCCGAGGTGTTGCTGGCAACGATCGCATGCGGTGCGATGTGCGGCGCGACCAGGTTGTAGAGATCGCGCTTCCAGTCCATGCGTTCGGCGATCGCCTCGATCACCAAGTCACAACCCGCCAGGAGGTCGAGGTTCTCCTCGTAGTTGGCGGGCTGGATCAAGGCCAGGTCGCTCGCCACACCGATCGGTGAAGGCTTGAGCTTGTTCAGCCCATCCAGGGCCTTGAGCGCGATGCTGTTCTTCGGGGCCTCTTTCGCCGCCAGGTCGAACAGCAACACCGGCACCCGCAGATTGAGCAGATGGGCGGCGATCTGCGCCCCCATCACGCCGGCACCCAACACAGCCACCTTGCGCACGTTGAAACGGTTCATATCGACTCCAGTGAATTCAGTGCAGGCATCGCAGATCACTCGACCCGGATCCAGGTCTGGGTGCGACCCAGCATGGGCGTGCCCAGGTAGCCACGTACCTCCAGCTTCTTGCCACCATCCACCGGCTTCAATCGCACCTTGTAAACCTTGCCATTGTTCGGATCGAGGATGTCGCCGCCGGCCCAGACGCCGTCGTCACCTTTCTTCACGCTGCGGATGATGGTCATGCCGGTCACCGGCTGGCCCTTGCGCTCGTCGCTGCACTCCTCGCACAAGCTGGCCGCTTTGGCCGGGTCAAGAATCTTCTCGACCCGGCCGTTGACCGCACCACCCGACTCGGCAATGCGCACCAAAGACTTCTCAGTCTTGCCGTCGTCGGCGATGGTCTTCCACAAGCCCACCGGCGTGGCCTGGGCCAGTGAGGTGCCGGCGGCAGCGACCAGCGCCAGCGCGATCAATTTCTTTTGCATCATGAGGATCTCCAGGTTTTGATCAGAACAAGGACTCGTCCATCGCCATCAGCGACGCGACGCCAGATCGCGCGCTGCGGATCAGGCTGGCAGTTTCGGGCAGCAGCTTGGCGTAATAAAAACGCGCGGTGGCCAGCTTGGCGGTGTAAAGAGGATCACCCGAACCCTGCTGATCCAGCGCAATCTTGGCCATCCGGGCCCAGAAATAGGCAAAGCACAGGTGGCCAACCACGCGCAGGTAATCAACCGCCGCCGCGCCAACTTCATCGGCATTGCCGAAGGCCTTCATACCGATTTCAGTGGTCAGCTTGGTCAGCTTGTCGCCCAGGTCGGCCAACGGGTTGATGAACTCCTGCATCGCTTCATTGACGCCCTCCTCGTCGACAAATTCGGCGATTCGCTGGCCGAACCGCTTCAACTTCGCGCCGTTGTCGCCCAGCACCTTGCGCCCCAGCAGGTCGAGCGACTGGATCGTGTTCGTGCCCTCGTAAATCATGTTGATCCGCGCATCGCGAACGAACTGCTCCATCCCCGAGCCGTGGACGTAGCCATGACCGCCGAAGACCTGAAGGCAGGCCGAGGTCGCCGTCCAGCCGTTGTCAGTGATGAAGGCTTTGATGATGGGCGTGAGCAAGGCCACGGTGTCATCAGCCTCCTTTTTCTCTTGCTCATCGGCGGACGAGACCAGCACATCCAGCTGCAGGGCGGTGAACATCAGCATCGCGCGGCCACCTTCGGCATAGGCTCGCGCGGTCAACAGCATCTTGCGAACATCCGGGTGGACGATGATCGGGTCTGCGGCCAAGGTGGGCGCCTTGGTGCCCGACAGTGATCGCATCTGAATCCTGTCTCGGGCATAGGCCACTGCATTTTGGTAGGCCACCTCGGTCAGTCCCAGCGACTGTGTGCCCACGCCCAACCGAGCAGCGTTCATCATCACGAACATCGCCGCCAAACCCTTGTGCGGCGCACCGACGAGCGTGCCGACGGCGCCATCCAATCGCATCTGGCAGGTGGCATTGCCATGAATGCCCATCTTGTGCTCGAGGCCGCTGCAGAAAATTCGGTTGCGATCGCCCAGACTGCCGTCGGCATTGACCAAGAACTTCGGCACCACGAACAGCGAAATGCCTTTGCTGCCAGCTGGCGCATCGGGCAGCCTGGCCAGCACCAGGTGAACGATGTTCGCAGCGAGGTCGTGCTCCCCGGCGCTGATAAAAATCTTTTCGCCGGTGAGGCGAAAACTGGCCTCGGCCGCCCCGTCGGGGATCGGCTCCGCCTTGCTGCGCAGCAAGCCCAGATCAGTGCCGCAATGAGGCTCGGTGAGGCACATCGTGCCGGTCCATTCGCCACTCGTCAGGCGCGGCAGGTAGGTCGCTTTCTGAGCAGGCGTGCCGTGCGCATGCAAGGCCTCGTAAGCACCGTGGGACAAGCCCGGGTACATGGTCCAGGCTTGGTTGGCCGAATTCAGCATCTCGTAAATGCACTGGTTGAGCACCAGCGGCAATCCCTGGCCGCCGTAAGCCGGGTCACAACTCAGTGACGGCCAGCCACCCGCCACATACTGCTGATAGGCCTGTTTGAAGCCTTGCGGCGCACGCACCTCGTGACTTTGCTGGTCCAGTGTGCAGCCCTCGGCGTCGCCCGACAGGTTGAGCGGCGCGGTCACCTGGGATGCGAACTTGCCGCCCTCCTCGAGCACGGCGTTGAGCGTGTCGGCATCGGTGTCGGCATGTGCAGGCAAGCCCTTGAGCGTTGCCACAGCGCCGAAGACCTCGTGCAGCAAGAACTGCATGTCACGAATGGGCGGATGGTAGGAAGGCATGAGAAGTGCTCCAAAAAAGACAATGACCACCGGCACCGCCGGCGGGAAAGGTCAGCGCGCTGCGATGCGCGCAGTGGCTGGATCAACCGCCAAACAGGCGTCCAGGATTCGGTCAAAACCGCGGCGTGCACGATCGATTGCACCGGGTTGGCGCAGAAAGCGAGCATCGTGGTGCAAGGCCAGGATCAGCCCATGGAGTTCGAACAAGATCTGCAGCGAATCGGTGTCAGGCCGCAGATGACCGGCATCCACCGACAGGCTGATCGCCCGCTCCAGCGCTGACTGCCAAGCCAGCACCATGGACGCCAATGCATCGCGCACCGGTCCGGGACGGTCGTCAAACTCGACCGCACCGCTGATGTAGATGCAGCCCGAGTCCAGTTCCACCGACACCCGCCGTACCCAGCGATCGAACAGCGCTCGCAGGCGTGGCAGCCCACGGGCCTCGCTCACCGCGGGGAAAAACACCTCTTCCTCAAAGCGCGCGTGGTATTCGCGGATCACCGCGATCTGCAACTCTTCACGCGAGCCGAAGTGTGCAAACACGCCGGACTTGCTCATCTGCGTGACCTCGGCCAGCGCACCGATCGACAAGCCTTCCAATCCCACGTGCGATGCCAGCCCCAACGCCGCATCCAGGATCACGGCGCGAGTCTGCTGGCCTTTGTGCAGGGCCCGGGAGGCGGCACGTGTGGGCGAAAACTTGGGCAAGTCGGGGATTGGCGTGGCGGTCACGTTGAAAAAATGGAACGAACGATCGTGCTATTTTGAAGGCTAAAAGGGTTTGATGCCCGTCCGACGAGAGAAAATTTTTGGGCCCCGCAGACTATCGGCAAAACCCAGCGCAGCGAATCGGCGCCGAAGTCGATACGAACAACGCTTGAAGCGAATTCGTCACACAAAATGCAGTACGCTCACGGCAGTCGAATGGAGGTTTCGTTCCGTGGACGTATTGCAGCTTGATCTGTCCGGACGCCCGCAAGCATGGATTGAGCCGCGACAAGCGGCCATTCTTTATGCTTGCGATGGTGTGGCATGGACCGTCGGCAGTCCCTGCCAGGTTCTGCGCGGTGGCATCCAGCGCAAAACTGGGCTGCTGTCGCGCATCGAGGTGCACCCCATCATTGCCGTGCGTGGCACGGTCCCTAGCCGGGCCTGGCGGGTCGCGCCAGCCTTGACCAACCCCAAACTCTTCACCCGAGACCGACAGGTCTGCGCCTACTGCGGCGACCACTTTGCTTTCGACCTGCTGACCCGAGAGCACATCGTTCCCAGCTCTCGCGGCGGGCGAGACAACTGGATGAACTGCATCACCGCCTGCCGTGCCTGCAACGGCCGCAAAGGCAATCGACTGCCTGAAGAATCAAACATGAGCCTGCTCTACCTGCCCTACACACCCAGCCTGCACGAGGACATGATCCTGCGCGGCCGCCGAATCGTCGCCGACCAAATGGAGTTCTTGCTGGCCAGCGTGCCGCGCTACAGCCGTCTGCACGATTGACAAGATTGACACGTTTGAACTCGCGAGGCAGGTGGGTACTGATCAGCCTGGCCGGGCTGTGGAGTCAAGCCCTGGCCGGGCCAGCATCCGCGTTGCCCGGCTCGGGGATACCGCCCGACACCCTGGCCCAGCGACTTCAACCCTGTACCGCTTGCCATGGTGCCGAGGGCCGTGCCAGCCGCGAAGGCTACCTGCCACGCATCGCCGGCAAGCCTGCGGGCTACCTCTACCACCAACTGCTCAATTTCCGCGACGGCAGACGAAGCAATGCCGCGATGGCCGACTTGCTGGCACACCAGCGCGACGACTACCTGCGCGAGATGGCCATCTACTTCGCGGCGCTAGACCTGCCTCAAGCCGCGATGCCATCAGGCAACGCACCCTCTGACGTGATGGCGCGCGGCGAAACCCTGGTTCGGCGCGGCGACGCCAGTCGCCAACTGCCTGCCTGCAGTGCCTGCCACGGCACAACACTGGCAGGCACGTTGCCGGCAGTGCCAGGATTGCTGGGGCTGCCACGCGACTACCTGATTAGCCAGATCGGCGCTTGGCAGACGGGCAAGCGCCATGCGATCGAACCTGACTGCATGGCCGACATCAGCCGCCGCCTGGGCGCAGAAGATACCAGCGCTGTCGCCAGTTGGCTGGCGGCGCAGCCCGTCGCGCCGGGATGGCGGGCCGGCATGGCAGACCCGGGCCCAAAACCCATGCCGTGCGGCAGCGTCAGCCAGCCCAGCCGATGAGTCAGCGCCTGAAGGCCGGATTGGCCCTGGTCATCGTGCTCGCCGGCCTGGCTACCTGGGTCGCCTGGCGCAACTTCCAAGGCGAAGGCGCCCTGACGCCCGACCCGCAAACCCGCCCCACCAATGCCGAGCAGATCGCACGCGGCGCCTATCTGGCACGCGCGGGCAACTGCGCCGCATGCCACACTGCGCGCGGGGGTAAGCTCTATGCCGGTGGGCGAGGCATCGCAACGCCCTTCGGCACGGTCTACGCGGGCAATCTCACGCCAGACCCATCGACCGGCCTGGGCCGCTGGACGTCTGGCGAATTCTGGCGCGCGATGCACCACGGCAGGTCACGCGATGGCCGGCTGCTTTATCCCGTTTTTCCGTACCTAAACTACAGCCTGGTCAGCCGCGCCGACGCCGACGACTTGCTGGCTTACCTGCGCAGCCTGCCAGCAGTC
>CANFPU010000169.1 GCA_947448955.1 Burkholderiales bacterium
AAAAGCTCGCCGCAGCAAACGTCTCGTTCCAGTCCGAGCGCTACCTGGCTCAACACGGTTTCGCCAATGAGACGGCCGTCGGCCCGCGCCGCATCCCGATCACCCAGTACGACGCGGCCTGGTCGCAGATCGCCTGGGACCGCACTTTCAGCTTTTTCGGCCACCACCTGCGCTGAACGCTGCCAGCCGACGATCTAGCCCGCCTCATCCCGGAAACGACCCCAGGAAACGATCATGGACACCCAGACCCTGAACCCGCTGACCGAGTCGCAGATCATCGGCGCCGTCGACGCCCAGCGTGACGAAGCGATCGCGCTGCTGTGCGAACTGGTCGCCGAACCCTCGCTGCTAGGCGCCGAGCAGTCGGCCCAAGCGCTGATGCGGCGCGAGTTCGAGCGTAACGGCTTGCGCGTGCACGAGTTCGCGATCGACGAGGACAAGATCCGCAGCCATCCCGGCTACTCGCCGTCGATCGTCTCGTACGAAGGTCGGCACAACGTGGTCGGCATCCACCAGCCGGTGGGTCCGGTGCGCGGCAAGTCGCTGATCCTCAATGGCCACATCGACGTGGTGCCTGTGGGCACCGAGCGGCAGTGGACCCGCCCGCCGTTCGAGCCCTGGATAGAGGGCGACCGGCTGCACGGGCGCGGGTCGGCCGACATGAAGGCCGGCATCGTCGCTTATACGCTGGCTTTCCGGGCTTTGCAGCGGCTCGGTTACGAGCCTGCCGCCCCGGTCTATCTGCAGTCGGTGGTCGAGGAAGAATGCACCGGCAACGGCGCGCTGGCCTGTTTGGTGGAGGGTTACACCGCGGACGCGGCGCTGATCCCCGAGCCAGGCGGCGACGTGATGACGGGCCAGATGGGCGTGATGTGGCTGACCCTCGATGTCTACGGCCTGCCGGTGCATGCGGCCTATGCCCACACCGGCGTGGCGGCGATTGCCTTTGCCAACCACCTGGTCGACGATCTGCGTGAGCTCGAGCGGGCCTGGAACCAGCCGGCCGCGCGCCATCCGCTGTTCTGCAACCATGAGCACCCGATCAACTTCAACCTGGGTCGCATCTCCGGCGGCGAGTGGACCTCATCGGTGCCCACGCATTGCCGGGTCGACCTGCGGCTGGGTTTTTACCCCGGCGTCAAGCCGGCCCAGGTACGCGAGCAGGTCGAGGCCAGGCTCAAAGCCGCCCATGCCGCCCACCAGAGCCGTGCCAGCGTCAGCTACGAGGTCAGTTACCACGGTTTCCAGGCAGAAGGACTGGTGGTCGACATGGCGCAGCCGGTGATCGCCCAGTTGCTGCAGTGTCACCACGACATCAGCGGACAAGATGTTCCGCAGCGTGCGTCCACCGCCACCAGCGACGTTCGCTTCTTCCACCTGTACGGCAACATCCCGTCGACCTGCTATGGGCCGCTGGGATCAGACATCCACGGCATCGACGAGTGGGTCTCGATTGCCAGCATGCAGCAGGTCACCGCCGTGTTGGCGCTGTTCATCGCGCGCTGGTGCGGGTTGAACCGGCGAGCGACCTGAGCTCAGGTCGGCTGATCGAAGCGGTAGCCGACACCGTAAACCGACGCGATGCAGTCGGCGCCGGGGTCGACGGCCTGGACCTTGCGGCGCAGGTTCTTCACATGGGTGTCGATCGCTCGGTCGCTGACATCCCGAATGTCGCTGTGCACGCTGTCGAGCAGTTGGGCGCGTGAGAACACGCGTCCTGGACGACTGAGCAGCAGGCGCAGCATGCGGAACTCCAGTGGCGTCAGCGACAACCACCGCTCTCGCCAGGCGATGCGCAGCCCCTGGTCGTCGACGGTCCAGGGTCGCTGCATAGTCGCGACCCTTCCCTCGGCGCGGCGCAACAGCGCCTTCACCCTGGCCATCACCTCGCGCGGGCTGAAGGGCTTGCAGACATAGTCGTCAGCGCCGGTGTCAAGGCCGAGCAGGCGGTCGACCTCGTCGACGCGAGCAGTGACCATCAGGATCGGCAAGTCGCTGAAGCACCGCACCGCCCGGCACAGGCTGACGCCATCCAGCCCGGGCAGCATCAGGTCGAGGATCAGCAGATCGGGCGGCGATTGGCGAATCTCGGACAGTGCTTGTTGCCCATCGGCCAGCGCCTGCGCCTGGTGGCCGTCGTTGCGCAGGTAGTCGAGCAGCAGCTGTGCGATGCGGGCGTCGTCTTCCACCACCAGAATCCGCCTGGAAGACGTCATGGGTTGCCACCGCGCGCTGGTTGCGCTTGCGCTTGCTGCGGCAAGTCGAGGGTGATGCGAAGGCCGCCTAGCGCCGAAGCTGAAGCCACCAGCCGCCCGCCATGCGCCAGCGCGATGGCTTGGCAGATGGCCAGCCCCAATCCGCTGCCGCCCTGCTGGCGCGCACGCGCAGCGTCGCTGCGGTAAAGCGGCTCGAACAAATGGCGCAACTGCGCATCGGCAACGCCGGGCGAACTGTCTTCCACGACCACGATGACCCTGGCGTGCGCTTGCTGCAGGCCGATCAGCACCTGACCGGGCGCATCGGTGTAGCGCAGGCTGTTTTCCATCAGGTTGGCCAGCAGCTGCTCAATGCGACTTGCGTCCCAGTGCACGGCCAACGCCGCCAGCGGGTCCGACAACTGCAGGTCCAGCCTCAGGCCGGCGGCGCTGGCCCGGCCTTCGAAACGCTGCACCACCCTGCGGAGCAAGTCCGGCGCATCGGTCGTCTCAAAGTGGCAGGGCAGCACCTGCAAGTCGGAGGTCGCGAGCAGGTGCAGGTCATCGACCAGCTTGCCGATGCGCAGCACTTCCTCGTGCAGCACGCCGATGGCTTCGCGACTCAGCGGCCGAACGCCGTCTTGCAGCGCCTCGATGTCGCCGCGCAGCACGGTCAACGGTGTGCGCAGTTCGTGCGAGATGTCGGCCAGCCAGCGCCTGCGTGCGCCTTCCAGTCGCGCCAGGCCTTCGGCCATGCGGTTGACGTTGCGCACCACGTCACCGATCTCATCGCCCCGACCCGCCAGATCAGGCCCGGCCGCCAGGCGCACCGTCAGTTCACCCTGGGCCAGGCGTTGGGTGGCGTCTTGCACGGCGGCCAACGGACGGGTCCAGCGGCGCGCCAGCAGCGCGGCGGTGAGCAAGGCCAGCGCGATCAGGCCCGCCGCACTGGCCGCGATGACGCGGTACTGGTCATGCAGGAAGCGCGCCTCGCCACCTTCTGGCACCAGCGGCGCCGGCCGCATGCGAGCCATGGCCACCACCTCGCCGTTCAGGCGCACCGGCCTATCGATCAGCGAACCCGCACCGCCGTTACCTGGCGGCAGCGACCGACCTGCCAGCACCCTGCCGTCCAGTCCCACGACCTGCACGCGATCCCCGAACCGGTCAGGTCCGGCCGGTGGACGACCTGCGGGAGGATGGGTCGGGCCGAGCAGGCCCGGTGGCTGCAGTTCGTCCAGCAATTCGCGCAGGTCTAGCCTGCCCTGCTGCAAGGCCTGCAAGCCGCCTTCGCGCGCGGCGGCAGCTTCGACAACACCGGCGAACCGCCCAAGGTGCTGCACATCGCGCGCCGCCAGGTAGCTGCCGAAGCCATTGCGCAAGTTCCAGGCCGTCAGGCCGCCCAGCGCCAGCACGGCCACGCCGGCGAAGGCCAGCAAGGTCAGGGACAGGGTGTGAACGAGGCGCAGGCGCATGGTGGAGCCGGGGTGACTAAAAGCGCAGTGTGGTTGAGGACTGTGTGGCGAATGTGTGGGCTGTACATCGTTGCCCCAGCCGGCCTAGGCGAGCTGCCGCGCATGGTTCACTTTAGTGGCTTCACCGCCCTGCCTGCCGCCCGTCGGCCCCAGCCTGGAGTTCCGAACTTGCCAGGGCTGTCGCAGTAATTGTGTGCGCTAGGTGAGCAAGCCTTCATTCTTTGCCCGCATTGCCCGGGCACATTGAGTGCCAGTCACCGGCCTGCATCGGGCCGGTCTACCCCAGGAGAATCTGTTTGAACATGCGCAACCTTACCCGCTCCGTTCCCCACCTGCTTGGCGCCTTGGCGCTGGCGGCCGGACTTGGATCCACGGCGCACGCCGCCGATGCTGCATCCGCAGCCACCGATGTCACGGGACCCTACGTGGGCATCGGTCTGGGCGACAGCAAGCTGGGGCCTCGCAGCGAAGGCAACGACGGTTCGCACGGCGACCGGCCCGGTGCCGCCAAGTTCTATGGAGGCTACCGGCTCACCGACACCTGGGGCGTCGAAGCCGGCTGGGTGCAATTGGGGCGCGTACACAAGGACACGACCGCCAACGATGGCTCCAAGGTGCAGCACAACGGCGACGCGCACAGCCTGTATCTGGCCGGCACCGGTCGCGTGGCGCTGGGTGCTGGCTTCTCGCTCACGGGCAAGGCAGGTGTGTCCTTTGGCCGTGTCAGCGCCAAAGAGTCGGCTGACACCGGCTTCACGCTGGGCGGTAGCAAGGCATCGCCCTTGCTGGGCATCGGCGCGGAGTACAAGGTCAACCGAAACATCGCGTTGACTTTTGACCTGGACGGCTACGGCAATGTGTCCGACAAGGTCAAGGCCGGCACGGCGACCATTGGGGCGCGCTACAGCTTTTAGGCGCCAGAGCTCAAGGCCTGGGGGCGCTCGTCGACCACCGGCATACCCATCCCGACTGCCGCGCCGAAGAGTGTGCTGGTCGCCCGCGACGCCCCCATGCCGCGCCTGCCGGCAGTGGGCATCAGCCCGGCGTTCTGAGCCGGCTGCCCACCGCCGGCGCAAATGTGTGCAGATCGTGAGGAAGCGCCCATATTGCCCACGCATTGACTGCGCACAGTGCAGCCTGCCTCTCGGCCAGACAAGACCATCGCAGCTGTTTCCTGACATCGCCCACACCCTAGACGAAAGAAACAAGAATCATGATTTCACCGATCACCAGCGGCAGAGTCTCGGCACCACCGCCGATGAAGCCTGAAGAAGCTTTCAAGAAAATCGATGTCGCCAGCAAGGGCTACATCGTCGAATCTGAATTGGCTTCCGCCATCGTCAAGATTTCGCCTCAAGGCGTCAGCCTTTCGCAGGCCGATGCGAAATCGGTTGCCAAAGAACAGTTCGCCAAGATGGATGCTGATGGGAATGGCCAGGTCAGCCAAAGTGAATTCAAGGCCGCAGCACCTCAGAATTCACCCCATGGCGGCCCGCGGGATGCGCCATCCGGCGGCGCACCCGCAAGCGGCCCGGGCGGAAGACCAGGCGGCCGGCCGCCGGATGGCGTTACCGGCGGGCCCGCAGGGGCCAAGGTTGTCGAAAAGGCCAGTGCCAGTCAGGATCTTGACCCGGCCGATCGCAACAGTGACGGGACAGTGAGTGACTTGGAGCGAATGGCCTACGCCAGGCAACATCAGGCTTCAGCAGCCTATGCCTCAAACAGCGCCAGCAGCGACGCGACGAACAGCTGGCGTGCGTAGATGGCGAATGTCTTGACGAACGACTCCGCCAGCGACCCGACGAGCCGCCAGTTGTCGAACCTCCAGACCGCTGACAGGCCTGTGTGCAAAGCCGAGCCTGCGCCAATCCCGATCCACTTTTGACTAGACAACCGATGAACGACTTCAAGGCACCAGCATTCGACCTGTACCGCCCGAAACAGCCGATGTCCCTCATCGCCTTGCTGAGCTG
Organism: Burkholderiales bacterium; assembly: GCA_947448955.1. Lineage (GTDB taxonomy): Bacteria > Pseudomonadota > Gammaproteobacteria > Burkholderiales > Burkholderiaceae_C > Pseudaquabacterium. The sequence goes on from CANFPU010000169.1 coordinate 5,644, forward strand.
TTTCGCCATTACCGCCTGCGGCGGTGGTGGCAATGACACCACCACCGGCACTTCCACGACCGCCACCACCAGCACTGCCGCCGTGTTGTGCAGCTACAGCAGCAACGCCTTCAACCCCAACCCCTTGGTGAACCTGACCAGCACCGCCAACTGGTCCTGCACCAGCAGCTTGCGCAAGTTGTCGGCCAACGGCGTGCCTGACCACGATGTGGGGCCGTTCAACATCCAGGCCGATCTGGACTTCAAGATCGGCGCCCAGTCGGTCAACGTCAGCGCGCCGATCGCGCCAGTGCTGACCAGCATCGCCAGGCAATTGGGCGGGCCGGCGGGAGACATCGGCTACATCCTGAACGGCGTGAAGATGGACCCTGGCACCGGCGGCAACTGCAATGACAGCGGCAGCAACTGCACGCTGCTGGGCCAGGCAGGGCCGTGGCGGATGGAGGCGCTGGGCCAGACCTCGTTCAACTTCGGGGCTGACAGCAACAACGCCCATGTGCAGCCGGGCGGCGTCTACCACTACCACGGTATGCCCGAAGGCTTCATCAAGAAACTCGGCAAGGGTCAGGCGATGACGCTGGTCGGCTGGGCTGCCGACGGCTTTCCCGTCTATGCGCGCTACGGCTACAGCGTGGCAGCCGATGCCAGCTCTACACTGAGGGTCATCAAGAGCAGCTACCGCCTCAAGGCCTCACCCGACGCGAACCGCCCGTCCACTGGTCTTCTGCCCTTGGGCAATTTCCTGCAGGACTACGAATACGTCACAGGGCTGGGCGACCTGGACGAATGCAATGGCCGCAGCGGTGTGACACCTGAGTTCCCCAAAGGCACTTACCACTACTACGCCACCGACACCTTCCCGTATCTGCAGCGCTGCGTCAAAGGGCAGCTCTGAATCGATCCGCTCAAGGCGCGTCGCGCCAGAAAGAACTCACATGCCAACTTCGACTACCCCAACCCACCGCCATGCGCTGACCCTACCGATCATGGTCGCCATCGCAACGCTGAGCGGCATCGCAATGGTCGCCTGTGGTGGCGGCAGTGACAGCACCAGCACCAGCACCAGCACCACCAGCACCACCAGCACCACCAGCACCACCAGCACCGCAGGCGTGCTGTGCGACTACAGCAGCAGCTTGTTCAACAGCAGCCCGTCGGTGAATGCCACCGCCACTGCCACCTGGTCGTGCAGCAGCACCTTGCGGTCGCTCACGACCAATGGCTTGCCGGATCACGCCGTGGGCACGTTCCCGAACGTCAGCAACCCCAACACCATTGCATCCAGGACTACTTCAGTGTCTGGAAAACTGACCCCGACGCTCACGTCGGCCGTCACGGCGCAGAGCGGACCCCAGGCGCCGATGGGGTACATCCTGAACGGCATCAAGCTCGATCCCGGTACGGCAGGCACCTGCGACGACACCGGCACCCGTTGCGACCCGGGACGCACCGTCGGTGCGTGGAACCTTGAAGGCATTGGCGGGGCCTTCAATTTCGGCACCGATACCAACAATGCGCATGTTCAGCCTGACGGGGCCTACCACTACCACGGTGTGCCCGAAGGCTTTGTCACCAAGCTGAACAAGGGTCAGGCCATGACCCTGGTCGGATGGGCGGCCGACGGTTTTCCCATCTACGCACGTTATGGCTACACCGTCGCCACCGACGCGACGTCGGCAGTGAAGGTGATCCGCCCGAGCTACCGCATCAAGGCGGTGCCGGATGCCAAACGGCCGGCCACGAGCCTGCTCCCGATGGGCACCTTCACGCAGGACTACGAGTACGTCGCTGGTTACGGCGATCTCGACGAATGCAACGGCCGCAGCGGCGTGACGCCCGAATTCCCTAAGGGCATCTATCACTACTACGCGACCGACAGCTATCCGTATCTGCAGCGCTGCGTGAAAGGCCAGCTGTGATCGATGCCGCTAGGCGCTGGTGTGTGGCCAGTCTGGCAGCGCTGTCGCTGTGCGGCGCAACGCTAGGCACGACCTCGGCGCAGGCCCATTTGATGGCCGCGCAGAAAGGCACGCTGAACCTGGTCGGTGATGCGGCATTTCTGGTGCTCGCGGTGCCGGTGTCGGCCTTGAGGGACGTGGACGACAACCGCGACGGCTTGCTGTCAGTGGACGAGTTGCGGGCGCACAACGAGACCATCCGCCACCAAGTGCAGGCCGGCGTGCAACTGCGCGGATCTGCAGGCCTGATGCCGCTGCAGTTGGTGATGCTCGATGTGGCGCCGCCCGACAACGCGCCCAAGGCTGCGGCAAGCCATCTGACCGTGATGGGACGGTTTCAGCTGAGCCCCGCGGCTGTGCCGACCAGTGCACAGGGACAGACGGCGCCCGAACCACTCTCGCTGAGCTTCAGCTTGTTCGGCAAAGCCGCCAGCGAGCAGCAGCAAGACCTGACCATCACCCGACAGAAGGAAACACAGTGGCTGCGCTTCTTGCCTGAGCGCAGCACGCAAGCACTGCTGCCGCCCGCCACAGCCGTGCTCGCTGAGTATGTCCGCAGCGGCGCCACACACGTGCTGACGGGGCTGGACCACTTGCTGTTCTTGCTGGTCGTGCTGGCCGCGGGATGGGGCTGGCGCTCCTTGCTGGGTGCGTTGACTTGTTTCACCGCTGGCCACGGGCTGACGCTGATCGTCTGCGCATGGGGCGGCTGGTTCGCGCCGGCGGCCATCGTCGAGCCGGCCATCGCCGCGACCATCGTCGGGATGGCGGCCTTCGACTTCTGGGGCCACTGGCGTGCCCTGCCGATGCGCCCAGGCCTGAGGCTGGGGCTGGTGTTTTGCTGCGCACTGATCCACGGCCTGGGTCTGGCCGGCGGGCTGGCTGATCTCGGCGTGAACAGCTCGAACCTGGGTTGGAGCCTGGCGGGCTTCAACGCGGGCATCGAATTGGCCCAGGTCGCCGTGGCGGCACTGTTCATCGCGGTGATGCAAGCCCTGCGCTTGGCGACGGGACCCGGCGGGCCAGTGATGGCCGCGCGCTTGGCGTCGGTCGTTGGCAT
>CANFPU010000170.1 GCA_947448955.1 Burkholderiales bacterium
GAGGCACGCACAGTGCCAGGTAGGTTCATCAGGTGGTTCATCAGGCGTCCAGGGTGGTTGCAGGCGGCGAGTTTCAGGCGTCGAGTGCGCGCCGAGTGAGGAAGCGCTTGACCGGCGCCAGGCGGTTAAGCAGACCCATGCTGCGATTGCGGAGTTCCCGCAGCGCGGGTTGGGGTTGGGCAAACAAGTGCAGCAAGCCATCGGTGAGCAGGGCCATCGCTCGGGTCGGCAGCGCTCGCTCGCGGACATAGCGCCGCAGCAAGATCTCGTCGCCGAGCGCGCGCCAGGGCTCCCGCTCGGCGATCACCCGGGCCAGCGCCGCGACGTCGGCCAGCCCCAGGTTCAGGCCTTGGCCAGCCAGCGGATGGACCAGGTGCGCGGCGTCGCCCACCAGCACCCATCCGTTGCCGCAGAGCCGATCAGCCTGGGCAATGGCCAGCGGCCAGGCCGCGATCTCGGTGGCCAGTTGCAAGCGGCCGGCCGCGCCGCTGGTGGCGTCGGCCAGCGCCGCCTCGAATTCGGGTCCGGGCGACTGCTGCAAGGCCTGGGCGCGAACCGCCGGCACCGACCAGACCAGCCCATAGCTGTGCCCGGGTGTGGGACGATCCAGCGGCAACAGCGCGAGCACATCGGGGCAGCGGAACCACTGTCTTGCCATGCCAAGGTGAGGGGCGTCAGACACCAGCCGGGCAGCCAACGCCGTGTGGCCATAGGCCTGGACATCGAAACGAACCCCCAGTCCCTGTCGGCTCGCCGACGCCTTGCCTTCCGCCAGCACCTGCAACGTGGTGTTGGCAGCCTCGGCAGCCCCGTCGTCCAAGCAGACCAGGTGCGGCGCAAATCGCGCCGCGGTGCGCAGCGCGGTGTCGAGTTCGGCTGCATCGACGATCCAGGCCAGCGCGTCGACGCCCTGTTTCCAGGCCGAGAAATCGATCACGCCGCCAGCACTATCGCCCTCGACGTGCATGTCGTCGACGGGCGTGACCGCATCGGCGGGCAGCGCATCCCAGACTTTGAGTTCGGTCAGCAGCACCCGCGAGGCCATGTTGAGCGCGTAAGCGCGAACGTCCGGCAGCGCTCCAGGCTTGGCGCGGGCATCGTCGGCGCCGATCAGCCCGACCCGCAAGCCTTGTCTGGCCAGCGCCAGCGCCAGCGCCAGTCCCACTGCGCCACGGCCACGGATGCACACATCGAACGTCCTCATGGCGGCCATTGTAGAAACCCGGGGCCATCTTGATCGCACCGAATAAAATCATGGGTTGCGCAGCGCCACCGGCGCCAGCCCTCCCCTGTCGAAAGCCCCCCAATGAGCCTGCAATGCGGCATCGTGGGCCTGCCCAATGTGGGCAAGTCCACTCTCTTCAACGCCTTGACCAAGGCCGGCATCGCGGCCGAAAACTACCCCTTCTGCACCATCGAACCCAATGTCGGCGTGGTGGAACTGCCCGACCCGCGGCTGGCCGCGCTGAGCCTGATCGTCAAGCCCGAACGCGTGGTGCCGGCGATCGTCGAGTTCGTCGACATCGCAGGGCTGGTGGCCGGGGCCAGCCAGGGTGAAGGCCTGGGCAACCAATTCCTCAGCCACATCCGAGAAACCGACGCGATCGTCAACGTGGTGCGCTGCTTCGAGGACGACAACGTGATCCACGTCGCCGGCCGGGTCGATCCGATCAACGACATCGAGGTGATCCAGACCGAACTCTGCCTGGCCGACCTGTCCACGGTCGAAAAGAGTCTGCACCGCTATGTCAAGGCCGCGCGCTCGGGCAACGACAAGGAAGCCGCCGCGCTGGTCAAAGTGCTGGAGAAATGCCAGGCCGCGCTCGACCAAGCACAGCCGGTTCGCAGCATTGATTTCTCGAAGGAACAACTCGCCATCCTCAGACCGATGTGCCTGATCACCGCCAAGCCGGCGATGTTCGTCGCCAACGTCGCCGAGGACGGCTTCGAGAACAACCCCTTCCTGGACCGGCTGAAGGAATATGCCGCGAAGCAGAACGCGCCGGTGGTCGCGATCTGCGCCAAGACCGAGGCCGAGCTGTCGGAGATGAGCGACGAAGACCGCTCGATGTTCCTGGCCGAGATGGGGCAGGACGAACCCGGCTTGAACCGGCTGATTCGCGCCGCCTTCAAGCTGCTCGGGCTGCAGACCTACTTCACCGCGGGTGTCAAGGAAGTGCGCGCCTGGACCATCCACATTGGCGATACCGCACCCCAAGCCGCGGGCGTGATCCACACCGATTTCGAGCGCGGCTTCATCCGCGCGCAGACCATCGCTTTCGCCGACTTCATCAGCTTCAAAGGTGAGCAAGGCGCCAAGGACCACGGCAAGATGCGCGCTGAAGGCAAGGAGTACGTGGTCAAGGATGGCGACGTGCTGAACTTCCTGTTCAACGTCTGACGGTCAGGGCAGATTTTGAGCAGTCTTTTCAAGACCTTGCTGGCATGAGCATCACGCCCCAGGTGCACAGGTCCATCACTGGTCTTGAGGCGTCGATGCAACACCGAGCAAGTCCGATGGATGACCAGATCTGGGCCTGGTCAGCAACCCGGATCGCCGACAGCATCCGGGCCAAGGACATCAGCAGCCGCGAAGCGGTGCTGTCCTTTCTGACCCGGATCGACGAGGTCAACCCCACCGTCAACGCCATCGTGTCGCTGCAGGCGCAAGCCGCACTCGACACGGCTGACGCCGCCGACCGCGCCGTGGCGGCAGGGGATCGCCTGGGGCCGCTGCATGGGGTGCCGATCACCACCAAGGTCAATGTCGACCAGGCCGGCCTGCCGACGACCAACGGCGTGACCGCGCTGGCGGACAACCTGGCGCACAGCGACAGCCCGGTGGTGGCGAACCTGCGGCAGGCTGGCGCGGTGCTGCTGGGGCGCACCAACACGCCAGCGTTCTCGATGCGCTGGTACACCGATAACGACCTGCACGGGCGCACGCTCAACCCCTGGCAGGCCGATCGCACGCCCGGTGGCTCCAGCGGTGGCGCCTCGGTGGCGGTGGCCACGGGCATGTGCGCCATCGGCCACGGCAACGACGGCGGTGGCTCGATCCGTTATCCCGCTTACTGCACGGCGACCGTCGGTCTGAGGCCGTCGTTCGGTCGCGTGCCGTCATTCAACGCGACCGCGCCCACCGAGCGCCCGCTCTCACTCCAGCTCATCTCGGTGCAGGGCGCGGTGACACGCACGGTGGCAGACGCCAGGCTGGCGCTGTGCGCGATGGCGGTGGATGATCCGCGTGACCCCTGGTTTGTGCCGGTCCCGCTAGCGCTGCCCCGCAGCCGGCCACGCACCGTCGCGTTGAGCATCGACCCCGCAGGCGTCGGTGTTCATGAGGTCGTGCGCGACCAGTTGATCAGGGCTGCAGCCATCCTGGTCAATGCCGGCTACCAGGTCGAACGGCAAGACCCGCCCGATGTGGGGGCCGCGGCGGCCGCCTGGAACGACCATGCCCAAGGCGAGGCGCGCCTGAGCGTCGGAAGCCAGGTCATGTCGCTCGGCGATCACCGCGCCCAACGTGCTTTCGAGCTGATGATGGCCCGCACACCGTTGCTCGACACCGCGAGCCTGATGCGGCTCGGCTCGGCGCGCGCGACGCTGCTGCGCCGGTGGCAGTTGTTCATGCAAGCCTCGCCACTGGTGTTGTGTCCGGTGGCGATGGAACCCGCGCTGCCCTACGGGGTTGATACCGAGAGCGAGGCCAGCGTCGATCGACTGTACCGATCGCATGTGTGGCTGTTCGCCACCGCCTTCCTGGGTCTGCCGTCGATCTCCGTACCGACCGGTGTGGTCGACGGCCTGCCCATGGGGGTGCAGATCATCGGACCCCGTTTCCGAGAAGACATGGTCCTCGACGCCGCACAAGCCATCGAGCAAGCCTGCGGCGTCCACACACCGATCCATCCCCAAACACACCGCGAAAGTGCCCATCAGGCCTGAAGAACCTGCCCCACTGGCGGCGGATTCAGCGCGCTTCGCGTTGCCGACGGTTCTCTGCGGCCTGAAGATGGACCCAAGCGTGGCGCAGCGGGCCTGGGTCGATGCCAGCAGCGCGGGCGCGGGCGAGCATGTCGCCGACGATGTGTTCGCCTTCGGTGCGCCCGCCGCCTTCCAAATCACGCAGCATCGAGGCCATCATCGGCGAAGCCCGGTCCGTGAGCATCGACTTGAAAGGGACCATCGCGGCGGCGCGGGGTGCATGTCCTGCGGCGCGGGCCGCCCGATCGCAGACGTCAAAGGCCTCCGCCATCAGCGCCGCGCCTTCGTCGGTGCGCAGGATGTCGCCGGCCGAGCTGCGCATCAAACAGGTCATCGCGGCCAGCGTGGCCAGGCCGACGAACTTCTCCCAAAGCCCGAGCATCATGTCCTCGGCCAGCTCAACGGTCACCGGCGTGGCGGCAAAGAAGTCGCGCAACGCCTGCAGCTTGGGCAACACATCGACCGAGGTGCCGGGCAGGACCCCGAAGCTGATCCGGTGGAAAGCGCCGAGTTGCAGCACATCGCCGTCGGCTGTCAGCGTTGCCGGAATGCCAACACTGCCGGCGGCCACGCGGGCGGCGCCGAAAGCGCTGCGCAGCGTGTCGAGATGGGCCAAGCCGTTGAGCAGTGGCAGCACGTGCGTCGAAGGCCCCATCGCGGGGCCAATCGCATCGATGGCAGTGTCCAAGTCATAAGCTTTGCAAGTCAGCAGCAACAGGTCGGCCGGCGACTCGATTTGCTCGCGCAACACCGTCTTGGCAGGCACGGTGAAGTCGCCCATCGGGCTCTTGACGACCAGTCCGCGATCGCGAAGCTGCGCACAACGCCGTTCGCGGACGAGAAACTGCACGTCGGCACCGGCCTGCACCAGACGCGCACCGAAATAGCCGCCGATGGCACCGGCACCGAGAACAAGGATTTTCATGGGTCTTGGCGCTCCAGGTCGACCGTGAACATCACCCCGATGATGCCAGCTGCCGTGGCCACCCGATCGCCGTGAAAGTCCGGGCGCCAGATAGGCCTGCATCGGGTTAATGCCTCTTTCTGGCGCCCGGAGCGCTTCGTACACTGCCCCCGAAGGCCCCAAAATGCACGCAAGGCATTTCTGGCGCTGCGCGTCGGCGCGAGAAGCCGGCCCGCTTCGATGGCGGCCAGCAAAGGCTGAACCACACATCTTCAGGAAACTTCATGACCCGTCCGCAGGCCGTGCCCACTGTGCAGATCAACGATGACCGCGTCATCGTCACCGAATGGCGTTTCGCACCTGGCGCCGAGACCGGCTGGCACCGCCATGAACACGACTACGTGGTGGTGCCGATGACCAACGGCGAGTTGCTGGCCGAAACCACCGAAGGCAACCGAACGGCGCCGCTGGTGGCCGGCTGTTGCTACAACCGCCAGGTGGGCGTCGAGCACAACGTGGTCAACAACACCGACCACGAGGTCGTCTTCATCGAAATCGAAATCCGCTGAGCCCATCTCACCCAGATGCTGCCTGCGCGGCCTCAACACTCAAGCGTTCATCGGACCCGCGCAGCCAGCTTTGACCCGTTCCGTGGGGTCGCCGCCAGGCAGCCTCACAAGGTCCAGACGCCGCTCGCGTTGCTGCGATAGCCCAGCGCCCGGTAGGCCGCATCCACCAGTGCCTGGCCGCGCGGGTTGAGCAAGATGCCCTGACCCATTCGGTTCATCGAATAACCGAAACTCATCTTGCAGGCCGGGTCGGCAAAGCCAATCGAACCGCCGGCGCCAACATGGCCAAAAGCCGCTTCGGACAGGATCGCCGAACAAGACGCTGTGTTCTCCAGCGCGCGGTTGTCCATGGACTTCATGAATCCCAGCGAGAACCGTGTCGGGATCGCCAGCGTGGCGTCCTCGTGGGTGGCCACACTGACCAGGCCCATGCGGGTCAGGGTATCGGGGCCGACGAGGCGCACGCCATTCAGGCTGCCGCCATTGGCCAGCGGGGCGTACAGACCCGCCAAGCCGCGCCCGTTGGAAATCCCATTGGCCGACCCAATCTCCGCCGCATGGGCGGCGCGGCTGTTGGCGCTGAATCCGCCCATGCTGCCCATGAACATCGCGGTCGGGCCCGTGGGATCGGCTCGCATGGCCTGGGCCATGCGGGAGTTGCGGGCGACGGCGTCCACCGGTGCGGGGATCATCGGCGCCACGCGTGCTTCGTGCTCTTCGGGCAAGCCCATCCAGAAATCGACGCCCAAAGGCCCGGTCACCTCGTCGCGGAGAAACAAGCCCATGCGCTTGGCGGTGGACCGGTGCACCATTTCACCCACCGTCCAGGCGCTGGTGATGCCGTGGTAGCCATTGCGAGTGCCCGGTTTCCAGAACGGCGCTTCCTTGGCCAAGACCTCGACCATGTAGTCGTAGTCATAGAACGCGCCTGCCTTCAACGGCGTCCTGACCGAGGGCAAGCCCACCGAGTGGTCGAGCATCATCGAGACCAGCGCACCGTCCTTGCCTGCTTGGCCAAACGCCGGCCAGTAACGCGTCACCGGGGCGTCCAAGTCGAGCAGACCACGATCGACCGCCATGTGCGCGCACAAGGCCGAGGCGCCCTTGGTGCAGGAATACACCACGCCAATGGTGTCGCGCGCCCAGGGCTCGCCGCCAACGGTCTTCTGACCGCCCCAGAGGTCGACCAGCGTACGGCCTTCAAGCGTGATCGCAACGCTGGCGCCCACTTCATCCTGGGACTGGAAATTCTCCACGAAAGCCTCCAGCACGCCTTTGAATCGGTCGTCACAGGTGCCTTGCACGATGCCACGCTGGGTGGTCACGGCGATATCTGTCATCGTCTCTGCTTTCTGATTGAGGCCGATCGGAGCGAGGGCCTGTGGTGAGAGCTGGATTGTCACGAATTTGTGTCGAGGGCGACCCGAAGGTTCCCGCCTTCAAAGTTTCACCGACGCGCTGACACACCACCGACGAATGGGTACATTCCAAACCATCGCTTGCGCGGACGAGCACGCAGGCCGGAACGCAACGGCACTCTTCACCCCGAGGACCATCGATCATGAAACTCGCCAAACCCAAGTTCGACATCGGCCTGGCCACCAACCATCTCGAGCCGATGCTGCGGTTCTGGCAGGACGAAGTGGGCGTCCCGTTTGATCACCTGCTGAAGGTCCGGCGCGGCATGGACCAGCATCGGCACGACCTGAAAGGGTCGGTGCTGAAGATCAACCATCTGGCCGATCCATTGCCTCAAACCCCACCCAGCGGCTATCAAGCGCTGCTGATCGCCCAACCGGGCTTGAGCGCTGCGAAGCCCATGGTCGACCCGGACGGCAACCGGGTCAGTCTCGTGCCGATGGGCGCATTTGGGATCAGACAGATCGGTGTTCGGCTGGCGGTGCGTGATCTGCCGGCGCAGCGGCGCTTCTATGCCGAGGCCCTTGGCCTGGCCGAATTGGACTGCCCGTCGGGCGCCGCGTTCCAAGCTGGCGAAGGGGTCATCATCGTAGAACAAGCCGACGATGCGCCGCTGGACGCGCCGTTTGAGGGCCGTGGCTGGCGTTACCTGACCTTTCAGGTCTTTGCCGTCGACAGTGACCACGCCCACGTGCTGGCCCATGGCGGCCGTGAAGCCGCGGCCCCTCGGACCTTGGGCACGACCGCCCGCATCTCGATGGTCAAGGACCCAGCAGGCAACTGGATAGAACTCTCCCAGCGCGCCTCGATCACCGGTTCGCTGGAACCGCGTTGATACTGCGATCAGGAATGAACGACCCAACATGAAACCATTGGATGCCAATGTCGGAGCAAACGATGAAGGCTCCGCTGATCCGAGCCAGGAGACGACGATGAACCCAAAGACCCCATCGCTGCCGAAACTGCAAGACCTGCGCGTCAACGGACCTCGGCTGTGGGACTCGCTGATGGAACTCGCGCAGATCGGCGCGACGCCCAAAGGCGGCGTCTGCCGCTTGACCTTGACCGACCTGGACAAGCAAGGCAGAGACCTCGTCAGCCGCTGGGCACTCGAAGCCGGTATGACGGTGACCATCGACAAGATTGGCAACGGCTTCCTGCGCCGAGCAGGTCGCAACAATGCCCTGCCGCCGGTGATGACCGGCAGCCACATCGACACCCAGCCCACCGGCGGCAAGTTCGACGGCAACTACGGCGTGCTCGCCGGCATCGAGGTGGTGCGAACCCTCAACGACGCCGGCATCACGACCGAGGCCCCGATTGAGGTGGCCTGGTGGACCAACGAGGAAGGCTCGCGCTTCGTGCCGGTGATGATGGGATCAGGCGTCTTCGCCAAAGCCTTCACGCTGGAACATGCTTATGCCGCGACGGACGCCGAGGGCAAGACCGTCCGAGGCGAACTCGAGCGGATCGGCTACATCGGCGAACAAACGCCCGGCGACCATCCGATCGGCAGCTATTTCGAGACCCATATCGAACAAGGACCGGTGCTCGAAGACCACGACATCACGATCGGCGTGGTTACCGGCGTGTTGGGCATACGCTGGTACGACTGCGTGGTCACCGGCATGGAGGCACATGCCGGCCCGACACCGATGGCGCTGCGCCGTGACGCGCTGCAGGTGGCCGCCGAGTTGATGCAGCAGGTGGTGGCCTGCGCCCACCGCCACCCGCCGCATGGCCGTGGCACGGTGGGCA
>CANFPU010000171.1 GCA_947448955.1 Burkholderiales bacterium
CGCACGTTGTTTTTCAAGGAGTTGTTGCGCTTCTGGAAGGTGGGTTTCCAGACCGTGGCCGCTCCGGTGCTCACAGCGATGATGTATTTGCTGATCTTCGGCCATGTGTTGCAAGGCCGGGTCGAGGTGTTTCCTGGGGTCGGCTACACCAGCTTCCTGATCCCAGGACTGGTGATGATGAGCGTGCTGCAAAACGCGTTTGCCAACACCTCGTCTAGCCTGGTGCAGAGCAAGATCACTGGCAACTTGGTGTTCCTGTTGCTGTCGCCGTTGTCTCACTGGGCCTGGTTTGTCGCCTATGTGGGGGCCAGCGTGGTGCGCGGGTTGGTGGTAGGCGCAGGGGTGTTCCTCGTGACCGTGTGGTTCGCGCCGCCGTCGTTTGCCCAACCCTTGTGGATCCTGGTGTTCGCTTTGCTTGGCGCCGGCATGTTGGGTGCGTTGGGGCTGATCGCTGGGCTGTGGGCGGACAAGTTCGACCAGATGTCGGCGTTCCAGAACTTCATCATCATGCCGATGACTTTTTTGTCAGGCGTTTTCTACTCGGTGCATTCGTTGCCGGCGTTCTGGCTTCAGGCAAGCCACTTGAACCCGTTTTTCTACATGATTGACGGTTTCAGGCGCGGCTTCTTCGGCACCAGCGATGTCTCGCCCTGGCTCAGCTTGTGCGTGGTGGGCGGCAGCTTTCTGCTGGTCTCCGCGCTGGCGCTGCATCTGCTCAAGATCGGTTACAAGCTCAGGCCTTGATCTCGTCTTCTCGGGGCGACGCCGGTCGCTCTGAGCGCGCTGAAGCTGGTCGAAGCCCGCAGTGCTTCGCAGCCGGCATGCCAAGCGTCAAAGCCCCATTTGCTTCGGCGATAATCCAAGGCATGGCTGACCCAACTGCTGACGACGTGCGTGGCTTCATCGCCGCTGGATTGCCTTGCGACCATCTGGAGGTCGAGGGCGATGGCCATCACTTCTTTGCCACCATCGTCTCGGCCGAGTTCGCCGGCAAGAGCCGGGTGCTTCGGCACCAGCGCGTTTACGCGGCGCTCGGCGACAGGATGCGGGCCCAGATTCATGCGCTGTCCATGAAGACCTTGACCCCAGCCGAATGGGCGGCAGAGCCCGACCCACATCACATCCAACACTGACAGGCCGCAGCGGGGCCTTGCTGGCGCACGCGCCTGGCGCCCTGAGCGTCTCTGAACCTGGGCCGAGCTCATGGACAAACTCCTGATACGCGGTGGCCGCCTTCTGACGGGTCAGTTGCCGATTGCCGGCGCCAAGAATGCAGCCTTGCCAGAACTCTGCGCCTCACTGCTGGTAGGCCAGCCGGTGAGGCTGCACAACGTGCCGCAGTTGCAGGATGTCTCGACCATGCTCAAGCTGTTGCGGAGCATGGGTGTGGTCGCCGAGCGATCGGTCGGCCAGAGCGATGTGCTGACCTTGGACGCCAGCCAGATTACTGCGGCCGAAGCGCCCTACGATCTGGTCAAGACCATGCGCGCTGCGATCTTGGTGCTGGGCCCGCTGCTCGCACGTTGTGGACACGCGAGGGTGTCGCTGCCCGGCGGCTGTGCGATCGGCTCTCGACCGGTCGACCAGCACATCAAGGGCTTGCAGGCGATGGGTGCCGAGATCAGCGTTGAGCACGGTTACATCTTGGCCAAGACCACTCGCTTGCGCGGGGCTCGCATCACCACCGACATGGTCACGGTGACCGGTACTGAGAACCTGATGATGGCCGCCACGCTGGCCGATGGGGAGACCGTGCTGGAGAACGCTGCCCAGGAGCCTGAAATTGGCGATCTGGCTGAATTGCTCATGGCGATGGGCGCGCGCATCGAAGGGCATGGCACCAGCCGAATTCGGATCCAGGGCGTGGACCGGCTGCATTCGCCGATTGCGCCGCACCGCATCCTGCCCGATCGGATCGAAGCCGGCACCTACCTGTGCGCGGTGGCCGCTGCTGGTGGTGACGTGACCTTGCTCGGTGCCGATGCGCGACACCTTGACGCGGTGATCGACAAGCTTTGCGACACGGGCGCCACGATCACCCATGGGTCCGACGCGGGTCAGGGTTGGATCCGCGTTCAGGCCAGCGGTAGGCCGCGCGCCGTGGGGTTTCGCACCAGCGAGTACCCGGCTTTTCCCACCGACATGCAAGCCCAGTTCATGGCCGTCGACTGCATTGCCGAGGGGGTGGCACGGATCAGTGAGACGATCTTCGAAAACCGGTTCATGCATGTCAACGAGCTGGTCCGGTTGGGTGCGCGGATTGAGGTGGATGGCCACACGGCGCTGGTCACCGGCGTGCCTGCCTTGTCTGGCGCCACCGTGATGGCCACTGATTTGCGGGCATCAGCCAGCTTGGTGATCGCCGGTCTGGTGGCCAAAGGGGAGACATTGGTCGACCGGATCTACCACCTCGATCGCGGTTACGACCGGATGGAAGCCAAGCTGCGTGCCATTGGCGCCGACATCGAAAGACTCAAATGACGAATGCGAATGCGAATGCGACGATCACATTGGCGCTGTCCAAGGGTCGCATCTTCGACGACTCGCTGCCGCTGCTGGCTGCAGCCGGTATCGAGGTGCTGGAAGACCCTGAGAAGAGCCGCAAGCTGATCCTCGGCACCGGCCGACCCGATGTGCGGGTGGTACTGGTTCGGGCCAGCGATGTGCCGACCTATGTCGAGCATGGCGGCGCCGACCTGGGGGTCGCGGGCCTGGACGTGCTCCTCGAGCACGGTGCCGAGTGGGCAGGCGGGCAGGGCGCTGCGGCCTTGAGCGGGCTGTACATGCCGGTGGATCTGAAGATCGCGCGTTGTCGGATGAGTGTGGCTACCCGCGCCGACTTCGATTACGCAGCCGCCGTCAAACAGGGTTCTCGCATCCGCGTGGCCAGCAAATACACCCATATCGCGCGCCAGCACTTCGCCGACAAAGGCGTTCACGTTGACCTGATCAAGCTCTATGGCTCTATGGAATTGGCGCCTTTGACTGGCTTGGCCGACGCTATTGTCGACCTGGTCTCGACCGGCAGCACGCTCAAGGCCAATCACCTGGTCGAAGTCGAGCGCATCATGGACATCAGCGCGCGCTTGGTGGTCAACCCAGCGGCCTTGAAGCTCAAGCGCGAGCCGATGCGCAAGCTGATCGATGCGTTCGGCCGCGCCGCAGGCTGATCCCAACCGAACTGAATCAAACCAAACCCAACCGATCTGCGCCATGCCCGCCGTTGACATCCGCCACCTCAGCACCGCGTCCGCCAACTTCGAGGCCGAATTCCAGCGCGTGCTGCACTGGTCGGCCGAGACCGACGACGCGATCGAGCGACGCGTGGCTGGCATCCTGGCCGACGTGAAGCAGCGGGGCGATGCCGCAGTGCTCGACTACACCGCGCGCTTCGACGGCTTGGCCGCCACCAGCATGGCTGGCCTGGAACTGTCGCAGGCCGATTTCAAGGCCGCCTTCGATGGCCTGCCAATCGCGCAGCGCGAGGCCTTGCAGGCCGCCACTCGTCGTGTGCGCAGCTATCACGAGGCGCAGAAAAAGGCCTCTGGCGAGAGCTGGAGCTACCGCGACGAGGACGGCACTTTGCTGGGCCAGAAGGTCACGCCGCTGGACCGCGTGGGTATCTACGTGCCCGGCGGCAAGGCCGCCTACCCGTCCAGCCTGATCATGAACGCGGTGCCGGCGCATGTGGCCGGCGTGCAGGAGATCATCATGGTGGTGCCCACGCCGGTACGTGGCAGCGTGGCCACCGGTGGCAGTGGCGCAGCGGCCACCGCCGCCCGAGGCGAGCGCAACGAGCTGGTGCTGGCAGCGGCCCATGTGGCCGGCGTCACCCGCGCCTTCACCATCGGCGGTGCGCAGGCGGTGGCCGCGTTGGCCTACGGCACCGCCACCGTGCCGCGTGTCGACAAGATCACCGGCCCGGGCAATGCCTATGTGGCGAGTGCCAAGAAGCGGGTGTTCGGCACTGTGGGCATCGACATGATCGCCGGCCCGAGCGAGATCCTGGTGCTGGCCGACGGCAGTACGCCGGCCGACTGGGTGGCGATGGACCTGTTCAGCCAGGCCGAGCACGACGAGCTGGCGCAGAGCGTCCTGCTGTGCCCCGATGCCGGCTACATCGCCGCGGTGCAGCGCGAGATTGACCGCCTGCTGCCGACGATGCCGCGCGCGGCGATCATCGCCCAGTCGCTGGCCGGCCGCGGCGCGCTGATCCTGACCCGCAGCATGGAAGAGGCCTGCGCGATCAGCAACCGCATCGCGCCCGAGCACCTGGAGGTGTCCAGCCGCGACCCTCACCGCTGGGAGCCGCTGTTGCGGCATGCCGGCGCGATTTTCCTCGGCGCCTGGACCAGCGAGAGCCTGGGCGATTACTGCGCTGGACCCAACCATGTGCTACCGACCTCGGGTACCGCGCGTTTCTCGTCGCCGTTAGGGGTCTATGACTTCCAAAAGCGCAGCAGCCTGATCGAAGTCAGCCAGGCAGGTGCTCAGGTGTTGGGGCCGATCGCCGCCGAGCTGGCTTACGGCGAAGGACTGCATGCGCATGCGCGGGCGGCCGAGATGCGTGCTGAGCGAACCGAACCGATCCAGTAGGCTGTCGAGCTTGAGACTGTGATGGTTCGCGCCCGCCCGGGCCATTTTTTCGCATACTTGAAGCGGCCCAAACCTGACGAGCGCGACGACCCACCACATCCGGAGTTCGACCATGCCCCAACCCCTTCATTCCGCCGCCTCCATCCATCCTGACCAGGCCAGCGGCGGCATGGCCAAGGGCCTGACCCATTACGGTGACCGCGGCTTCTCGCTGTTCCTGCGCAAAGCCTTCATCAAGGGTGCGGGCTACACCGACCAGGCGCTCGACAAGCCGGTGATCGGCATCACCAACACCGGCAGCGCCTACAACCCTTGCCACGGCAACATGCCGCAGTTGATGGAAGCCGTCAAGCGCGGTGTGATGCTGGCGGGCGGGCTGCCGATGGACTTTCCGACGATCTCGATCCACGAGAGTTTTGCGCAGCCCACCAGCATGATGACGCGCAATCTGATGTCGATGGACACCGAGGAGATGATCCTGGGTCAACCGATGGATGCGGTCGTGCTGATCGGTGGCTGCGACAAGACCGTGCCAGCCCAGTTGATGGGTGCTGCATCGGCCGGTATCCCTGCGATCCAACTCATCACCGGATCGATGCTGACCGGCTCACACCGTGGCGAGCGGGTCGGCGCCTGCACCGACTGTCGCCGCTACTGGGGGCGGTTTCGTGCCGGCGAGATCGATAGCGAGGAAGTGGCTGCCGTCAACAACCAGCTGGTGGCCAGCGTGGGCACCTGCTCGGTGATGGGCACTGCCAGTACGAAGGCCTGCATTGCCGAGGCGCTGGGCATGACAGTGCCAGGAGGTGCGACGCCGCCTGCCGTCACGGCCGACCGTATCCGGATCGCCGAGATGACCGGCACTCAGGCGGTCCAGATGGCGCGCGATCGTCTGACGGTCGACAAGGTGCTCACGGCCGAGGCCTTCGAGAACGCGATGCGCGTGCTGCTGGCCATCGGCGGTTCGACCAACGGCATCATCCACCTGACAGCAATCGCCGGTCGCATGGGGTTCGAGGTCGATCTGAAAGCACTCGACCGGATGGGCGCGCAGACGCCGGTGCTGCTCGACTTGAAGCCCTCGGGTCAACACTACATGGAGGACTTTCACGCTGCTGGCGGCATGGCCACCTTGCTGCGTGAACTGAAACCCTTGCTACACCTGGACGCGATGACGGTCACTGGCCGCACGCTGGGCCAGGAGATGGACAGCTATCCGGCGGCATTCGCGCAGGGCGTGGTGCGACCGGCGTCCAACCCGATTTACCCGCAAGGCGGCATCGCCGTGCTGCAGGGCAACCTGGCGCCTGGCGGCGCGATCATCAAGCAGTCAGCGGCTGACCCGCGATTGATGGAGCACGAAGGTCGAGCCGTGGTGTTCGAGAACGTCCAAGACATGGCCGAGCGCATCGACTCAGCAGATCTCGACGTCACCGCCGACGACATCATCGTGCTCAAGAACATCGGCCCCAAGGGCGCGCCCGGCATGCCCGAGGCCGGCTACATTCCGATCCCGCTCAAGCTCGCGCGCCAAGGCGTGAAAGACATCGTGCGGGTCTCGGATGGCCGCATGAGCGGCACGGCTTTCGGCACCATCGTGCTGCACGTCACGCCCGAGGCGGCGATCGGCGGGCCGCTGGCCCAGGTGCGCAATGGCGACCGCATTCGACTGTCGGTGGCCGCGCGTTCGATCGACCTGTTGATCAGTGAAGACGAGCTGGCGTTGCGCCGAGCTCAACAGCCGGTGGTCGAACCGAGCGCCTCGCGAGGCTACCGCAAGCTCTTCCTGCAGACCGTCACACAGGCCGACCAGGGCGTCGATTTCGACTTCCTGCGTGCCGAGGCAATGCGCGCAAGCCTACCCAGGCTCTGATATTCCCACACCCTTCAACCTTCCAGGAGAACTCCATGAGCACCCATCACAAGGTGGCCGTTGTCACCGGCGCCGGTACCGGCATCGGCAAGGCGGCAGCGCTGGCGCTGTTGGCCGCCGGATATCGGGTGGCGCTGGCCGGACGTCGCTCGACCCTACTCGAGCAGGTCGTGGCTGAGGCCGACGCGGGTGACCGCGCGTTGGCGCTGCCCACCGACGTGGCCGATGCGGCGCAGGTCAATGCGTTGTTCGACCAGACTCGGGCGAAGTTCGGCCGGGTCGACCTGTTGTTCAACAACGCTGGTATCAATGCGCCGGGGATCGCGTTTGAGGACCTGAGCCTTGAGAAATGGCAGTCCGTCGTCGATATCAACCTCACCGGCATGTTCTTGTGTGCGCAGGCGGCATTTCGGATCATGAAGGATCAGGACCCGCGCGGCGGCCGCATCATCAACAACGGCTCGATCTCGGCCCATGCGCCGCGCCCCGACTCTGCCCCCTATACCTGCACCAAGCATGCGGTGACCGGCCTCACCAAGTGCATCTCGCTGGACGGTCGCAAGTACGACATTGCCTGCGGACAGATCGACATCGGCAATGCGCTGTCGGAGATCTCCAAGCGCATGTCGGTAGGTGTCAAACAAGCCAACGGCCAGATCGCCGCCGAAGCGATGATGGATGTCCAGAAGGTGGCCGAATCGGTGGTCCATATGGCGGGCCTGCCCCTGGATACGAACATCCAATTCTTGACGATCATGGCGACCAAGATGCCTTTCGTCGGACGCGGATGACGCACGGTTGACCGCTGGCGCATGGCCTTCTCGTGACCGCCAAGTTTCCGAAAGGAAGGAAAGATGACTGATCAACAGAAAGTCAAAGGGCCCGCATCCTATTTCCCGTCCATTGAGAAGACCTATGGACATCCTGTGTCCCACTGGTTTGCCATTCTGAACGCCGCCGGGGCCTTGAAGCACATGGAGTTGGTTGCGCTGCTGAAGGCAGAACACAAGCTTGGTCATGGGCATGCGAACGCATTGGTCGCCTATCACCTGAAAAATTAGCGGGTTTGTGCGCGCAAATCTTCATGTCTCCAACTGGCGGTGCTCATGTCCCGCGTCGATCGTGCGAGTGAGCAAAGCGCAGACGAAAAAAGACCACCTGACGCTTTGAACGCTAGGTAACCGACATCTTCGGCGACTTCCGACCTCTGGCGAACCTATGGGGCCAGACCGCCACATCGCAGTAGCTAAACCACCACAGCCGAGCCGATGCCAGCATCATCAGATGCGATCACGAGTTTTCCGTTGTTGCTGTCGTGGGTGGAGATCAAGCGTCAAGCAGCAGCAACCGCAGGCCTGACCTGTCGCGACTTGACCACCTGGGCCTGCGCTTTCACCAACTGCTGTCTTGCTCGCTCTTGCTTCTCACGCTGGGCGAGCTGGCGCTTCTGATCGGTGAGTGCTTTGAGCTTGAGTTGGTCGGCGGAAAGAGGGCCAACAGCAGCGCCAGCAGTGGCTTCGGTCTGAAACTTTGTCACCAGGTTCAAGCTGGAGACGCTGTTCGCACCATAGAGATGGTCAAGTAGCCGTCTGGCGTGCTGTGCGCTCTCAGCGTGGATAGCAGTCTTGATGGTCGTCTTGGATGCGTTGGCGCTGGATGGCACACGGACTGTGGCTGCGTACAGCTTGAGTGGGGAGATGACGTCTTTGATCAGCACCTCTTATTTAGCTCTGGGCCTGGGCTCGGTCGGTCAGGACAGGGCACAGGGCTCTGGTTGCGCTGGACCAGGGTAAACACTCGCAAAAGCGCGGTTCAAACACTTTACAAGCATGTCGCCTAGGACTAAGGTTCTGACGATTTTTCTGTTCGATCGCCCACGAAAGGTATGCGTCCGGCGAACGCATCTTGACGAATGCGACGAGCCTCAGATAGGTATGCGTCCGGCGAACGCATCTTGACGAATGCGACGAGCCTCAGATAGAGATCGTCGTCGGCGTCCAGCGGTGGGGGAGCAAGTCGTCGATGCGGCTGGCCGGATGGGTTGGCAGGCGCTCGAGGATGTCCTCCAGATAGGCGTACG
>CANFPU010000172.1 GCA_947448955.1 Burkholderiales bacterium
GACAAGCCCGCAAGGTCGATAGCTTGCCAGCAGCGATCCTGGACGACGTGCTGGCCAAGGTCGCCACGCTTTTCGAGCGAGGCGGGTGATCGCAGTCGACGGCGGGCAGATGCTGGGCGCTTGACAGGTCGGGCAGGTCCAGTCGCCTCTATAGTCGCCTATAGTCGTCTATAGTTCGCTCTAACCGGGCCGCAGGCCTGTTTGGAGGGGACAGATGCCCGTCTTTCACCGCACCGCGTTGGCCCAGGACATCGCCAGCAAGCTGGTGCGGCCTCAGGCCACCTCGGCGTCCGGTTCAGGTCTCTTTCTGGCGGCGCCACGGCGCACCGGCAAGAGCACCTTTTTGCGTGAGGACCTGCGACCCGCGCTGGAGGCCATGGGCGTGTTGGTGGTCTACGCCGATCTCTGGGAGAACAAGGCTGCCGACCCTGGCGTGGTCATCATCGGCGCGATACGGGCCGCACTGGCCCAACGTGAGGGCGTGGTGGCTCGCTTGGCGCGTGCCACCGGGATGGAAAAGCTGACGGTGGGGGGCCTGGGTTTCAACCTTGACAAGGTCGGCATGCCCGACGGTGCGTCGCTGTCCGCAGCCTTGTCGGCCCTGTCGGACGAGACCCAGCGGCTGATCGTGCTGATCATCGACGAGGCCCAGCACGCGATCACCAGCGAGGCAGGCTCGAACGCGCTGTTTGCGCTCAAGGCGGCACGCGATGAGCTGAACTCGAGCGCCCACCACGGTTTGCGCATCGTGGCCACCGGCTCGAACCGCGACAAACTCGCGATGCTGCGCGCCAGCAAGGACCAGGCCTTCTTCGGCGCGCCTCTGGTGGCGTTCCCGCCGCTGGGCAAGGACTACATCGCATGGTTCATCGCGCGGCTGGACTTCAAGGACGAGCTCGACGTTGAGCTCGTCCACGACTGGTTCTCGAAGGCGGCTTTCCGGCCCGAGGTCTTGGGTGCTGCAGTCGATGCGCTCACCTATGACCTGGCGGTCCAACGCGGGGGCTACGCCCATCAGCTACAAGCCTTGGTCGACGAGCAGATCCAAGCCAGCAACGCCGAGGCGCTGCGTGTCGTGCACAGCCTGACGCCGCTGCAATCTGCCGTGCTGCGGGTGATGGCAATGACCGGCATCGACTACGCGCCCTTCGAGCAGGACACGATGGAACGCTACCAGGCCGTGCTGTCCAAGACCGCGCCAGATGCCAAAGTGGAGCCTGACACGGCCAACGTGCAGCAAGCCCTGGTCGCACTGCAAGACAAGAGCCTGGTCTGGCGCGCTGCGCGCGGCGTCTACGCGCTGGAAGACACGTTCCTGGCAGAGTTGATGCGCAAGGCCGGGATGTTGGCCTGAGCACACCAAGGAATTTCGGGTGCGAGCAAGCAAGTCATTGGCGCGCCATACAGGTGCTGGCTCGATTGTTCTGCTCACTCCTAAAGATGCACTACGATGTATCTTATGTCAAACACATTGATCTTTTGCTGGTGAGTGCCAGTGTCCGGCACCTGGCGGGTTGAAGGTCTTCCTCTGTCCGGCGTATGCGGCTTCGTCGGCAATCTCGCAGGTGGCCTCTCTAACGCGGCGTCTCGCAAACAGCATCTCGCAGACAGCTCAGTGACCACCAAACCATCGCGTCACACCGCGTCAGATCGGCCCGATTTGGCCCAATTCGGCCGAGAAGCGGTTTTCAGACTCAATCTTAGGCATGATAAGTATAATTATCATGGCATTAAATTTAGACCTACCAATCAGACTCCATCCGCCAGCATTGAAAAAATGCAACCGCTGACAAGGACTTGCGGACGCTTGAACAATGAACGGCAACACCAAAGACGTCCATCGCCTCGCGATCGACCGACCGTCTGTTGAGCGCGGGCTCGGCCCGCCGCAACTGGCTTTCGTTCGCAGCTGGGCCGAGGGATTGGAGCTGGCGTCAGCCTGGGATCGCTATCTGTATGTCGATGGCGCGGCAGACGCAAGACGTGCGCGTGGTGAACTGCAACGCCTGCTGGAAGCCCTCGGGCGCCTCGCGCGGGCGCATGGCCGACCGGACCTGGCCGCCCTGCTGCGACGCGACCCACGAGCGATCATCGAGCGGGACGGCGAACAGCCCACGCTCGACGAATTTCGGGCACAACAGCCAGCCGATTTCTACAGCGAGTCCGAACTCATCGAGCTGTACCAGGCCAAGCACGGGGCCCTGGATTCGCGCAGCACAGCGCGGCGGAGAGAACGCCTTCGGGGTCGGATGCTGGCAGCCATTCAATGGCTCGAAAGTCTGGTCGCCCGCCAGCCCTCCCCCGCCGACCCGGTCGCAGTCTGGTTGGACGAACGCGTCGCCGCGCGCTTGGCGGGGGTGGGCGTTCAGCGATTGAGTGATCTGACCGGGTTGATCGCCAGCAAAGGTTTCCACTGGCACCGCGCGGTGCCGAAAATTGGCGCCGAAGGCGCGCGTCGGATCGTTCGCTGGTTGTGCGAGCAGTCGGCCACGCTGGGCGCCCTGCCCTCCCCTGCGCTGCAGGCCCGCGCAGAGGTCGATACCCGCGCACTGACGCCCTCGCCTCGCGACGGCATCGTCCCGCTGGAGCGCTTCTCACCGCCGCGAAGGCTTGACGGCTCTACCGGATCGAACCGGGCGCCACTGGCGAGATGCAAGCTGGCGGCGCAGACCGACTACGACGCCATCGGCGCTTGGCTGAGGCTGCGCGTCGAGGCCAGCCACACCTGGCGCGCCTACCGCAAAGAGGCCGAGCGCTTCCTGTTGTGGGCGGTGGTCGAGCGACGCAAAGCCCTGTCTTCGTTGGATGGCGACGACTGCGTGGCCTATCGCAATTTCCTGGCTGCACCAGGCCCGGCCTGGACCGGTCCGCGCAACACCCAGCGCTGGAGCGAGGCCTGGCGTCCTTTCGAGGGGGCGCTCTCCCCTCGGTCAGCGGCGACTGCGATCACGATCGTACGCAGCCTTTGCGAGTGGCTGGTGCGCCGGCTCTACCTGGACGCCAACCCATGGGACGACGTGCCGCAACGCCCCGATGCGCCGGCAATGCCCCAGCTGCGCGCGTTGTCACGACTGCAATGGCAGGCCGTTCAGTGCTGGCTTGAGGAAGGGCTGGCGGACTGCCCTGCCGCCAGGCGGCTGCGTTTCATGCTGACGCTGGCCTACAGCACCGGCATGCGCTTGTCCGAGTTGGCCGACGCGCGCGTTGGCTGGTTGCGCCACGAACAGCTTGACGACGGCGCCTGGGTCTGGTCGATCATGGTGTTGGGCAAACGCGCGGTATGGCGCGAAGTCGCGCTGCCGAACTCAACGGTTGCGGCGATGCAAGCCTATTTTGGCGATCGCGGGCTGGACGCCGACCTGTTGGCCAACGACCCTGCCACGCCGATCTTGGCGCAGCTTCAGGCCAACGCGGCGCTGTCGCCAGCCCGGATCTACGCATTGCTGGTGCAAGGGTTTGAGCGCTGCGCCGACGATTTGGCGCCGCGCGATCCGCGCGCCGCGCAGCGAATTCGCCAAGCCACCACACACTGGCTGCGCCACACCCATGGCTCGCACGCGGTCGCCAAAGGCGTGCCGCAGGACGTGTTGCAGGCCAATCTGGGGCACCGCAGCCTGGCCACGACGTCGATTTATGTGACCGCTGAAAAAAGTCGCCGCCAGCGCGCGATCGAACTGGCGTTCGGGTCGCCTGAGGCTTGATCACTCGCTAGCGCGGCCCTGGCAGGCAACTTGGTTGCCTGCCGAACAACTCAGCACTGGCAACTGGGTTGCCTGCCGAAAACGCAGCATTGGCAACCAGGTTGCCAATCCAACAACAAACCACTGGCAACCAGGTTGCCAATCCAACGAGGCATCACTGGCAACCAGGTTGCCAGTCAGCGCTTAACGCGCCAAGGCCTTGACGATAGCGCTCATCAGCAAGTCGATGCGCTCGTCGGTCGCCACTCCCGCGTCGAGCTGGATCATCAAGCGCCCTGCCCCATCGCGCTGCCATTTACCTACCGCACGACCGTCGATCTCGATCGCCGTGGCAGCCGTAGCCTCGCTCCCGTCCACCGCGCCGAGCAAGGTCGCAACGACCGCCGCAGGCACCAACTTGCGCTGCTGCTGGCGCAATTTATCGGCGCGCCGCAGTACCGCTTTGCGGTCTTTGTCTAGTGCCGTGGCAATGGCGCGGGCGTGGCGGTGCGCCACTTCCAATGGCGAGCGAAAACACTCGATCACCGAGGGTGGCAAATCAGCCACCAACAGCACATTCGCGACCCAGGTATGCGACACCCCTAGCGCCTCCGCCAGACGCCGGTTCGACGGGTAGAGTTTCTCGTCGAGCGCACGCCGGTACATGGTTCCCTGCTCGTAGGGCGACAGATCGGCACGCTCGCGGTTCTCGCGGTCCATTGCCGAGAACAGTTCCAGGTCTGAGCTCGCCGAGGTGTCGATGGTGGCGAGCACCGGCAGACCTAACTCTGAACAGGCGCGGTGCCGTCGATGGCCAAAAACAATCTCGTAGCGCCCGACCTGCCCTGGCAGCGCGCGCACCGAGATCGGCTGGACATTGCCGCCGGCGAGCTCGATGTCCTGGCGAAGCCTCGCGAACTCGGCCCGGTTGAACGCATCTGCGTGCCGATTGGCCCAACGGCTCGGAATGATGCAATGCGGGTCGAGCTTTTTGGTTGGCACCGAGTCGTCGTGCTCTTTGAGCCGTTCGCGCAGCTTGCCGATCTCACCCTCGACCGCGAGCATCTGACCGCGAAACTGCAACATCTGCCCCGGTCCAGTGCGTGCCGCAGCACCAGGTACGACTGGCGGAAACCGGGTCGCCGGTCGCTCGACGATGGCCGGTTCAGTCGCAGCCTCGACCAAGGGTGGCGCGAGCTTGTCCTCGGGCAACTGCAAATCGCCTGTCATCGCCAGAAGTTTCGATTTGGTGCTCATTCAAGCGCCCTCCTGTGCTGGCAACCTGGTTGCCATTCGGGACCGTCCTGCCCACACCCACCCTGTCCTGGTCACGCCGCCACCCCCCTTCATGCTGGCGCCCCGCGACCACGCCAGGCTTCGACCACCGACTCTTCCACCAAGTCGACGAAGCGGTCATAGGCATCGACCGCTCGCTTGTAGGTCTTGGCCGAACCATCGTATTTCTGCACGTCGTAGACCGTCGCAAACTCGGCCGCCTTGTTGCTCGTCACGGAGGTCTTGGGGATCTCGACGGGCAACACAAACTCGCCGTAAGTCGCCTGGATCCATTGCCGCACTGCCGGCGAGGCGGCGTCAGCCTGGTCGACCCGGCTGAGCAAGATGTGCAGGAAATCAAACACCTTGCGCGCGCCATCCGTTTCTTGCTGGTCGAGGTTTCCGCCCAAGTCGGCGAGCAGCGACCAGAACTGCGCCGAGCTCGCAAAGTCCAACCCGGAAGGCGGCACGGGCACTACGATGCCGTCGGCGGCCCAAAGACCATTGATCGTGACATAGGACAAGGACGGCGGCGTGTCGATCACGATCACGTCGTACAGGTCGCGCACCGGTTCAAGCCCCTCGCTGAGAACATCCCAGAAACGCGCCCCGGTGTCACTCATCTGGCGTGCCGGCAAGGCGAATTCAGCCGAGAACAGGAACGGCGCCGCAGCCACCAGGTCGATACCGTCCCAATAGGTCGAGCGAATCGCCGGCGTGATGTCCTGGCTGGTGCCGTGGCACAACGGAGAGATCGTCATCTCCTCAGTGACCTCGGTTTCGGGCAGGATGCCGTGCAAGGTGGTCAACGAGCCTTGCGGGTCGATGTCAATCGCCAGCACCCGATGCCCGCGCAAGCTCAAGCCCTGCGCCAGGATCATCGAACTCGTCGTCTTGGCCACACCGCCCTTGAAGTTGGCCACCGCGATGCAGATCGCGCGCTGGCCTGCCGGCTTCATCTTGTCCTGCCGGTAAGCCCGCGCCCACAATCTGGCCTCACTCAGCGTGAACTCGCGCTTGCCGCCGTTGGGCGTGAGTTGTCCCGCCGGCAAGTCGCCCTTGGTGAGGCGGTAATTGACATGCGACTTGTCCACGCCGCACAGCACAGCGAGCTGGGCCACTGAGTAGCGCGGCGAGATCTTGCGCGACTCGGGCGCCAGCAAGCGGCCTCGGATCTGCTCGACCATGCTTGACGCCCGGGTGGCCAGTGCCAGTATCCTGCGCATGTCGATCGGCGCACGCGGCGCCAATGACGACGAGGGCAGGGCGCTGGCAACCTGGTTGCCAGTCTGGTCCGGAGGCGGGAACAATTCAGCTGCTGGCGTGGCCACGAGGTTTCCTTTTTGTCAACGCTTTCCGTCGAGTTTACCGGAAACCGTAGAATCCTCAAATTCCTGCAGTTTCGATCATATACATGCGTGAGAAAGTTTGGGGATCCCCCAGCGCTAGGCCGCCAGAGACGCCCGGAACTGTGAGTGTTTTTGGGATACCGACCGCCCAATGGACCCGCACAAGCCTCGATCAAGCCGAATGAACACGCCATGCATCACGGATGGCGACACCCTCGACCAAGCGCCCAGGCCCAGTCTCCCAAATCCACTCACCGAGAACCCCAAAGACTCTCCAAAGACAGCCCTCCAATCCCCAAATCCACTCACAGCTTTCCCAAAAAGTCTCCGCCAGAACCCCAAATCCACTTCATAAACAAGCGATATGTTCATGTTTTATAACATTTTTTTGGCATACCAACTCTTCAAGTCTTCAAGTGTTAAAGATCAATCTGACAAACAGGACACGCACCTGGCAACACGAACTTCTGTGAATTGAGACAATCACAATACAAAATCGAAATGTGAAGCAGACGGTAAAACGAGGCGTGACAACGGTGCAAGACGACAACCAGGAACCACCATCCAAAGCCAGCACCACCAGAACCGCTTTGGCCTTAGAACTGCGACGCAAGCAAGAAGAGCAAGCGGTCTCCAAAGCGAACGAGGCCATCGCCATTCGGCCCAAGCGCGGCAAACTGACGCTGCTGTCGAGGCGAATCTACAACGTCTTCCTCTACCACGCTCAACGCCAGGGCGTGGACAAACCCAACTACTCGATCTTGTTGTCCGAGCTGATCGACGACGCGCGATTCACCTCCAACAACACCGAACTGCTCAAATCGCACATCCGCGACATGCAGGCCACCACCATTGAGTGGCACACCAGCGCCGCGGGCGCCAGGCAGTGGACGTCAACGCAGCTTCTCGGCCCGGTGACGATCGATGAACCCGGTCGCGGCCGCGCCTGCACACTCACTTGGAGCTACCCGGAACCGATCCGGGAGCGCTTGGTCAGACCCGCCCAGTACACCCGTGTGCTGCTGGAGATCAGCTCGCAGATGCGCAGCTACGCCGCCTCTGTGCTGTACGAACTTGGTGCGCGCTACCTGACCTCACCCGGCCGCCTGACGATGCGCGAGGATGTGATCTGGTGGGCCTCGGTGCTGACCGGCCGCAGCGACATCACCACCGTCGATTACCGCATCCTGCACCGCGACACGATCAAGAAAGCTCTGGCCGAGCTCGACACGCTGAGCGAAGACTTCCGGCTCGAGGTCGTCGAGCACAAGCGAGGCCGAAAGGTCGAGGAGCTGCAGTTCCGGGTCATCGCCAAGCCCCAGGCCAGTGCTGAAGGCCTGCGCGAGGCAGCCAAGGCCGTCTTCGACCTCGAACTCGTCGAACGTCTGGTCGTGCTCGGGGTGAAGCGCGCCGAGGCGCAAGACCTGTACGCGATCACCGACGAAGCTGTGTTGCGCGCGGCCGTAGACCACGTCGAGCAACGCCTCCAGAGTCAGAACCTGCCGGCGCTCAAATCGGCCGCTGCCTATCTGCGCGATGCGCTCAAGCGGCAGTACGCGGGGGCAGGGGAGGGCGAGGCCAAGTCGGCACTGCCGCGCCCCGGCACCGTGCCCAGCGTCGACGAGAAGCTGCAGCGCCTGCGGGAGGAATGGCAGCACCAGAAAGCGGTCGAGGCCAAGTCCTTGTTCAACGAGATGACCGAGGCCCAGCGGGCCGAACAGCTCCAGCGCTTCGAGTCAGAGCGCCTGGGCGAACTCGCGTCACCGATTGCCAAGGCCTGGCGCCGCGACGGCATCAATAGCCGGATCGCCGCCAGCAGTTTTTTCCGCTGGCTGCCCAGCGCGCTGTGGCCAGGTCAGGTCACAGACAAGGAGCTGCTGGACTTCGCCATGTCACGCACGGCCTGATCGACCCCCAGCCCACGCCGTCAGCGTGCGCTGACGGCTGTTTAACGCGACTCTTCAGGCCCGTAGTGCCCCATACGGCGCGACTTGGTTTGCAGATAGCCCCGGTTGTGCGGGTTTGACGGCATGTGCAGCGGCAAGCGCTCCACCACCTCGATGCCCAGACCTTGCAGCGCGTCGACTTTGGCCGGATTGTTGGTCAGCAAACGCACCTTCTTGATGCCCAGCTGGGCCAGCATGTCCGCGGCCATCGCGTAGTC
>CANFPU010000173.1 GCA_947448955.1 Burkholderiales bacterium
ACCATGAAGGTTGGCGTGGCGCAAGCGGATGGCTCGCTGCGGCTCGATCCGCAGGTGCGGCCGATCTTCATCCAGGACCTGTTTCGCCATACTTCCGGGCTGACTTATGGCGGGCGCGGCAACCATCCCATCAGCCGTCTCTACCCTGATGGCACGCAACCGGCGCTGGAAGGCAACACCGCTGCCTTCATCGACCGCATCACCCCATTGCCGCTGGCCCACCAGCCCGGCACGGTGTTCGAGTACAGCTTCTCCACCGATGTGCTCGGTGCGGTGGTGGAGAAGGTGTCGGGTCAACGCTTGGGTGCTTTTCTAGACGCCCGGGTCTGGAAGCCGCTGGGCATGACCGATGCCACTTTTGCGGTACCTGCGGCCAAGCGGTCCCGGCTGGCGTACCCGCTGGCCAAGAACCCGCTTGACGGCAAGCCGCAGTCGATCACGGTGATCAACCAGCAGACCCAATTTGACTGCGGCGGCGCCTGTGCTTTTTCAACGGTCGGTGATTACCTGCGCTTTGGTCAGATGTTGATGAACGGCGGCGAACTCGACGGCCAGCGCGTGCTCAGCCCCAAGACCATCGCGCACATGACGTCCAACCACCTCGGGCCTCAGATCCAGAACAACGTCGGTGGTGTCGAGCCGCACCGCGAGGGTTTCAGCTTCGGTCTCGGCGTTGCCGTCAGAACGCACGCCGGGCTGTCGGCCGTGCCAGGCAACGAGGGTGAGTACAGCTGGAACGGCGCTTTCGGCACGGCCTTCTTTGCCGATCCGAAGGAAAAGCTGGTCGTGGTGGTCGGCACGGCAGCGCCTGGCGACCTGCGCAAGTATTACCGCGAACAGGTGCAGGCCTTGGTCTACGGGGCGATGACACGCTGAAGCGGGCCCGCCGTTCCAATGCTGCGCAGTGAACTGTTGGAGACAAGATGCTGTTGACCCAATCCCATGCCCAGGGGCCAAACGAGCCGCCGATCCGCGATCTCACGCTGGGCGGCTTGCTCGCGTGGGCGGCCGAGACCGCGCCGGATCGTTTGGCCTTGATCGCCGGCAGTCCGGACCCGGCATCGCGCCGGCACTGGACCTATGCCGAGTTGCACGCCGAGGCGCTGCGCACCGCTCGTGCCTTGAGTGCGCGTTTCAAGCCCGGTGAGCGGGTGGCGGTGTGGGCGCCCAACATCGTCGAGTGGCCGATGATGGAGTTTGGCGCGGCGATGGCCGGGTTGGTGCTTGTCACGGTGAACCCAGGCTTCAAGGCTGGCGAGGTTCAGTACGTACTCCAGCAGTCGCGTGCTGCCGGCATATTTGTCGTGTCGGGTTTCCGTGGCAACCCGATGTTCCCGACGGTCCAGTCGATCGCGCCAAATTGCCCCGAGTTGCGTGAGATCGTCTGTTTCGACGACTGGTCAGCCTTCCTTTCTAGTGCCGACGCGCATCAGTCTTTGCCGCTGGTGCAGCCCGATGACCCGGTGATGATCCAGTACACCTCGGGCACCACCGGGTTTCCCAAAGGCGCGCTGCTGACCCACCGTGGACTGGTCAACAACGGCGCCCACACGATGGACCGCATGGGCGTGGCGGACGGCGCGGTCTGGGTCACGACCATGCCGCTGTTTCACACGGGTGGATGCGTACTCTGCGTGTTGGGCGCTGTCTCCAAACGCGCGACTCAGGTGCTCGTTGAGGCCTTTGAGCCTGGACTGGTGCTGTCGTTGATGGGTCAGTACCGCGCCGCCGCGCTGCTGGCGGTGCCGACCATGTTGGTCGCGATGCTTGAGCACCCGACCTTTGAGACCACCGACCTGTCGAGCGTGAAGGCGATTTGCTCGGGCGGATCGACCGTGCCGGCAACCTTGGTCACCGGTTTGGAGCAGCGCCTGGGTGCGCAGTTCACGATCGTGTTCGGACAGACCGAATGCTCGCCGGTGGCCTCGATGACCCGGCCAGACGACACGCTGGCTGACAAGGCCGGCACGATAGGCCCGGCGATGCCCCATGTTGAGGTCAAGATCGTCGACCCGGCCACCGGGCTGACCTTGCCGATTGGTGAGGTCGGCGAGTACTGCACCCGGGGTTACCACGTGATGCGTGGCTACTTCGAGATGCCTGATGCCAGCGCCGCGGCGATCGATGCCGATGGGTGGTTGCATACCGGCGATCTGTGCGCGATGGACGCCCGGGGCTACTGCACCGTCGAGGGCCGGCTGAAGGACATGATCATCCGCGGCGGCGAGAACGTCTATCCGCGCGAGCTCGAGGAGTTGCTGTTCCGCCACCCCAGCGTGGCCGAGGTCGCGGTGGTCGGACTGCCAGACGCCAAGTGGGGAGAGGAGGTGGCAGCTTTCGTCCGCCCGGCGCCCGGCATGCTGGTCGACAAGGACGCGCTGTTTGCCTACATGCGCGAGCACATCGCGCCGCACAAGACGCCGCGCCGCTGGTTCCAGATGGCTGGATTTCCACTCACCGGGTCGGGCAAGATCCAGAAGTTCAAGCTTCGTGAGCAGTGGCTGGCGGGCGAGTTGGTCGAGCTTTGAGGGGCCGCAGCAGTCAATAAATCACCGGCTCAGGCGAGGTCGCCGAGCCTTCCAGGAAATCGAAGTCACAGCCTTCGTGGGCCTGCGTCACATGCTCTTGGTACAGCCGGGTGTAGCCGCGTGTCACCGGGCGCGGCGGCGGCTGCCAAGCCGCGCGCCGCAGTGCCAGCTCGTCGTCAGGCACACACAGCGTGATCGATCGCGCTGCGACATCGATCGCGATCTCATCGCCATTGCGCACCAGCGCCAGCGTGCCGCCCACCGCCGCCTCGGGGCTTGCGTGCAGGATGCAGCTGCCGTAATGGGTGCCGCTCATCCGCGCATCGGACAGCCTGACCATGTCGCGAACACCTCGCGCGAGCAGCTTCTTCGGGATCGGCAGGTTGCCCCACTCCGGCATGCCGGGTGCGCCCACCGGCCCTGCGTTGCGCAGCACCAGCACCGTGTCCTCGTCGACATCGAGGTCCATGTCGGCGCAGGCCGCGTGCATCTCGGGTGGCGAGTCGAACACCAGCGCCCGGCCGCGGTGCTTGAAGAAGCGCGCGTCAGCGGCGCTGCCTTTCATCACCGCGCCTTCGGGCGCCAGGTTGCCGCGCAGCACCACCAGCGCCGCGCTGCTGCTGACCGGGCGGGCTAGCGGGCGTATCACCTCGTCGTCCTGCACCACCGATGCGGCGATGTTTTCGCCCAAGCTGCGGCCGGTGACCGTGAGCTCGCCCAGTGAGAGCTGGGCGCCGATCCGGTTCATCAGCGCTGGCAAGCCGCCGGCGTAATAAAAGTCTTCCATCAACCGGTCGCCGCTGGGGAACAGATTGGCCAGCACCGGCACCCGGCGCGCCACCTGGTCCAGATCGTCCAGCACCAGCGCCACGCCGGCGCGCCTGGCCATCGCGATCAGGTGCACCACCGCGTTGGTCGACCCGCCCAGCGCCATCTGCACCACCGCGGCGTTGACGAAAGACTCGCGAGTCAGCAAGCGCTGCGGTGTCAGGTCGTCCCAGA
Organism: Burkholderiales bacterium; assembly: GCA_947448955.1. Lineage (GTDB taxonomy): Bacteria > Pseudomonadota > Gammaproteobacteria > Burkholderiales > Burkholderiaceae_C > Pseudaquabacterium. Next base: position 3,531 of record CANFPU010000173.1, read on the forward strand.
CCATCGCGACGATGCGTTCGCCGCAGTCGGTGGCCATGCGCGGGTGGGCCGAGTCCATCGCCGGGATCGAACTGCTGCCGGGCAGCGCCAGGCCTAGCGCTTCGACGATCGCTGTCATCGTGCTCGCCGTTCCCATGGTGTTGCAGGTGCCTGGCGAGCGCGTCATCCGGGTCTCGAGCGCTTTCCACTGGTCTGAATCGATCTTGCCGGCTTGGTACTCGTCCCAGAACACCCGGGTGTGCGTGCCAGCGCCCACTTGGCGCGTCACGCCGCCTTGCACCAAGCGGTCGTTGAGCATCGGCCCGGCCGGGCAGAACAGCGTCGGTACGCCCATGCTGATCGCCCCCATCACTGTGCCCGGCGTGGTCTTGTCGCAGCCGGCGAGCAACACGACGCCGTCGACCGGGTGCGAGCGTAGCAACTCCTCGACTTCCATCGCCAGCAGGTTGCGGTACAGCATGGTCGTCGGCTTGACGATCACCTCGCCCAGGCTCATCGCGGGCAGCTCCATCGGCAGACCACCGGCCAGCAGCACGCCGCGCTTGACCGCCTCGGCGCGCTCGCGCAGGTGGGCGTGGCAGGGCGAGAGGTCGCTCCAGGTGTTGATGATGCCGATCACCGGTCGGTCCATCACATCCTGGCGGCGCACTCCCATCTGCTGGATGCGCTGGCGGTGGCCGAAGCCTCGCATGCCTGACTCGGAAAACCAGCGCCGGCTGCGCAATTCGGCCAGGGTTTTGCTCATGGGGGTCTGCCTTTGGAGGGTTGTGGTTGGGCTGACTGACGCAGGCTGCTCTTCCATCGGACACGCTCGCGACGGGCTCCATGGTAGTGGTCGCAGACGCTGTGTTCGGTCGCTTGGGCGTCAGCCTGTGAATCGCCCGCAAGCACCGTCGAGCGAGGGCTGATGCGATACTTTGTTCGAGTGCATTGAACCCGTATTGCGAAGCGCCGGCGTGTGGCGTCGGCGATGACTGGGCGCTGATCAACTTGCCCGAAACCTTCAGGAAGACTGCATGAACCACCACTTTGAATTCTTGCCCTCGGGCGATGTCCAGATCCGTGCGGCGGTGCAGGGCGAGGGCCCGCTGGTGATGATGGTCCACGGCTGGCCCGAGAGCTGGTATTCCTGGCGCCACCAGTTCGAACCCCTTGTGGCTGCGGGCTACAAGGTGGCCGCGATCGACGTTCGAGGCTACGGCGGGTCGAGCCGACCGCATCCGGTCGAAGCCTACGACATGCAGTCCATCGTCGGTGACCTGCAGGCGGTTGCCGATCAACTGGGCGGCGGCAAAGCCATCTTGATCGGCCATGACTGGGGCGCGCCGATCGTCTGGAACGCTGCACTGGTTGACCCGGGGCGTTTTTCCGCAGTGGCCGCGCTGGCGATTCCCCACCTCGGACTGGGCAAGGCCCCGTTCATAGACATCGCCCGCAAGCTGTTCACCGACAACGGGCTGTTTTTCTACCAGATCTACATCCAGGACGAGGGCGTCGCAGAGGCTGAACTCGAGGCCGATGTGCGCACCGGTTTGCGCAAGATCTATTACTCGATCTCGGGCGACGCGCCGCCCGGCACCTGGCCGGCCGACAAGCGCCACGGCGACAGCTTGCTGCACCGCTTGGTCGACCCAGCAGTCTTCCCCGGCTGGATGACGCCGGCAGACCTCGACTACTTCGTCAACGAGTTCCAGATCTCGGGCTTTCGCGGTCCGTTCAACCGGTACCGCAACTTTCACCGCGACTTTGCCTGGCTGAGCCAGTTCAAGGACCGGTCCATCGCGCAGCCTGCATTGTTCATCTGTGGCGAACGTGACTCGGCGTTGAAGATGTTCGGCCGAGACGTCGAGCCGCGCATGCGCGAGGTTGTGACCGACCTGCGCGGCTATCACCTGCTGGAGGGCTGCGGCCATTGGACCCAGCAAGAGCGGCCGGCCGAGGTTAACGCGCTGCTGCTGGGCTGGTTGCGAGGTCTCTGAGGCTGGCAGCTCAGGCGTTGCGGCTGAAGCCGCAGGCCTGCAAGGATTTCTTGAACCCTCGGTCCCCGATGCCGATGCGTCTGATCAGGGCTTGGCCGGTGGCGCGGTCTGAGTTCTCTGGCGTTGCACTTCGCGCAGCTTCATCTCGAGATAGGTGCCGCGGTCGACCTCATGCAACTGCAGCGCATAGGCTTCGGTGGCCGTGAACCAGCGTTGCAGGCTGGTCTGCAGCTGCTGGGTCGCGGGCAGGGCTTGGACCTCGAGAATTGACTGGATGGCGAGGTAGTAGCGCAAGGTGTTGCGCTCTACCACGCCGCGGACGCCGCCTACCCGCAGCACCTGCCCATCCGTGCCTTGACCGATGACACTGAAGCCGACCTTGTCGCTGCCCAGCGTGGCCAGGTAGGCCTGCATCGCCAGTCTGGCGGACCAGCCGTAGGCATAGCCGTAGCGCAGGTGAAGAATCGTCTGGCTTGCCGATGATGGCGTGGCTTGGACCTCGATGCGGTAGTCGCTGGTACCCAGCGGTCCGTCGGGCGCTTGCAACACCACGGCCATCAAGCCTTCGCTGCTGGTGGCACGGTAGGCAAACCTGACCCAGTACACCTCGGACAAGGGTTGGTCGAACTTCCGACCGAGCCCTGCGTCCAGGACTTCGGCAGCGCCGCGTGGCGACGCTCGGCAGTACTTGACGTTGAGGTGCAGGATCAGGATGTCGCACCAGTGATCGGCCCGGCCCAAGGTAGCGCTGATGCCGTCGAATGCTTGGTCTAGCAACGCATAGACCTCGCCTTGCAGTCTGCCGGAAACTTCCGTCGATTGCAGGAAGACGGGCTGGTCGACGACGATGCGAAGCATTTGCGCTTGTGCCATGGCGAAGCGGGTTCGCAAAGCGTCTGATGCCGAGCTGTCGGCCTTAGCAACGCCCAAGAACAGGACCAAAATCAGCCCGAGCCAGGCGGATGTTTCGGTCAGGCGGTGCTTCGTCACGCTGGGCTTTGTCGATGTCGGGGATGGATCATGGCGGCATGGCCTGGCGCCCAGGGTGACCGCGGTCAAATGCCGGGTCCGGTAACAGGGCTGGGACACGATCAGGCTTGCGTCGCAGGGCACTTTTTTTGTTGACAGCGAGGGTGGTCGCCTTGCGGCAGAGTTTCTAGGGTGGAAAATCCGCCCCGGTCTGACCCTGTCCGGACCCGTGATCGGTCTCGGCCTGAGATCGTCGGACCCGAATACCGCCCCAGCATGGGGCTCACCAGCACAATTCAAACCATGCGTGATCCGAAGGTCGAATCCTGTTCATTCTTGAACACTCTCCTGTCAGCCGCTGTGCTCGCACTGCTGGGCGCTTGTTCGTCGAACCCAAGCCCGAACCCGAACCCGAACCCGAACCGTGAGCCCGGGCTCGGTACCGCCGCCGTCGCTGAGACAGCGACCAAGGCTGCGGCCAAGGCCAGCGCCCCAGTCGTGGCCTTGGCCGCTTCTGCGCCGGCCTCTAGCCCGACGCCACGCGCTGCGGCCGATCCCTCAGCGCCCAAGCCCTTTGCCGAGGTGATCAAGGACGCCAAGCAGCAGGCCGGTCTGTTTCCGCTTTGGCGCAAGGACGAGAAGGTCTGGCTCGAAATCCGGAAGGACTGGCTGAACAAGCCCTTCATGTTCAGCGTGAACATTGCCAATTCGGTGGGTGAACGAGGTCTCTACGCGAGCCAGATGGCGGGCGAGGCGATGGTCGAATTCAGGCGAATCGGCAACCAGATTCAGCTGATCGCGCTCAATACCAAGTTCAGGGCGATCGCGGACCAGGGTTCCAAGCGGGCGATCGAGCAGGCTTTCTCGCCCAGTCTGCTCGGCGCCGGCCCGGTGGCCAGTGCCGAGCATCCCGATCGCAAGTCGGTGCTGATCGACGCGTCCTTCCTGCTGGTCGACATGCCAGGTTATTCGACCCGATTGGAGGTCGCCTACCGTTTGCCTTTCGGGCTGGACCGGGCCAACTCTTACTTTGAGGCGAGCAGAGCGGACGAGCAACTGACGACGCTGACGGCGCGCGTGCATTTTTCCACCCCCCGCATCGCCGCGACGCCCTTGGTACCCACGCCCACCCCGGCACCCACGCCGCCCCAGGCCACCCCCGACCCACGCAGTCTGTTCGTCAGCTATGTCTACAACTTTGCGCGCCTGCCCGAAAAGCCGATGGCTGCCCGCCAGGCCGACCCGCGACTAGGCCACTTCACCGAGTCTTTTACCGACCTCGGCGGCGATCTGAAGGCCAATCCGCGCCAGCATTACATCAAGCGTTGGCGGCTCGAGAAGAAGGACGCGACGGCCGCGCTGTCCGAGCCGGTCAAGCCGATCACTTACTGGCTCGACAAGAACATCCCGCTTCGCTACCGTGCGTCGGTGCAAGCCGGCATCCTGGAGTGGAACAAGGCGTTCGAGAAGATCGGCTTCCTGAACGCGTTGGTGGCCAAGCAGCAGCCCGACGATGCCGACTGGGACAACATGGACATGGGACATGCCTCGGTACGCTGGTTTGTCGGTGCTGACGTCGGTTTTGCGATCGGTCCGAGCATCGCAGACCCGCGCAGCGGAGAAATCCTCGACGCGGATATCGGCATGAGCGATGTCTTTGCCCGTGGCTCTCGTCGAGCCTTTGTTGAAGACTTCGGTGCCAGCAGCCAGCAGCGTTTCGCGCCGACCGCTGGTTGGCTGGGTCAAGGGCTGCAGGCGGCCCATTGCAACTACGCCAGCGAGGCTGCGGCCGAGATGGACTTCGCGCTGGACGTGTTGGAAGCCCGAGGTGACCTGGCGCCCGACAGCCCTGAGGCCGAGGCCTTTGTGCAGAAGGTGATCAAGGACACGATCAT
>CANFPU010000174.1 GCA_947448955.1 Burkholderiales bacterium
TCGGAATCGCCAGGAAAAAGGTGAATTCGGTGGCGACCTGGCGAGACAGGCCGAACAACATGCCGCCGATGATCGTGGCACCCGATCGGCTGGTGCCCGGAATCAACGCGAAACATTGGGCAAAACCAAGCTTCAGCGCGTCCAGCCCCGACATGTCGTCGACACTGAAGACCCGCACCCGGTGCTGTCGGCGCTCAGCCCACAAGATCACGAAAGCGCCCAGGATGAAGGTGGTGGCGACCGTGGGGGCGTTGAACAAATGCGATTTCAGAAACTTACCGAACAGCAGCCCCAGCACGGCCAAAGGCAGAAAAGCCACCGCGACATTGAGCAGCAATCGCCGCGCCTTGACATCGCGACCCAAGCCGCCTAACACGCCGGCGAGACGGGCTCGAAATTCCCAAACCACCGCCAGGATCGCTGCCGACTGGATCACGATCTCGAACAGCTTGCCGCGCTCGTCATTGAATTTCAGCAGTGCGCCGGCCAGGATCAAGTGCCCGGTGGACGACACCGGCAAGAACTCGGTCAGCCCCTCGACCACACCCATGATCGCGGCCTTGCCCAGCAACATCAGGTCCACATGCGCTCCCGGCCCAAAAGCTGCGGATGATAGCGGCGGGCCTGGCGCGGCCCCCGCGTGCTCATGGGCCGGGACGGACCAGCGTGATTGCCAACCCGAGCGATGTCACCGTCACCGCGCCCGGTTGCAGGCCGAGTTGGCGCAGCATGGCCTGACGCTCGGCAGGAACTCGATAGATGGCCAAGTCTTCGAGCGCGCGCTCGGCCAACGCCTGGCCGATCCGAGCCATGTTGCTGGGCTGGGCCGTGGGCTGGGCGGTGGGCTGGCCGGTCGGGTGGGTCACTGCCGCCGCGCCGACCTCGAAACTCAGTTTGTCAATCCTGACCTGCGCCAGACGGATCGACGCGTCGCGTGCGTCATAGCGCAGCGAGCTGTCAAACCCAAGATGCCCGCTGCCGACCTTGCCGGACAGGCGCTCACGGCTCGACAAGTTCAGCGTCAGCGCCAACCTGTTTTGCGCCGGCAGCAGATGCAGCGTCGGCGAGGTGAGCTCGAGCTCAAACAGTTCCAGCACCCGTCGCTGGATCGGGAACACGCCTGCCAGCAGCAGCCGGAGTTCGGTTTCGCTCAGCGTGATCACCGTCGGAACGCCGATTCCAGCGCAGCCTGAGAGCCCTGCGGCTGAAGCGGCCGCAGCAGCAAACATCGCGGTCATCAGATTTCGTCGGTTCATGGCATCTCGCGGACGGCGGCGCAGTGTAAGACCCAGCCGATCGCCAATCTCCATTCGCCAATCTCCATTCGCCAATCTCCATTCGCCAATCTCCATTCGCCAATCTCCATTCGCCATCGACATTCGGCCCTCGGCATTGGCGACGCCGCAGCAACTTGACCCATCCAGGGCCTGCGGCTACATTACTGACCCATTAGTCAATAAAATGCCCGATCCCGAACTCAGCCATCGTCGCCGAAAGCAAGCCCGTCCACAGGAACTGCTCGATGCAGCCCTCGAGCTTTTTGTCGAGAAAGGTTTTGCGGCGACCCGGGCCGAGGAGGTGGCCTTGCATGCCGGGGTTTCCAAGGGCACGCTGTACCGCTATTACCCGAGCAAGGAAGACCTGCTCAAGGCGGTGATCAGCCACCACCTGTCGGCCAGAATCGCCGAAGGCGCCGACATGGCGGCCCGGTTTGAAGGCAGCGCGGACGCGTTGCTGCGCGGCATGCTGATCGACTGGTGGACCCAGCTGTACGACAGCCCGGCTGCGGGGGTGTTCAAGCTGGTGATCACCGAGGTGCGCAACTTCCCGGAGATCGCGCAGCACTACGCCAGCGCAGTGGTCGAACCAGCCCACCAGTTGCTTGGCACCATCGTTCGTCGAGGCATGGCCCAAGGCGAATTTCGGAACGTCGATATCGGCCACGCGGTCCACTCCTTGGTGCTACCGCTGGTGATGATCTGCCTGCACCGTCATTCGCTGGGCGCCTGCGCACTGGACTGGCACCTCGACGGTCAGGCTTTCATCGCCCAACATGTCAATTTAGTGCTCGACGGTCTGTGCGCCAAGCCGCCGAGCCCACTCGCGGCCAGCCGGCCCGCCCCGTCACTGCCTCTTTGATCCTTTATGAAAACCTGGCTTCGTTGGTTACTGCTGTCGATGGTGTTGTTGGTCGTGATCGTGTTTGCCGTGCGCTCGCTCAGGCCGCGCCAACCCGCGGTGGCGCCACCCGCTCCGGGGGCCAGCGTCGCGACCCAGGCGCTGGAGTTGGGGGCGCAAGACCTGACCTCGGTGGAGCGAAGGCCGCTGACCAGCGTGCTCGAGGTCTCGGGCAGCCTGAGAGCGGTCCACAGCGCTTTCGTCAAGGCCCGGGTGGCCGCTGAAATTCAGCGACTCGACGTTCTCGAAGGGCATGCCGTGCGCGCCGGCCAAGCACTCGGTCAGCTCGACCCGACCGAATTTGATTGGCGCTTGCGACAAGCCGAACAGCAGGCTGCTGCAGCGCGGGCGCAGTTGGAGATTGCCCAGCGCCAGTTCACCAACAACAAGGCCTTGGTGGCCCAGGGCTTCATTTCGCCGACCGCGCTGGACAGCTCGGCATCGAGCGAAGCCGGTGCACAGGCCACGCTGCAAGCCGCGCTGGCCGCTGTCGAACTGGCCCGCAAGTCGCAGGCGGACGCGAGGCTGGTCGCACCGATCGCGGGCCTGGTGTCACAACGCCTGGCACAGCCCGGCGAGCGGGTGGCGATCGACGCCAAGATTCTCGAAATCGTCGACCTGTCGCGGATCGAGCTTGAAGCCGCGATCACACCGCAAGACCTGGCCAGCTTGAGAGTTGGCGCGAAGGCCCAGTTGAAGGTCGACGGCAGCACCGACACCCTGACAGCCAATGTGGTTCGGATCAACCCCAGCGCCCAGACCGGCTCGCGCACCGTGACCGCCTACCTTGCGGTGACCCCTCACCCCAGCCTGCGCCATGGCTTGTTTGCGCGCGGCTGGATCTCGCTCGACCAGCGCAACGCGATGGTGCTGCCGCTGTCGGCAGTGCGCAACGACCAGGCCAAGCCCTATGCGATTCGTATCCAACAGGGCCGCACCGAACAGCGCGTGCTGAACCTGGGCATGCGCGGCCAGTCCGATGGAGTGGCCGTGGTCGAAATCCTCGACGGTCTGGCCGAAGGCGACCAGGTGCTCGCCGCCAGCGCCGGGCTGGTACCGGCGGGCGTGCTGCTGAAAACACCGCCGACTCTTGCAACGTCGGCCTCGGCCAGCGCAAGCCGCTGAACCGCCATGTGGTTCACTCGCTTGTCGATCGCCAACCCGGTGATGGCCGTGATGGTCATGCTGGCCTTCGTCGTGCTGGGCTTGTTCTCGTACCAGCGGCTGAAGGTCGACCAGTTTCCAGAGATTGATTTCCCGACCATCGTGGTGCAGACCGATTACCCGGGTGCGGCGCCCGAGGTCGTCGAGTCCGAGGTCACCCGCAAGATCGAGGAAGCGGTCAACACCATCGCCGGCATCAACCAACTGTTCTCGCGCAGTTACGAGAGCAGCTCGGTCGTGATCGTTCAATTCAACCTCGATGTCAACGGCCGACGTGCCGCCGACGACGTGCGCGAAAAGCTCGCCGTCATCAGGGCCAGTTTCCGCGATGAGGTCAAGGAGTCGCGAGTCTCCAGGTTCGATCCAGCCAGCACGCCGATCTTCTCGATCGCCGTGACCTCACCCGACGCCAGCCAGAGTGTGCAGGCGCTCACCACCTACGCCGATCAGGTGCTGACCAAACGGCTGCAGAACGTCCGGGGCGTGGGCTCGATTTCTTTGGTGGGCGGCGTCAAGCGCGAGATCAACGTTTACCTCAAGCCGCAGGCGATGGAGGCCTTCGGGGTTGGGGTCGAGGCGGTGATGGCCGCGGTGCGCACCGAAAACCAGGACTTGCCCGTCGGCAGCCTGCGCTCGCGCGAGGCCGAGCGCAGCGTGCAGATCATTGGCCGGTTCAAACGCCCCGAGGACCTCAACGAGCTGATCGTGGCGCGGCGCGGCGGCGCCGGCGGTCAACCGGTGCGGCTGGCACAGGTGGCCGATGTGGTCGATGGCCCCGAAGAATTGGAAAACCTCGCGCTCTACAACGGGCAGCGAATGCTCGCACTCGAGGTCAAGAAGAGCCAGGGCGAAAACACCATTGACGTCGTCGACGGCCTGCTGTCGACGATCGCATCGCTCAAGCCGCAATTGCCGCCAGGCATGTCGCTGGAAGTGATTCGCGACGGCTCACGATCGATCCGGGTATCGGTGGCGAACGTCAAGCGCACGCTGTTCGAAGGCGCACTGCTGACGATCGTGATCGTTTTCCTGTTCCTCAATTCCTGGCGCTCGACCGTGATCACCGGGCTGACGCTGCCGATTGCGCTGATCGGCACTTTCGCGTTCATGGACATGTTCGGCTTCACGATCAACATGATCACGCTGATGGCGATGAGCTTGTGTGTCGGCCTGCTGATCGACGACGCGATCGTCGTGCGAGAGAACATCGTGCGCCATGTACAGATGGGCAAGCGTGCGCGTGAAGCCGCGTTGGCGGGCACCAATGAGATCGGTCTGGCGGTGCTGGCAACGACGCTGTCGATCGTCGCGGTGTTTCTGCCGATCGGGTTCATGAGCGGGATCATCGGCAAGTTCTTCCACGAATTCGGGTTGACGATCGTTGCAGCGGTGATGATCTCGATGTTCGTCAGCTTCACGCTCGACCCGATGCTGAGCTCGGTCTGGCACGACCCGGCGATCGACCGCGAGCACCAGCGCGGCCAACGTTTCAAGCCGTCCGGTCTGTACGGCCACACCCTGGGCCGCTTGACCCATGCGGTGGACCAAGCCGCTCACCGGCTGGGTGATGCGTATGTCGCGACGTTGGCCTGGTCGCTGCGCCACAAAGGTGTGACGGTGGCGATCGCGCTATCGACCCTGGTCGGCGCGATGGCGTTGCTGCCGATGGTGGGCACCGAGTTCGTGCCGAAGGCCGATTACTCCGAGACCAACCTGAGCTACTACACGCCGGTCGGCTCGTCGCTCGCCAGCACCGAAGCCAGAGCCCGGCAGGTCGATGCGATTCTGCGCGAGATGCCCGAGGTGAAGTACACGCTGTCGACCATCAACACCGGGCAGGCCGCTGGTCGCAACTACGTGTCGGTGTTCATCCGGCTGGTCGACCGCAAGGACCGCCAGCGCAGTGTCGACGAGATGTCGGTGCCGCTGCGCGCCAGGCTCAACGCGCTGGCGGGCATCACGGTGACCCATGTCGGCCTGGTCGATTCGGTGGGCGGTGGCAAACCCATCTCGCTGTCGATCCAAGGCACCGACCTGGTCGAACTGCAGCGCCTGACGACGACCTTGATGGCCAAGTTGGCGAAAATCCCAGGCTTGGTCGACCCGGATACCAGCATGAAACCGCCCAAGCCGACGGTCGCGATCGAGGTGAGACGCGACATGGCCAACGACCTGGGCTTGTCGGTGGGCAGCATCACCAACAGTTTGCGTGCCATGGTGGCAGGCCAGACCGTGGGCGATTGGCGCGCCGCCAACGACCAGACCTATGACATCAAGGTCAGGCTGGCGCCGGCGTCACGTGACAACCCGCAGGACCTGGGCCGCATCGGCCTGGTGTTGGGCAGCAACCCCGATGGCTCGTCGCGCACCGTCCGGCTCTCTCAGGTGGCCGACATTCGCGCCGGCTTCGGTGCGGCCCAGGTCAACCGACGCGACCTCAACCGCGAGAGCGAACTCAGTGCCAACACCGACGGCCGCTCAGTGGGCGAAGTCTCGGCCGACGTGCGCAAGCTGATCGCCGCGACACCGCTACCACCCGGCTACAGCTACCGCTTTGGTGGCTCGACCAAGGACATGCAGGAGAGTTTCGGCTACGCGGTGTCGGCGTTGGCGCTGGGCGTGGTCTTCATCTACATGATCCTGGCCTCGCAATTCCGCAGTTTCCTGCAACCCCTGGCGCTGATGAGTTCGCTGCCGCTGACACTGATCGGCGTGGTCGGCGCGCTGCTGGTCTGGCGCAGCACGCTGAACATGTTCTCGGTCATTGGCGTGATCATGCTGATGGGGCTGGTGACCAAGAACGCGATCCTGCTGGTCGACTTTGCGATCCGGGCCCGCACCGCCACCGTCGATGACCAAGGCCGCGAAAGCCCAGGCCTGCCGCGTCATGACGCCCTGTTGCTGGCCGCCAAGGTGAGGCTGCGGCCGATCTTGATGACAACGTTGGCGATGATCTTCGGCATGCTGCCGCTGGCGCTGGCGCTGACCGAGGGGTCGGAGCAACGGGCCCCCATGGGTCAAGCGGTGATCGGGGGCGTGATCACCTCATCGCTGCTGACGCTGGTGGTGGTGCCGGTGATCTATTGCTGGCTCGATGACCTGGGGTCCTGGGCCCAACGCAAACTCACGCGCACCGCGCCCACTGTGCAGCCGATCGCAGCGGCTGCGCCGAAATAGAATCTCGGGTGATCCACCCGACAGCGCCCGCCCCCTTTTCAAGACCGCCAGGACAAGCACGATGAACATCGAACAGGCCCGCTTCAACATGATCGAGCAGCAGATCCGCCCCTGGGACGTCCTCGATCACGGCGTGTTGTCCTTGCTGGCGATGGTGAGGCGCGAGGATTTCGTGCCGCCGAGCTACAAAGCCATGGCCTTTGTCGACGCCGAGGTGCCGCTGGCGCCCGGTGGCCACGAGGGCCAGTGCATGCTGGCGCCCCGCGTCGAAGCCAGGTTGCTGCAGGAGTCGCATGTCCAACGTCACGAGCGGGTGCTCGAGATCGGTGCAGGCTCCGGCTTCATGGCCGCGCTGTTGGCGCACCGCGCGCAATCGGTGATCACGCTTGAGCGCATGCCGGCACTCGCCGAAATGGCGGCAGCCAACCTGCGTCGCGCCGGCGTGCTCAATGCCAGCGTCCGGGAGATGGACGGTGTCCGAGGCCTGTCCAACGAGGCACCCTTCGACCTGATCATGTTGTCGGGCTCGGTGTCCGAGGTGCCGCAAGTGCTGATCGAACAGATCAAGATCGGCGGCCGGTTGCTGGCCATCGTCGGCCAAGAACCCGTGATGCGGGCAGTGCGGATCACCCGGCTGTCGGCGACTGCGCTGCAATCGGAGGACTTGTTCGACACGGTCGCACCACGGCTGATCGGCATTGCCGAACCGAGCCGCTTCACATTCTGAGCCGCCGCGCCAAGCGACTAGATTCGGTGATGCCGCCATCCGCATTCCCTAAAATTTTCGATCAGCCCACCCAGAGGATTCAGTGTATGCACAGCCAGAAATCAGGTCTACTGCCCCGGCTCGCCCGTCCGAGCCTGCTGGTGCTCGCGCTGGGGACAGCGCTGGCCAGCAATGCGCAGGCCCAGCGTTTGCTGGAGATGTATGACGCCGCACGCGCCTATGACGCCAGCTACCAGTCGGCACGATCGCAGGCTGAATCAACGGTCTTCAAGGCCGAACAGAGCCGGGCCCTGAACCGCGCCACCGTCAACGCCACAGGTGCCGTCGGGTTGAACAGGTCCGACACACCGGCCTCCCCGACGACGACCGTGACGAGCACCTTCCAGCAATCGCTCGGGTTGACGGCCCAGCAGTCCTTGTTCAACCGAGGCAACGATGCGACGATCTCACAGGCCGAGCGCGGTATTGAGCTGGCCCGGGCACAGTTGCTGGCCGTCGAACAGGACCTGATCGTTCGGGTCGCGCAAGCCTATTTCGATGTGTTGACCGCAACCGACGCGCTGGGCACGGTACAGACCAGCAAGAAGGCGATCGCCGAGCAGCTCGCCTCGGCCAAGCGCAATTTCGAAGTCGGCACCGCCACCATCACCGACACGCGCGAAGCACAGGCCCGGTTTGACCTTGCCAGCGCGCAGGAACTCGCGGCCGAGAACGATCTCAACGTCAAGCGGCTGGCGCTCGAGAGCGTCGTCGGCCGCGGCGGCCTGAACCCGAAACCGATGGCCGTGCCGGTGGTGCTGCCCGCACTGATGCCGGCCAACGTCGAGGAATGGGTGACGCAGGCCGACAGCGTCAGCCCGCAGTTGCAACAACTGCGCGTCGCGCGAGAAGTGGCGAAGCTTGAGACCGAAAAAGCACGCGCCGGCAAACTGCCGACCGTGGGCTTGAGTGCATCGATGACCGATGCCCACACGCGTCTCAGCTACCAGACCCGGACCGCATCACCGCCCAGTCTGTCCGGCACGGGATTGACGACCAATATCGCGCTGCAGTTCAGCATGCCGTTGTACACCGGCGATTCGGTGCAGAACCGCATCAAAGAGACCCTGGCACTCGAAGA
>CANFPU010000175.1 GCA_947448955.1 Burkholderiales bacterium
AGGACGACCTGTCACTGGGTCGAAGCGCTCGATGCAGAGGCACACGGCGCGCTTTGAAGGCAGCTGCACCGGCGTCATTAGAGGTGTCATGCGAGAGGCCATACGAGGGGCCATGCGGGGCGTCAAGCCGCAACGGGCTCAAGTCGATGCGTTTGACGAGGCCGTCTCGGCCCAGCGACCGCGCGACAGCGCCCACAAAACGCCGGCCAGCGGTAAGGCCAGCAACGCAAACGCCGGACCGACTCGGCCGAAGCCACTGGCCGCCAGGCCGAAGATCGGCGGTCCGATCACAACGCCGAAAAACGTGAAGAACAGGCACCCGCCGGTGGCCATGGCGGCCTGCGACGTCGGCACCAGTCTGGCCACCGTGCCCAAGAAGACGCCGTTCCAGCCTATCGCGGTTGCGCCATATGCCGCCAGCAGCAACATCACCCAGGCGCTTGGCGTGCCGGCCGTCAGCAGCGGCATCAGCAGTCCAGCTGCAGCCATCGCTGCAGCCAAGCCCAGCAGCGTCAAGCGAGGGCCGCCTTGCCAGCGGTCGGCCACCCAGCCCCAGATGATGCGACCGGCCACGCCGGCGGACTGGGCCAACGACAGCGCCACACCGGCGCGAACCAAACCCCAACCCAAGTCGGTAGTCAGAAAACTCACCAGGTAGGCACCCAGGCTGAGTTGCACCAACGAAAACACAAAGGTGCAGGCCGCCAAGCGACGCAGCACTGGGTGGCCGCGCACCAGTCGCAACGGTTGCTGCAACTGCACCCAGCCCGGCAGCGCACCACCGGCCACGCGCAGCGAGTCCAAAGCGCTGCGCAGGCCCTGCGCCAGCAGCAAGGACAACAGACACAGGGCCGCCACCAAGGCCAGCGCCGCAGCAGCGCCGGCCACCAGCAGCACCGGCGGCACCAGCAGCCCGGCCAACACACCGCCCAAGGGCACACCGGTCTGCTTGATCGAGAACACCAGACCGTAGCGCTCGGGCGGCGTGGTGCGCGCCAGCATCTGCGAACTCGCCGGCGTGATCGGACCGTAGCCCAAGCCCAGCAGCGATGCACCCAGTGCCGCAGCCGCCACTTGAGGCACGGCCATCAAGCCCAGGCCCATCGCGGACAGCGCCAAGCCTGCCTGGCTGACGCGAATCGGTCCCCAGCGCTGCACCAGCGCAGCGCCCCACAAGCTGGCAGCCATCGCGCCGAGGTAGACGATCGCGATGTAGACGCCGACCGCCGCGGTGCCCAGACCCAACGCGGCCAACAGCGCCGGCGCAGCCACCGCTGGCGCGATCACCGACGCCGCCGAGGCGGACTGCACTGCCAGCGTGACCGGCAGCGCCCAGCGCAGCAAACCGGGTCGCAGCGCGGGCGCAGGGCCCAGCGTCGGAAGTGTCGGAGGAGTCGAAGAGGAATTGGCGGCGGCGGACAAGCTTGACAGTCTAGGTCGCTTTCGCACTTTGACTGCAACCAAGGCGTCAGCCCAAGCTGGCCAAAAGGATCCGTCAGCCGCGATGCTGAGGTACAGAACCGGCATCCCTGCCGCGATCGAGGCACCGATTTGAGACTTGGCAATCCATCGGCAGCCCGCGACTGCATGATGTGACATTCCGCGCCCCTCCTGCGACCCATTTCGGCAGCTTGATCCAGCCTCGGCGCATACTGTTTTAGCACTCTATTTCGGAGAGTGCTAATATTAAAGGAACCAAGTTGCTGTCAGCCAGTCATAACCCACCATGAACACTGCCACCCATTCCCTGTCCGTCCGCGACCCCTGGGCATTGGTGCCCTCACTCGGCAACCTCGATGCCTACATCTCGGCTGTGAACCGCCTGCCCATGTTGACGCAGGACGAGGAGAAACTCTTCGCGCACCGTTTGCGAGACGAGGCGGATGTGGCATCCGCCGGAAAATTGGTGTTGTCACACCTGCGCTTGGTGGTCTCGATCTCACGCCAATATCTAGGCTATGGTCTGCCGCATGGCGATCTGATCCAAGAAGGCAATATCGGGCTGATGAAGGCGGTCAAGCGATTCGACCCCGATCAGGGTGTGCGCTTGGTGAGCTACGCGCTGCACTGGATCAAGGCCGAGATCCACGAATACATCTTGCGCAATTGGCGCATGGTCAAGCTCGCCACGACCAAAGCGCAGCGCAAACTGTTCTTCAATCTGCGTTCAATGAAGCAACGCCTCAAGAGCAGCGCCAGCGATGACAACGCGCACCGCAACACACTGTCCTCGGCTGATGTTGCGCAGATGGCCGCCGCCCTCAATGTCAAGCCGGCCGAGGTGATTGAGATGGAAACCAGATTGTCGGGTGGCGATGTTGCGCTCGACCCGCAGAATGACGACAGCGAAGAAAGCTACGCCCCGATCGCTTACTTGGCCGATGATTCCAGCGAGCCGACCCAGGTGCTGGAAGGTCGGCTACGCGACGCGCAGTCGGGCGAGGGGCTGGTGCAAGCGCTTGACGTGCTGGACGCGCGCAGCCGCCGGATCGTCGAGGAGCGCTGGCTCAAGGTCAATGACGACAATTCGGGCGGCATGACGCTGCATGATCTAGCCGCCGAATACGGTGTCAGTGCAGAGCGAATCCGCCAAATCGAGGTGGCTGCGATGAAGAAGATGCGCAAGGCGCTGGAAACCGCAGGCTGAGCGATGGAGGCTGCCATGTGAACAGCCACCTACGGGTGGCTTTTTAACACCAGCCAGGGCCACAACATCAGGGTTTTTCGGCCAGCAGGATTTTCAAGTCATCGGCCAGCGCCTGAGCACCGCTGCCGTAGCGGGTGAACAGGCGAACCCGGCCTTGCGCGTCAAACACATACGAACCCGCCGTATGGTCGACGGTGTAGCTGGTCTCGGTCTTGCCCGGTGCTTTGGCGAAGAACACTTTGAACTCTTTGGCCACCGCCTTGGTCTCGTCCAGACTGCCGCGCAAACCGATGATGTCGGGGCCAAAGTTCGAGACATAGGACTTGAGCAATGCTGCGCTGTCGCGCTCGGGGTCAACGCTGACAAAGATGCCCTGAACCCGCGCACCATCGGCACCGAGCGAGCGCTTGACCTCAGACAGTTCAACCAACGTGGTGGGGCAGACGTCTGGACATTGTGTGTAGCCAAAGAACACGACCACCAGCTTGCCTTTGAACTCAGCCAGTGTCCGTGGCTGGCCCTCACCATCGGTCAATGAGAGCTTGCGGGCGTATTCAGCGCCGGTGATGTCCACCCCCTTGAACGACGGCTTAGGCGCGGCGCCTTCACAGCCAGACAGCAGTGCCGCCAAGGCCAGGGTGAACCAACGTCGACGCATTGCTGAAGCGGTCATCACGATCCTTGCCACCAGGGCATCAGGTAGTGGTCGAGCAGCAGCGCGCCGAACAGCAGCGACAGGTGCAAGATCGAAAAGCGGAATGTCTTGCGAGCCAGCGAATCGCTGTAGTCACGCCAGAGCAACCAGCCATAGGCAATGAACCCGCCACCCAGCAAAACGGCACACGCCAAGTAGATCCAGCCGCTCATGCCGATGACGAAGGGCAGCAGCGTGGCCGCAAACAACACCAAGGTGTAGAGCAGCACGTTCAGCCGCGTGAAATCCGACCCGTGCGTGACCGGCAGCATCGGCAGTCCAGAGCGACGGTAGTCCTCAACACGGTACAACGCCAATGCCCAAAAGTGCGGCGGTGTCCACAAGAAAATGATCAGGCACATCACCACCGCTTCGGGTCCAACCTCGCCGCGCATCGCAGCCCAACCCAACACGGGTGGCATGGCGCCTGACGCACCGCCGATCACGATGTTCTGCGGCGTCATCGGCTTGAGCACGACGGTATAGATCACCGCGTAACCGACAAAGGTCGCGAAGGTCAGCCACATCGTCAGTGGATTGACGAACCAATAGAGCACTGCACTGCCCGCTGCGCACAGCAGCGCCGAGAACACGAGCGCCTGACGGTTACTGAGTTCGCCTTTGGCGGTCGGGCGCCAAGCGGTGCGAACCATCTTGCTGTCGATCGCTTGCTCAACCAGGCAGTTGAATGCCGCCGCAGCGCTCGACACCAGCCAGATGCCCAAGGTCGCCGGTAGCGCCAATGCCAATCTGGGCCATCCAGGCTCGGCCAGCAGCATGCCAATCACCGCGCAGAACACGATGAGTTGCACCACGCGAGGCTTGGTCAGCGCGGTGTACTGTTGCCAACGGGCGGCCAACGTGACGGTAGAGGGGATCGAGGCAGTCATCGTTGAGCTGAGGTTTTGGCAACGTGCAGATCGCCTGCGGCAGGTAGAGACGTGAACTGCCGGCGTCGCGCTGGCGCAGCGGCATGAGCACGCGCCCACAAAGAAGTTAGCAACGCCACCAGGCAGGCGGCACCGGCACTGTGTGCCAGCGCAGCGCTCATGGGCCAACCCAACACGACGTTGGACAATCCGCTGGCGGCCTGCCAGAGGATCAGACCGGCCAGCGCCAGCGCATAGCGCCGGGCCGTTGCAGCATCCTGGCGCCACAATCTCCATGAGAGTGTAGCCAGAGCAGCCAGCGCGACCAACGCAAACAACCGATGCACCATGTGGATCGCCACCAGTGCATCAAACGGCAAAAAGGCGCCTTGACCTGACCGGCCCAGCTCACGCAGCAGCGTGAAGCCTTGACCAAGCGCCATTGCCGGCCACCATTGGTTGTTGCAGGTCGGGAACCCGGTGCAAGCCAGTACCGCGTAATTGGTGCTGACCCAACCGCCGAGCGCGACCTGTAACAACAAGACAGCCAGCACCAGCACCACCCAGGTCGATGAAAGACCAGCCCGCAAGACCAAGGGCCGAGCACGGAACGACTCATACTGCAACACCAGCAGTGCCAACAAACCCATCGCGCCCATCAAATGCAGCGTGACGATGGCCGGATAAAGCTTGAGCGTGACGGTGTACTTGCCGAACAGTCCCTGCACCACCACCCAGCCCAAGGTCGCCGCCGACCACCATCGCGAATGCGGTAGCGCCACACGGACGCGCCAGCTGATCACAGCCGCCACCAAGATCAGCAGGCCCACCGCCATCGCCAGGTAACGGTGGATCATCTCGATCCAGGCTTTGGCTTGCGTGACGGGACCGCTTGGCATCGCTGCCTGCGCCGCATTGATGTCGCCACGGGCACCGATTGGACTGGCCTCGCCATAGCAGCCTGGCCAATCAGGGCAACCCAGGCCAGCATCGCTGAGCCGCGTGAACGAGCCGAAGACGGTCAGGTCGAACGTCAAGAACAGGGTCAAGGTCGTCAGCGCTGCCAACCGCGTGCTGATCGGTACGCCTCGCTGACGTAGCCCCCACCAGCACAGCGGCAACAACGCGATCAACCCCGCCAGCAGCGCCAGACGCAGCATGGGCAGAAAGTCCGGCAAGGCTGGCATCTGCACAACGGCCTCAGGGCTTGTGGATGGCCGCTGAGGCTGCAGACGCCGCTCGAGGTGCCTCGACCAAGGACTGACGCCCGGCTTTGTCCCAACCGGCAGAGGCTCGCAACAAGCGCTCGACGTCACGCTTGAGTTTGGACGGATCGGCATTGGCCGGGGCGCGCATCATCCAGTCACCCAAGGGGTCGACGATGTAGAGATGGTCCTCAAGCGCTTGGCCGGGCGCTGGTTGGAGCCAGGCCGATACCGCGGTGCGCGGCAAACGCAAGATGTTCATCGCCGGACTGCCGAGCATCGCTTGCTGCAACGCTGGCGCGATCGGTGCATCGTCGATCAGCAGCCAGAGCTTGTCGACGCGGTCAGCATCGCGACCGGTCATCTCGCGCAATTGACGCTGCAGAAACAGCCGCTTCTCACAGGCCGGGTCACAGCCACCACCGGACACCACCACCAGCAACCACTGACCAGCCAGACTTCGCAGCGGCTGCGGCCGACCATCGACAGTCAGGGCCTGCACTTCTGGCGCGGGCACCGCAGGTTGGATCAAGGTGCCGTAGGCCGTGCCGCCAACGGGACGGACAATGAAATAGGTGTAATAGCTTGCCAGCACCGGCGCTGCGCAGACCAGCAGCACCAGCAGCATCTTGAATCGACCGCTGACACGTTGGCGCCTCAGCGCCTCACCGGGCATGGGCATCGAATGAACGGTCAGGCCAAGCAGTTCAGTGGGTTCAGCCATGGGGTCGCGCCAAGCGCGGTCTGAGGAGTTGGAACCAGCCATACAAGCCGGTGATCAAGGCACACAGCGCAAACCACTGCAAGGCATAACCCTGGTTCTTGCCGACATCGACCGCCGGTGCAGGCCATTGCCGCAGCAAGAAATCACCGACTTTGGCCGAATCAGCGGGCACTGTGCCAACCAAATCGGTCTGCTGCACCGACAGCGGCCTCAAGGACACGCCGATCTCACGCGCCAATGATTCAAGTTCGATATTTTGCCGGATGCGACCAAGCTCTGCTCCGCCAAAAGCAAACAGCCTACTTGGCGGCGGTGCGATGCGGCCGGTCACCGTCACCTCGCCCGCCGGCGTGTTGAGCGGCGTCAGTCGACTGCGATCGACGAAATCCCGCGGACTCCAGCCGCGTTGCACCAGCACCGCATCACCATCATCCAGTAGCAAGGGCGTCAGAACATAAAAGCCTTGACGCGAATTCATCTGTCGATTGTCGAGGTAAATGGTGTGCTCACCCAGCCAGCGACCGCGCAGGCTGGTGCGCCGGTATTGCTGTGGTTCGGCATCACCGGCTTTGCGTGCCAGCAGGGCTTGAGGCACTGGCGCCAGCGCCGCGCGCGAGGAAATCTGCTGCTGTAAATCTAGTTTTTGGCGCGCTCGGTCGAGTTGCCAAAAACCCAGTCGGGCCGTCAGCGCAGCTGAAGATACAGCGACCCCCAGCAGCAGCAAGCCAACCCAAGGCCTGCGACCCCGCGGGGTCATGGACACCGCCGATAATCTGAAACCATGAAAATCCTGATCGTCATTGCGCTGCTGCTTGTGTTGGCCTCGTTGGCCGGGGCAGGACTGTTCATGCTGCGCAAGAGTGACCAACCCGCTTCGCGCGACAAGCGCATGGCCCGCGCACTGACGCTGCGCATCGGCCTGTCCATCGCGCTGTTCCTGTTCGTCCTGTTGAGCTGGTTCATGGGCTGGATCCAACCTACCGGTCTGCCCTCGGGCCGTTGAGGCCCAGCGCAGGACGCTGACGGAGGCTCAAAGCAAAAACGCCGCTCAAGGCGGCGTGCTGGGGATGGCAAGCCTGCAGCGTGCAGGCCAGCAGTATTTTCAGAGCCAGTAGACCAAGAAGTACAAGCCCAACCACACCACGTCCACAAAGTGCCAGTACCAGGCAGCGCCCTCGAAACCAAAGTGTCGCTCAGGTGTGAAATGGCCCTTGCGCAAGCGCAGCGTGATGAACAGCAGCATCAACATCCCAATGAACACGTGGAAACCGTGAAAGCCGGTCAGCAAGAAGAACGTTGAGCCGAAGATGCCCGAGGTCAGCTTCAGGTTGAGCTCGTGGTAAGCGTGGTAGTACTCATAGCCCTGGAAAGCGACGAAGGTCGCGCCGAGTACCACCGTGACCCACATCCACGCGATTGTCTTGGCACGGCGGCCGGCGATCAATGCATGGTGGGCGATGGTCAACGTCAGACCCGAAGTCAGCAAGATGGCCGTGTTGATGGTTGGAATCGGCCAGGGACCCATGGTCGTGAACGGCTCGACAGTACCGGCCGGAGAGCCCGTGATGCCACCGCCAGCGCTAGGCCAGATCGCCTTGAAATCAGGCCAGAGCACTTGATGATCGAGGTTGCCAAGCACCGGTATCGAGTGGACACGCGCCCAATACAACGCCCCGAAGAAGGCCGCGAAGAACATCACCTCGGAAAAGATGAACCAGCTCATGCTCCAACGGAACGACACATCGACACGGTCGGAGTACTGGCCGGCCTCGCTCTCGCCGATGGCCTCTTTGAACCAAACGAAAAGTGTCGACCACAGGATCAAGAGCCCGAGGATCAGCGAGTATTGACCCCAGCCCACACCATTGATCCACTGACCTGCACCCAGGATCACAAAGAAAAGGCCCAACGCGGCCATGGCGGGGTGCCGCGAAGGGCTGGGCACGAAGTAATAAGGCGTTGGCCCATGGGGCGTCGCAGCGGACATAGGGTCTCCTCGAAACCTGAGAAAGAAAAATCAATAAACGAATTGAAGTGGCGACTCAGCAGGATCAGGTGGCAACGCCACTGCCCACAACCCACTTGACCAGCAGCACCAACGCGCAGACAAACAGGGCTGCGCCGAAGAGGCCAGCAATGACCACGTGAACCGGATTGAGCTTGGCGACATCCTGAGCGTAATCAACAG
>CANFPU010000176.1 GCA_947448955.1 Burkholderiales bacterium
CCGGGCTCGCGCGGCATTGCCCAAGCCGGTGCTGCGCTTGCTCGACTCCGACACCAGCGATCCGCGCAAGCTTCACGCTGGTGCCAGCTATTGGCCTTTCATCATCGAGCGTTTGCTACCGCTATTTCTGCGCGGACCTGGCGCTGGCCTGAAGACCAGCAAAATCGCATCGCCGGCAGCCGAGGCGCGCATCAACCCGCACCTCAAACGGCTGCGAGAAATGAAAGACGTGGCCCACAAAACCCGGTCGCAGTGGCTGTATTCCTGCTGGCTGCATTACCGCAACCTCTATCTGTTGCAGACGGCGGGACGCGATTGGTGCACCCGCTATCTGCCCCTGCTCAGCCCGACCAAAATTGAATTCTGGTAACCGCCGAGCCTCAGCCGGTGTTGCAAACTGTGCTTCAACAAGCACGGCAGGCGATGGCCAGTGGCGACGCAGTCGCCGCTCATCGCGCTTACCAGCAAGCGCACCTGCTGGCGCCACAAGACGCTCAGGTCCGGCTCGACCTGGCTGCCGCCTGCCTGGCTTGCGGTATGCCAGAGCAGGCACTCGAACATGCCAACGCTGCAGCCGAACGCACCACGGACTGGCGCCTGCACCTGGTGCTGGCCGCGGCCCAGCAGCAGCTGCAGCAAGCCGATGACGCTGCGCGGCACCTGGGGCTCGCGCTGACCGAGCCCAGCCTGCCTGACGCACAACGTACCCATGCGTTGC
This sequence comes from Burkholderiales bacterium, assembly GCA_947448955.1. Taxonomy (GTDB): domain Bacteria; phylum Pseudomonadota; class Gammaproteobacteria; order Burkholderiales; family Burkholderiaceae_C; genus Pseudaquabacterium. Next base: position 719 of record CANFPU010000176.1, read on the forward strand.
AACAACAAGCGAGGCTGCTGCTCAACGCCTTCGGCGATGCCAGCGGTGCCGCGCAAGCCTTGCAGGCCGCCGCACGCTTAGATCCCGCTTTGGCCCTTGAGGCCGATCTCGCCAGCTTGGTGGCCGACCTCTACTTGGGCGGTCGAACCGCAGCCCAGATCAGCACCGACTTCGTGGCGCTGGCAGCGCGTCTGCGGCCGCCCCAGCCGCCAAACAAACCGCCGCGCGCGCCAGGCAAAAGGCTGAGGATAGGCCTGGTGTCGCAGCAGTTCTGTGCCTCGCCGGTGGGCTTTCTGACGCTGGGTGCGTTGTCTGCATTGGCAAGCCATGCTGATCTGTTGTACTTCGATCGAGGCGCCAAGCTTGACTGGGCGCAAGCCGCTTTCCAGGCCACGGCGTATCGCTGGCTGCGGTGCGCAGCACTCAACGCCGATCAGCTGCACCAGCTACTGATGGCAGCAGACCTGGACGCCGTGATTGACCTCAGCGGCTGGACCGATCCGACGGCGCTGTGCGCAATGGCCGGTCGCCCTGTGCCCAGACAGCTCAAATGGGTGGGCGGCCAGTCGTCGAGCACCGGCCTGCGTTGCTTCGATGGATTCGTGGCCGATGCGCGCCAGGTACCCGCCGCCGCGGTCAAGCTGTACACCGAACCAATGCGCCACGCTGAGCAGGGCTATGTGACCTACAGCGCGCCACCCTACGCGCAGACCATGGGCGCCGCAGCCTCCAGCCCACCCAAACCTTCTGGTCGGCCCGCGCAGGGTGTTTTCGCACTTGTGGCCAATCCTGCCAAGATCAGTGAGGTCACCGCCGCTGCGCTGAGACGTTTAATGCCGACACGGTTGGTGTTGATTGACCAACGCTGGCGCCATCAAGGCACACGCGATGCGGCGCGACGGCGGCTTGGCAGCTTGCTCGACAAAGCCGAGTTCGTCACACCCGCCAACCATCCCGAATACCTGCAAACGCTGCAGGCGCTGGACGCCACCTTTGTCGACACCCTGCCCTACTCGATGGGCTTGACAGCGATTGAGCTGCGCCTGCTGGGAAAACACATCGCAGCGGCGCCGCGAAGCCCAGGCGCGCTGATGTGCGAGCGGCACTGCGTGGCGCACCTCGGCGCCATCAGCTTTGACCACCACACCAGTTTGGCAGCGCAGCTGCTGGCGTGGTGCCGCACATGAGCAGCGGCCTGCGCTGGACCACGCTGTCGCAGCTGCGGGCCAAGCCCATGCTGGCTGAAGCTGACTGCGAGGTACTGGCGGTGATGCCTTACCTCCAGTCTGCATCGGCACACCGTGCCGCCGAGCTGATGGTCTCGCGCGCCGGGGCGCCCCTGAGGCTACTAGCGGTGCATGACGACCTGGGCGCGGGCCCGAACGCGATCTGGAATTGCGCCATCGCCTGCAGCCACAGCCCTTGGTTCCTGTACTGCGCTGAAGATGCGTTTGCCGGCCGCTACTGGCTGCGCTTTGCGTTGCAAGCGCTACAAAGACAAAACGGTGCGGGCCTGCTCGCCTTCAATGACGGCAAGTGGTTCGGCCAACTGGCAGCCTTCGGCCTGGTGCGGCGCAGCTGGCTGGCGCCGCTCTACGGTGGCGGGCTGTTTCATCCCGGCTACGCTCAGCACTACGGTGACACCGAGCTCACGCTGATCGCACGCCAACAGCAAGCGCTGTGCTACGACCCGCATGCGCTGTTGATCGAGATCGACCACGGCAAGGATCGGCGCACCGTCAACCCAATGGATCACGCCTTGTTCCACCGCCGCGCCGCCACCGGGTTCGACCAAATGGTGACCGATCCAGCGTTGCTCGGCATGGTGGCTTGAGGCCGCGAGGCACTCGCCACACCACAGGCATCAAGAGGCTTTCAGCGCCAAGCCCTGCGCAGCGCTGCCATCCTGCGCCGGCAGCATCAAACGGCTGATCAAGTGCCGGGCACGGTCCAGCGAGTGGCGCGACTGGCCCATCACCTGCTGCAATTGCCGGTTGTCCAGGAAGTACTGCTCCAGTTCCTCCTGGACCTGGTGCAGTTGCAGCAGCAACAATTCGTTCTCGCTCTCAAGCTCCGAGACCTGATGACGGCCCTGGTCGGCCGTCTGTTGTGCAGCGGTTAGCGCCTCGGCGCTAACGCTCAATTTTTCAGCCAGCTGCTTCAGCTCCTCCTGCAGCTTGGCCTGCAAGCCCGCCTGTTCCGCTTGCAACACATCAGCCTGCGCAAGCTGTTTGCGATGGTCCAGGAATCCCTGCTCCAGTTCCTCCTGCACTTGGTGCAATTGCAGCAGCTGCAACTCGTTCTCGCCTTCTAGCGCTGAGACCTGTGAGCGGCCTTGCTCTGCCAGTTGCTGCGCCGCGTTGAGTTGATGTTGCACCGACAACAAATCCGACGCCAGTGCCGGTGCCTGCGCACCAGCGGCGACCAGGCGCTGCAAGGCCAATACCTGGTCTGAACCGGGCGCCTGTAAAGCGCTGCGAAACAACGGCGTCCGGCCAGTCGGCGGCGCCGCAGACTCCAGCGCCTCGAACACATCCCAAAATTCGGGCGCTGCCCAATCGAAAGCCTTGGCCAGCAGTGCGGACATGCCGGCATCCAACGTGGGCCCAGAGGTAATCGACATCGGAGGCGCGATGCCATCGCTGGCCAAACCTAGGCTGGTCATCACATCCAATGGCTGCTCAGCGTCCGCGTTGATCAACACCAGACGCCCGCCGAATGCAGCACGCCCGCGCAACAAGCGGCGATGCAGCGCCAACCAATCATCGGCCACCGATGCGCCAAGCGGCAGCTGCCAGGGCGCCCGATACAACCAAAAAACGAGCGGACCATCAGCACCTTGGGCTGGCGCTGCCAGCAACTCGTCGGCGGGGCTGTAGGACCACCGGTTACCAGAGCGGTTGCAGGTGGCGATGTAGCCCCCGCAGTCCTCAACGGCCAAGCCTGAGATCACGATGTGAGCGGATGGCTGCATGTTGTTACTGTGTCTTGGTTTGAAAGTCCGACCACCGGGTCGACGAGTTCAGATGGATAGGACGCTGGCAGATTGATGACTTGAACTGATTTGCATGAATATCGGATTGCCTAATCATCTTACAACCTTCATCCGAAAGCCTGGCATGGTCTACATCTAACGAAGCAGGTGTAGGGATTTTCCAACGCTGGCGACGACAGGCCTGAGAGGCCAGTCTTCAACCCAGCACGCCCGCGACCCTCAGCATCTCGATCACCCGCTGGGCTCCCTGCTCGGCGGTGCAGCCCGTCGTATCGATGTGCAGCGCTGGGTGGGGCGGCAGTTCGTAAGGCGCATCAATGCCGGTGAAGTTCTTCAGCTCGCCACGTCTGGCCTTGGCGTACAGCCCCTTGGGGTCGCGTTGTTCGGCCAGCGCCAGCGGCGTGTCGACGAACACCTCGAAGAATTCGCCGTCGCCCAGCAGCGCGCGCGCCATCTCGCGCTCGGCGCGGTAGGGTGAGATGAAGGCCGTCAGCACGATCAGGCCCGCGTCGACCATCAACTTGGCCACCTCGGCGATGCGGCGGATGTTCTCCACCCGGTCCTCGGGCGTGAAGCCCAGATCGCGGTTCAGCCCATGGCGAACGTTGTCGCCGTCGAGCAAATAGCTGTGACGGCCCTGCGCCAGCAGCTTGCCTTCGACCCGATTGGCGATCGTGCTCTTGCCAGAACCCGACAGGCCGGTCAACCACACCACGCAAGGTTTCTGGCCTTTGATCGCCGCGCGGCCGGCTTTGTCAACGTCCAGCGCTTGCCGGTGGATGTTGTGCGCGCGGCGCAGCGCAAAGTGCAGCATTCCGGCACCGGCGGTTCGGTGCGTCATGCGGTCGATCAGGATGAAACCGCCCGTGTCGCGGTTGTCGGCGTAGGCGTCGAAGGGCACCGCTCGGTCCAGGCTGAGCTTGCACACCCCGATCGCGTTGAGTTCGAGCCGGCGCGCTGCCATCTGCTCGAGGGTGTTGACATTGACCTGGTGGTGGATGTCGGTCACCGTCGCGTTCACGCTGTTGGTGCCGATCTTCATCACGTAGGCACGCCCTGGCAGCAGCGGCTCATCGTCCATCCAGACGATGGTGCAGTCAAATTGATCGGCGACTTCGGCGGGCGCTGCAGCGGCCGAAATCACATCACCGCGCGAGATGTCGATCTCGTCGGCCAGCACCAGCGTCACCGCCTGGCCTGCCACGGCCAACGCCAGGTCGGCGTCCTTCGTGACGATGCGCGCGACCGTGGATTCACGGCCCGACGGCTGCACCCGGATACGCTCACCCACCGCCACCTGGCCCGACACCAAGGTGCCCGCAAAGCCCCGGAAATCCAGGTTCGGCCGGTTCACCCACTGCACCGGCAGGCGCATCGGCTGCTGGCGCAGACGCAGCGTGTCGACCGGCACCGTCTCGAGCCAGCCCATCAGCGTGGGGCCTTGGTACCAGGGCATCCGCGCGCCGGGTTCGATCACGTTGTCGCCCTTGAAGGCCGACAAAGGCACGAAGGTCAGGCTCTCGAAACCGAGCTTCTCCGCGAACAAGCGGTATTCCTGTTCGATGCGCTGATAGGTTGGCTGCGCATAGTCCACCAAGTCCATTTTGTTGATCGCCACCAGCACATGGCGGATGCCCAGCAAGTTCACCAAAAAGCTGTGCCGGCGCGTCTGCGTCAGGATGCCCTTGCGAGCGTCGACCATCAGCACCGCGCCGTCGGCCGTCGACGCACCGGTGACCATGTTGCGGGTGTACTGCTCATGGCCTGGCGTGTCGGCGACGATGAACTTGCGCCGCTCGGTGCTGAAGTAGCGGTAGGCCACGTCGATCGTGATGCCCTGCTCGCGCTCGGCCGCCAGGCCGTCGACCAGCAACGCGAAGTCGATCTGATCGCCCTGCGTACCCCACTTCTTGGAGTCGGCCACCACCGCAGCCAACTGGTCCTCGAACAACAGCTTTGATTCGAACAACAGTCGCCCAATCAGCGTGCTCTTGCCATCATCAACGCTGCCGCAGGTGATGAACCGCAGCAAGTCCTTGTGCTGCTGCGCGTGCAGGTACTCATCGATGTCGGTGGCCATCAGGCTGGAGGCGTGCGACATCAAAAATACCCTTGCTGCTTCTTCTGTTCCATCGACGCGGCGCCATCGTGGTCGATGACCCGTCCCTGGCGCTCGGAATGCGTGGCCAGCAGCATCTCCTGGATGATGGCCGGTAGCGTGTCTGCCTCGGATTCGACCGCGCCCGTCAGCGGGTAGCAACCCAAGGTTCTAAAGCGCACCTTCTTCATCATCGGCAACTCACCCGCGCGCAGCGGCATGCGGTCGTCGTCGACCATGATCAGCGTGCCGTTGCGATCAACCACCGGGCGCGCGGCGGCGAAGTACAGCGGCACCACCGGAATGTTCTCGAGATGGATGTACTGCCAGATGTCGAGCTCGGTCCAGTTCGACAGCGGAAACACCCGCATCGACTCGCCAGGATGCTTGCGCGCGTTGTACAGGCGCCAGAGCTCGGGGCGCTGGTCTTTCGGGTCCCAGCGGTGCTGCGCGGTGCGGAACGAGAAGATGCGCTCTTTGGCGCGGCTCTTCTCCTCGTCACGGCGCGCACCGCCAAACGCCGCGTCGAAGCCGTGCGCGTCCAGTGCCTGCTTCAGCCCTTCGGTCTTCATGATGTCGGTGTGGATCGCCGAGCCATGCGTGAAAGGGTTGATGCCTTTGGCAATGCCCTGTGGGTTGACATGCACCAGCAACTCAAGGCCCAGCGTCTGAGCCATGCGATCACGAAATGCGTACATCTCGCTGAATTTCCAGCGCGTGTCGACATGCAGCAGCGGAAACGGCGGCTTGGCAGGGTAAAAAGCCTTCATTGCCAGGTGCAGCATCACCGCGCTGTCCTTGCCGACGGAATACAGCATCACCGGCTTGTCGGCCTCGGCCACCACCTCGCGCAAGATGTGGATGCTCTCGGCTTCGAGCTGTTGCAAGTGGGTCAAGGCGGTGGCAGATGACGGCATGTCGCCCCTTTTGGACGGCTGGGAACTGCTGATGGGGTGCGCTAATGGCGCATGGATCAATCGGACATCGTGGCCCTCAGCGGCCAACCAAGCGCTCAAAACGGGTGCGCGCGCCAACCAGCGGTTCGATGTCACCAGCCACAGCGGGCCGCCCGCCTGCACTCTGAGCCCCTGGAAAAATGCCAGCCAATCGCTTTGCGTCGGCCAGGCTGAGGTGGCGCGCCACCAAGGGCTGCCACGCGGTGTGTGCGCCACCAGTTGGCAGGCCGGCGCGTACGGGGCGGGCAAAGACCGCTCGGTCAGCGCCAGCACCTGTGCACCCGCGACGCGCGCCTGCTCGCGCCAGACCGGCCACTGCGTGCGCCACCAATTGCTCAGCTCGGCGCACCGCTCGCTGCGCCCAAGCTCCCAAGCCGGTGTGGTGCTCAGGCCGAGGCGCAACCACTGCTTGGTCACCCAGGCTTCGCGCTGCGAGGTCGTCCAAGCTGCCATCTGTGGCGAAAAGCCAGCCAGATGCTCGCCGGCCAAACCCAGCGTCCAAATGCCAGCGGGACCAACCGCAGAACCACCCAGCGTTGAGCCGGCGATGTCGCCCACTGGCGGCGTGCTCAGCCAAGCCTGCAGCAACGCCGCTTCAGCCATCTGCGCTGCCTCGGGGTTCGCGCCGAGCAAGTGCTCGCTGTGCGGCCTGCGCCCGCGAGGGCGCGCGTCCACTGCGCTCCAGCCACCCGCTGAATAAGCCTTGAAAGCTGCCACTACCGTTGGCACGCTCAGGCCGGTGGTCTGCGCCACCCGCGCCAACGTGTGCCCCTCCAGACGCAGCGACACCGCGTCACGCCGGCGGGCGTTCAAGGCATCTGGGGAGAACTTAGAACCTTGCACAATGATCGTAAATTTTATTAAACTTTTTTCAGACAAAGAATAGTTAAAAAATATTCTCTCATAGACTTCATCGCCACCGCCATCAGGCTGTCACCCAGCACCAATACGCGGTCGAGCGTGCGGTCCAGCAGCGTGATGCGCGCGTCGGCGGCGCTGACGGCGGCGCTGACGGCGGCGCTGACGGCGGCACTGACGGCGACAAACTGCCGCCAGGCGCCGTTGTCGGCGCGGCCGTTCATCGTCTTGAGCACCAGGCCCATCGACCCATTCCCCAACGGATACGCTCGCTGAAATGCCGCGATCGCCACCAGCGGGTTCTTGCGCGCGAGGTAGGCATTGACGACGAAGACGAACAAGAACAAGAACCCGCCCGCCCAGCAGCCCCAGCGAGGCGCGCGACACCGGCTGCAGGCGTGCCACGCTCACCGGCAGCGGCGTCTAAGCGATGGGCTGGGTCGTCGGCCACAACCAAACACCGTTTGAGTGAAGCACCTGACAACCTGCCCCGTCTCGTCGCGCCACCATCCATGCCCGGCACCGCGTCGCGCGATACCGTCGGCGTGCCGAGGAACCCACATGCCCGACCACGACAACAGCTACAAGCTCTTGTTCTCGCACCAAGAAATGGTGCGCGACCTGCTGGTGGGTTTTGTTCAAGAGCCGTGGCTCGCCGAGATCGACTTCAGCACGCTCGAGAAAG
>CANFPU010000177.1 GCA_947448955.1 Burkholderiales bacterium
AGGCCATCGAACTGCGCTTCGAGGACGTCTACCGGGTGGGCGACGATGTCTGCCTGCGGGCGCGCAAAATGGATGCCGACGCATTCCTCGACTGAGTGTTACCGCAATGCAGGCTGCTGCCGCGCCGCTGGTGCCCCGGTACGCCGTCCCGTTAAGAAGTCCCGTTTAGAAGTCCTACTAGGAAGTCCCGCTAGGTGTCAAGTCCCGGCCTGCCAAGCTTTCCCGTGGCCGGAGCATGACCCAGCGTGCCAGTCCATCGAGAAATAGGCTCTACCTTCAATTAAAGGCTTCCGAATTTTTATGTCAAGAGCATCAAGACCTTGAAAGCTTATTTTCTATAAGCCATATAAACGAGCAGCGCGCAATTCAAGGCAGCCAGCACGATCCCGAGGAGTTGCAGGGTCAGGCTGCGGCGCGCCAACTTGGTGCTAATGGACATTAAGTCATTGACACGCCGGTCGAAACTCCCTGTTAGTTGCTCATTCTGCGCTTGGATGCGTTGCTCAACTGCCGCAAAGGCGTTGCGCAGCTCAGCCTGGCCAGACTGCAGTTGCTGACTCAATGAGCTTTCCAGGCGTTGGGAATTTTTCCACAGATTGACATATATATTTTCCTCAGACAACCCCAAAGCAGCCCGATATTCTTTGGCTTCGTCGCTCAACCGTCCTTGGGGGTCGGCTGCCAGCTGAATAAATTGATCATCAAGTCTTCTCTCAATATTATCAAATATTAATTTCATGCGCTCGGAGACCGAAACCAGCATCGTGGCGCTGCTTTCCCCAGACATCTCCAGCAAGACGCGCGTCTTGCGAGCCTCCTGCGTGACCTTGCCGCCAGTCTCAACGCTTAATTGAGCCAACTGTTCACGGAAGCTGTGCTTGATAGCATCCAACTCGGACTCAATAATCTCCCGCAACTGATCCTTGACGCTCACTGTTTGCTGCGCCAGTCGTTTCTGGGCGGAGCCAATGGATTGTTCAATGCCGGCTTGAATTTCAGGCATCACGCGTGCTAAATCGTCACGCAATGGTTGCACCGTGCTCGCGATAAGCACCTTGTCCAATAGCGCCTTCAGATCCAATTCCTCAGCCGAAAGCGAAGGGATGGTTTTAGCTTCTTTCATCAGACTCACTGGTTTCTTTCCCTTAAATTTGTCACCGGCGAAAGTAGCAACTCCTTCTCATCGTCCAACTGACGCAATGCCAATAGCAGGACAAGCTTGTTGGTGACCGAAGAACTTTCAGCCAGAGCAGTCCTGATTTCACTCACCTGAAGTTCAAAAGCGTCTAATAACATCGTCAGAAAGCTGCGCCCGATTGCCTCATCACGCGCAAGCCGAATTGAATACTCTTTCAATTGCTGACGCATGCTTTCCAAATAGTTCGGAAACGACCTTGATTCAGTCAATTTTACCGCTGAGTCAGCATTGCCTATATTCAACCTCCTGATCGGTTTCTTGAGCTGCTGATTGGCGTCACGGTCCAATACAGTGATCACCGACTCCCAATTGAACCGAAGCGCCACATGGAGCACCTCAACGCCCAGCGCTGACAATCGCCTCAAATCTGCAAGATCACCGCCAATCGAAGTCGTTGCAACCGCATTGGCTTGACGAGTGGGGTCAAAATACGCCGTCAGGCGCTGCTTGAGTGACAGCAATTGTGGTTCTAGCCACTTGTCACGAATCTTACCGATCGTCGGCAGGTGGTTCATGAGGTTTAAACTGACCAAATCTGCTGGATCAAAGTAGGCTGCAGTGCGCATCAGGTCATCGACACAATCATGCAGCAAGCGCTGCAATTCACTGATTTTAGACTTTGTTGCCGCCGGGTCCTGATTCGCCCAATTACCTGAACTCGCGGTGCTAGCGCGCAAACAAGATTGATAATACCTGACACGCTCAACGCTTGGCGGTCTGCCGGCATCGAGCCGGGTCCAAGCGGCCGCCGATTTCAGAATGTGCGTCTTCTGCTCTAATTCGAGAGAATCAATTGAAATATTTTTAATCTGCGCTTCAAACTCTATTTGACGCGCTCGTTTGTGCTCATTAGCTAAAATATGAACCTGCGCAGCATGACGCAGCCGCCGGCGCGCAGAAGCAGAATCCTGAATATCTTTTTTCAATTCTGACAGTAACTGTACCGCCCATTGTTGGGCTAGTTGCTGAATTTCAAGTCCCGGCGAATCAAGCGTCGATTCCTTCAGGTTAAGCGCTAGCGGATAATACAAACAGAGATTTAATGCCAACTCAGGAATGACAATTTCCTCGGCATCAACCAAATCTCTCAAAATCCGTTGCAACAGCGCTCTCTGGTTGATCAGATCTTGCTGCGCGCGCTCGCCCTGGATCTGCGCAATCGGCGCCGCCTGGGTCGTGATGATGCGAAACCTGCTCGGGCTGTAGCACCAATCGCTCAGCGCAGGGAATCGCATCTGTATCGGATCGATGAAGCTTAAATCTTCAATATCACCAATCATCAAAACCAAATCGACATTTGGAATATATTTTTCAGCCATCAAATCGACATAAGCCTGATCGATTTGATGGCCGGAACGCTCCTCGGGTAGATCAATGACATGGACCGGATAGCCAGCTTTTGCTTCAGCGGTAAAAAAGCTCCCAGGAAATCCAATTTCTATCGGATCGACCGGCCGTAAGCCATTGATGGAAAATTCGCTCCGAATTACCTTGATACGATTTTCAATAGATTGGTGACTGGTAAATTGTGCGCTCTGGCCATCCATCACCAGGCGCCAGTGATTGTCGACCGAGCGACCGCATTTGACAATAATTTTTGCGCCGCCATCGCGAGCGTGAACGCTGTCCAACACCAGCTCAGCCAGCCCAAAAAAATCTGGCGCGATACCCATGAGTTCGAGACATAACGCCGTCTTGCTGGCCTGAATTTTACTACAAACTATCAGGGTGATTTCATCGGGGCGCTGCAGATACTGCCGAGCCAAAGTTGGATCAATTTTATTCAGAAAAGAGCCATAGGCGATCTTCGCCCAATCCATACCTCGACAGGAATGCCTGGCCCACAGCGCAGAAATATTGGTTGACGAAGTCACCTCCAGCGTCATGGCTCGATATCAATCCGGGATAAATAGAAAAATTTAAAGCCAACGATTTCAAAAATCGCATCAGCGGATGTCATATGACGCCCCAAGTCCGAGGCAATATACCAACCCACGCCTCAACGACTCAGCTAGAGGGCTGCCGCCAGAGCAGTACGCAAGCTTTGCGTGAGCCGACAGTGACAGGGCGGCGAGTTCGATCATGCACCCAACGTGCCTTGGCAGGCTGCCAAGTCGGGAAACACAGGGCAACTGACCGCCTGGTTTACAACCTTCCGGGAAAGACCGACAACGCCACGTTCAGACGAAAAAAATCCCCGTCGCTCGGTGAGTGACGGGGATTTCTCGTTGCATCGCATGGCGGAGCGGACGGGACTCGAACCCGCGACCCCCGGCGTGACAGGCCGGTATTCTAACCAACTGAACTACCACTCCGCGACAGCTAGGAGTATAGCACTTGATTTGGCGCGATAGCAAGTTGCAGCCTTGTTCAAGGTGATGAGAGCCTGAACGGGCGGTGCGTTTCCAACGAGGAATGAGCCTGAGGGCGAGCCGATGAGGATATAGCGAGAGGTGGATTGATTGTTCGCCGATCCTCGTTGAGCAGGCCAAAGAACTCGGCAAGCAGCTGGCACCGGGGACGACGCCTTGACAAATCTCAAGTGGCACGCCCGAGGCGACGCAGACACTGCTGAACCAGCGAGCTGGATGACCGGCACAACGCAACGGAGCCCACCATGTACCAACGCATTCTCGTTCCCACCGACGGTTCAAGCATCACGTCTAAGGCTGTCAGCACCGCCATTGCACTGGCCAAGCTTTCGGGCGCTGAGATCGTCACCTTGAGCGTCAAAGAGCCCTTTCCCTACAGCGCAATCTCAGAAATGCAGCCAGTGCCGCCGCAAGAGTTCTATGACGTGCAGGAGCGTATCGCGGCCAGCCGGGTCAAAACGGTGTTGGATGCAGCCGCAGCGGCGGGGGTAAGCTGCGACGGCGCAACGGTCGAGGCATTGCACCCCTGGGAGGCGATCCTGGACATGGCCAAACAAAAAAGTTGCGACCTCGTGGTGATGGCATCGCACGGCAGACGGGGCATGGCGGCGCTGCTCATCGGCAGCGAGACCAGCCGGGTGTTGACCCACAGCCCACTGCCGGTTTTGGTCGTCAAGTGAGTTGAGTCTGGGTCAGCAAACCGAAGATGATCAGTGGGCGAATCCCTTGACGCACATCACCAGACCCAGCCCTACACCGATCCAGCCGAGCTGGGCCGCGGTGGCGCTCAATGGCAGGCGGCGTTGCAACTGCGGCAGCAAGTCGGCCACCGCAACATAGACAAAGCTGCTGGACGCGGCCACCAGCAGGTACGGGAACAACCCTTCCCAGGGACCCACGACAAAATAGCCCAGCACACCGCCCACCACCGAGGCCAGGCCTGACAAGGCGTTGTAGAGCAAGGCCTTGGTGCGACTGAAACCCGCGTTGAGCAGCACGATGTAATCGCCAACCTCCTGCGGGATTTCGTGCGCGATGATCGCCAGCGAGGTGAACAAACCCAGCTGGGTGTCTGCCAGAAACGCCGCCGCGATGATGATGCCGTCGCAGAAGTTGTGGATGCTGTCCCCCACGAGCACGCTCCAGCCGCCGCGCCCCGCTTGGTCGGTATCGAAATGATGGTGATGCTCGTGTCCGTCGCCCTCGTGGTGGTGGCCGTGACGATAGAGCTCGGCTTTTTCCAGCAAGAAAAAGAACAGCAGACCGCCGAGCAAGGTCATGAACAGGCGGTGCGGATCGACCTTGCTCTCAAAAGCTTCAGGCAGCACCAGCAGCAAGGCCGTGCCCAGCAGCACGCCCACCGACAGGCTGACCAAGTGGCGCACCAAGCGGCCCAGCAAACCGAGGGTCAGCGACGCGGCGATGAGCACCGATAGCAGGCCGCCTGCCAACGTGGACAGCACGATGTAGAGCAAGGTCATGGCGTCATTCGCCTCCAGGTAGCAAGCGCGCCCGCCTGGCACGCCTGGATGCGGCAGCTGGCGGCGATCAGACCACGCCTTGGATCTTGAGCCAGGCCAGGCAGCGTTGCCAGGCATCGTCTGCAGCGTTCTGGCGGTAGCTGGCCCGGTAATCGGCGTGGAAAGCATGAGGCGCCTCGGGAAAGACGACCAACGACGATTGCCTGGCCGCATCGCTGCCCAGCGCCAGCGCAGCCTTCATCCGGTCGACCGACTCAAGCGGTATGCCAGTGTCCTGTCCACCGTACAGGCCCAACACCGGCGCTTGGAACTTGGCCGCCAAGTCCAAAGGATGGGCCGGGTTCATTGCCGACTTCTGACCTGTCAACCTTCCATACCAGGCCACGGCCGCTTTAAGCCCAGGGTTGTGCGCAGCGTAAAGCCAGGCGATGCGCCCACCCCAACAAAATCCATTGATGCCAAGCTTGGACGTATCGGCACCCTGCCCCCGGGCCCAGGCCACCGTGGCATCCAGATCGGCCATCACTTGAGCGTCAGGCACTTTAGCGATCACTTCGCTGAGCAATTTGCCAATTTCGCCGTAGGCGCCTGGGTCGCCTTGGCGCACGAACAGTTCCGGCGCGATCGCAAAATAACCCTGCTTGGCCAGCCGACGCGCGACATCCGCAATGTATTCGTGAACCCCGAAGACCTCGCTGATCACCAGCACCACTGGCGGATTGGCTCGACCCAATGGCGCGGCACGGTAGGCCGGTAACTTGAAGTCGCCGACGCCGATCACCACCTCGCCCGCCAGCAGACCCACGCTGTCGGTCTTGATCACCGTCTGTGCGGTCACCGGCAACACCGCGGCGGCAAAGCCCGACCCGATCGAAGCGCGAACAAAATCCCTGCGACTGAAATCGCGGTGTGTGCTGGAGCTGTGGAGGTCTTTGGGCAAAGTGAGCTCTTGTCGGAATGAAGGACGCCTCGGCATTCTAGGAACCTATGCCGAGCTTGAGCAGGCGGTCAGGGTTTACCGGTAGCATGCTGCATGCCTCTGACTCCTACCAGCGCCAGTGCACACTTGGCCGCGATCGATATCGGTTCCAACAGCTTTCGTCTCGAGATCGCGCAACTGCAGCATGGCCGTTACCGGCGCATCGCCTACCTGAAGGAGACGGTCAGACTGGGTGGCGGGCTCGATGCCAACGGCTTCCTCACCGAGGAAGCCGCACAGCGCGGGCTGGATTGCCTGCGCCGGTTTGCCCAGCGACTTCAAGGGTTTGAGGCCTACCAGGTCCGGGCGGTGGCGACCCAGACCTTGCGAGAGGCGAGAAACCGCGATGCGTTTCTGCTGCGTGCCGAGGCTGCGTTGGGCTTCGGCATCGAGGTGGTGTCGGGGCGCGAGGAGGCCAGGCTGATCTACGCCGGGGTGTCTTTCCTGCAACCGGGACAGGCCAGGCGACTGGTGATCGACATCGGCGGGCGCAGCACCGAAATGATCGTCGGCCAAGGCCGCAAGATCAGCGCGGTCGAGTCGTTCAAGACTGGCAGCGTGAGCCTGTCTATGCGCTGGTTTCCTGACGGCGTCTTCACCGAGCAACGCTTTCGCGATGCGCAGGTAGCCGCCGGCGCCGAACTGGAGGAAGCACTCGAGCCCTTTGCGCCCAGCCACTGGCGCGAAGCGCTGGGGTCGTCGGGAACAGCCGGTGCCGTGTCGCAAATCCTCGCGGCGGCCGGCATCACCGATGGCACGATCACGCCCGATGGCCTGCGCTGGTGCATCGCCCAATGCCTGGTCGCCGGCAGCATCGACAAACTCACGCTGCCGTCGCTGCGCGAAGACCGCAAAGCCATCATCGGCGGCGGCTTGGCATTGCTCTACACGCTCGCCACGCATTTCGGTATCACCGAGTTGAAGCCAGCCAAAGGCGCGTTGCGCCAAGGTGTGATCGTCGATCTGCACGAGCGACATGCGGCTCGCCGCTTGGCCCGTGGCGGCGACCTGCGTGACCAGACGGTCGCCGCACTGCAAGCACGCTTCGGCGTCGATACCGACCAGGCCGCACGGGTCAAAGCAACGGCCAGCGCCATGCTGCGCAGTGCCATACCCGAACTGGCCGAGGCAGCAGACAACGAAGTGCTGCTCGAACTCGGCTGGGCCTGCGAACTGCACGAGCTCGGCCTGATGGTCTCGCACCATGACCACCACCGCCACAGCGCTTACCTGATGGGCCATGTTGACGCACCGGGTTTTTCACAAAGCCAGCAGCGGCGCATCGCCGATCTGGTGCTGGGTCAGCGCGGCGGCTTGCGCAAGCTCGAAACACAGCTCAGCAACGAGCGTTTCGGGTGGCAAGTGCTGGCATTGCGGCTTGCGGTCATCAAATGCCATGCCCGCACACAGGTCGACATCCAGGCCTTGCGTTTGAAGCGCGAAGGCAAGCAAGCTCGACTGAGATTCCTTGCGGACTGGGCCAACAGCCACCCACGCACCATGCACTTGCTGCGTGAGGAGGAAGAAATCTGGGCCCGCCAGGATGCGCCACGATTGATGCTGATCGCGGCGTGAAACGCGCTAGCGGGTACGCCTCAGAGCCTGTCCGGCGTGCGCACCGACACCAACACCACTTCGCCATCGCGGTCGCGTCGGCGTAGCCACCAGACCGCGCCCTTGCGCACCGTCCAGGGCGGCGAGTCCAACGTCGCAGGGCCGGCCATCAGGTAGGCGGCCAACTGGCCGAGCATGGGCTGGTGACCGACCAGCAGCACGGGTTCACGGCTGTCGGGCCAACGCGCTGCCGACAGCGCTTGGGTGTGCGAGGCGCCCGGTACCAGCGCGTCGACGATGCGTACCCTGCGTCCCAGCGCCTCCGCGGTCTGGCGCGCCCGCAACGCTGGGCTGACCAGGATGCGGCTGCTGTCGGGCAAAAACCGATTGAGCCACTCGGCCATCCGCTTGGCCTGCTTCTGGCCGCGCGGGCTGAGCGGGCGCTGGAGGTCATCGATGCCATCGGCATCGACAGCTTCACCGGCGTCGGCATGACGCCAGAGAATCAGGTCCATCGAATTGCGCTGCCCTGAATCGGCGCTCAAGCGCCGGCCATGTAACGCGCCGCCAGCGCGCCCTGGGCGCTGGCGCCCGTCTCGGCCAGACGCTGGTAGCTGCCGTCGGCAGCCAAGACCCAGCTGTCCAGCTGGTCGTGCAAATAAGGTACCAAGCATTCGTCGATCACGCGCTGGCGCAAGATCGGGTCGCGCAC
>CANFPU010000178.1 GCA_947448955.1 Burkholderiales bacterium
CCACACGCCGAGCAACAGCAGCGCCGGCAGCACCCAGCTCAGCAGGTCTCGCAACAGCGTGTTCTCGACCGTGCCCTCGAAACGCACCTCGTAGCTGGCCAACTCGCGGGCCAAGTCGGGCGCCACCCGGGTGGTGACGATGCGGTTTCGACCATCGGGCTGCGGACTCTTCAGCTTGCCTTCGATGAACTGGCTGCCGATCGCGATCGACTCCATCTTGCCCGACTTCAGCTGCTGCATGAACTCGCTGTAGGGGATGGGTTGCACTTGGGTGCTGGTGACCCAGAGGTCGCGCAGCCAGAACAGCGCGACCAGCGCCAGCAGCAGCGGCCACAGTTGAGCGGGCCGCCACGGCGTGCCGAGCGGAGCGTTCGGGGTGGATCCGGGCGCAGATCCTGGCGATGAGGGCGGAGCGGGCAGGGGCATGTCGGGATTCCTTCGCGGACCATCGTGCCAGCCGGGGACAATCGGTGCCATGACACAGCGCGTGATCGGCGTCGATTTCTCCAGCCGGCCCAGCCGGCGCAAACCCATCGTGATGGCCAGTGGGCTGCTGCAAGGCGCGGTGCTGCAGTTCAGTGGCCTCCAGCGGTTCGACTCACTGGAGGCTTTCGGCGCTTGGCTGGCACAGCCTGGCCCTTGGGTCGGCGGATTCGACCTGCCTTTCGGCTTGCCGCGCGAGTTGCTCCAGCAATTGGCTTGGCCGCTCGACTGGGCCGCCAGCATTGAGCATTACGCCGGCCTGAGCCGGCAGCAGATCCGAGACACTTTCGCCGCTTTCTGCAACGCTCGACCTGTGGGCTCGAAGTTCGCCCACCGCGCCTGTGACCTGCCGGCCGGTGCCAGCCCGTCGATGAAGTGGGTCAACCCGCCGGTGGCTTACATGCTGCACGCCGGCGTGCCGCTACTCCGGGCTGCTGGCCTGCGCTTTCCGGCCCATTTGCCGAGCCAGGGTGACGCCGACCGCATCGCGCTAGAGGCCTACCCGGGCATGCTGGCGCGCGAGTTGATCGCGCGACGCTCTTACAAGAGCGACGAGACGTCCAAGCAGACCGCTGACCGGCTGATCGCTCGCAAAGACATGGTCGAGGCGCTGGAGCAAGGCCGATCCAGACTGGGCTTGCGCCTGAAGCTCAGCGCTGCGCAGCGCGACACCCTGGCCGATGATGCCAGTGGCGATTCGCTGGACGCGGTGCTGTGCCTGCTGCAAGCGGGCTGGGCTTTGCGTCAGCCCGCTTGGGGTTTGCCGCCATTGGTGGATCCGCTCGAAGGCTGGATTCTGACGGCCTGAACCGGACGCCAGGCCGTGCCTGTGCGCGGGCGCTCATTGGCGCAAAGTTCGAAGGCCGCGATTGCCAGCACACCCGTGAAAGGCCCGAGGCGAAGAGGCCATGGGTTTGGTATGCTGAAGCTTAGGATCACTAAGCATTTTCCCTCGGTTTACATGGTTTCCAACCCACTACCCGCAGTCCGTAGCCCGCGCCGTCAGGTGCCTGCCGCGCGTGACTTGGCGCCGAAGACCCATGACGCCCAATCGGCCGCAGCCGAGGTGTTGGTGGTCTTGCCGCAGGTGATGGATGCGATGCGGCTGGCGATGCGCTCTCAGCTTGATGGTCCGTTGACCGTGCCGCAGTTTCGCGGCCTGAATTACATCGACCGGCATCCCGGCAGCTCGGTCAGTGCGCTGGCTGGGTTTCTGGGCGTGACCCTGGCCACCGCGTCGGCGATGGCCCACAGGCTGGTGCTCGCCGGCCATCTGCAAGCCCGAGGCAGCCTGAATGACCGCCGTCGCACCGAGCTTCAACTCTGCGCCAGCGGCAAGGCGTTGCTCGAGCGGATGCGCAGCCGGACCCAGTCTGACCTGGCGCGGGCGCTGCAAGATTGCACGCCAACGCAGCTCAGCGCGTTGGTGCAGGGTTTGGGTGTGCTCAGCGCAGCCTTCCCACGACTTGAATCCCCTGGTGTCAAATCCCTTTGATCCGCTTGTATTGGAGACCGCATTGAATCGGCTGCTTCCTGACTCATGGTTTGAATCTATCGCAGCTCGTGGCGCCGCGGTGTTGCTGATCTGCTCGGCGTTGGCCGGTTGCGGACCTCGCAGCGGCGCGGTCGAGGCGGTGCCTGCGGCCAGCGCCGTGCCTGCGGCGAGCGCTGCCAGCCCAGCCAGTGCCGCATCGGGGCCGGCCGCGGGCGCATCGGCACCGCCGGTCAGCGTGACCTTGTTGCGTGCCTCGGCGCGCGATTTCAGCGTGGCGCTTGAGGCGAACGGTACCGTGACAGCGCTCAGCAGCGTCGACGTCAAGCCTCAGGTCAGCGCCCAGGTGATGCAGGTGCATGTCAAGGAGGGACAGTTCGTTCAGCGTGGCCAGTTGCTGTTCACGCTAGACGCCCGCGCGGACGCCGCCAACTTGAAGAAGGCCGAAGCCCAGCTGCAGAAGGACGAGGCCACCTTGGCCGATGCCCGGCGCCAGCTCGCGCGCAACAAAGATTTGTTGGCCAAGAATTTCATCTCGCAGGGCGTGGTCGACACGGCCCAGGCCAATGTCGAGGCTCAGCAGGCGGTGGTTGCGGCTGACATTGCGGCGATCGACGCGGTCAAGGTGCAACTGTCATACGCCAAGATCACCGCGGCCAGTGGCGGGCGGGTGGGGCCGATCGCGGTCTTCGTCGGCAGCAGTGTCGGCCCCAATGGACCGGCGTTGTTGACGATCACGCAGATGGACCCGGTGGCCGTGGGTTTTAGCGTGCCACAGCGCAACCTGCCCGACGCGTTGAAATCCCTTGCCTCGGGCAGCGGTGTGGTCAGCGCGATGCTGCCTGACAGCCCGGCCAGCGGGCCTGCCGTTCGCAAGGGCAAGCTCAGCTTCGTCGACAGTGCCGTCGACCCTTCTTCGGGCACGGTCAAGGTCAAAGCCTTGTTCGCCAACAAGGATCAGGGGCTGTGGCCAGGCGCCTATGTGACGGTCAAGATGCAGTTGCAGAGCCTGCCCGAGGCGATCGTCGTGCCGCAGGCGGCCATCGTCCAGGGCGCGCGCGGCACGGCGGTGTTTGTCGCCGGGCCGGGCAATGTCGCGGCGGTGCGGCCCGTCAAGATCCTGGCGTCTGCCGGTACCGAGGCCGTGGTCTCTGGCCTCAAGGCCGGTGAACGCATCGTGCTCGACGGTCGCCAGAACGTTCGTCCAGGCACCGTGTTGATCGAGCGGGCTGCCGATGCCGGCCGAGGTGCTTCTGGGCCCAAGGGTGGTGCCAGCGGAGCGGCTAGCGGCACGGGCAACGCGGCGTCGGGCGCCGAGTCGGGTGCTGCTTCAAGCCCAGCGGCCGCGGCCAGCCGCGGAGCACGCGCATCATGAATCTGTCGGAGCTGTTCATCCGCCGTCCGGTGATGACGGTGTTGCTCAACATGGCGATCATCGCCGCTGGCATCATCGGTCTGGGCAAGATTCCGGTCGCTGCGCTGCCAAGCTACAACACCCCGGTGATCAATGTCTCGGCAAACCTGCCCGGCGCCAGCCCCGAGACCATGGCAACCTCGGTGGCCTTGCAACTCGAAAAGCAGTTTCAGACCATTCCCGCGCTGGCGGTGATCAGCTCGACCAACACGCTGGGCACCACCACGGTGACGCTGGAGTTCGATGAGTCGCGCAATATCGACTTGGCGGCGGTCGATGTTCAGGCTGCACTGCTGCGCGCGCAGCGCACGCTGCCGGTCGAGATGACGGTGCCGCCGAGCTACCGGAAGGTCAACCCGGCCGACGCGCCCATCCTGTTTCTGGCGCTGACCTCGCCGTCGATGAACTTGGCGGACCTGCAGGACTATGCCGAGCACCTGATATCGCCCACACTGTCCACGCTCAATGGTGTGGCCCAGGTCAATATCTACGGCGCCAAGCGCTTTGCGGTGCGGGTGCGGGTCGACCCCAACGCCCTGGCCGCGCGCAACCTCAGCCTCGACGAACTGCGCCTGGCGCTGACGGCGGCCAATGCCAACACGCCGGTGGGGACCCTGGAAGGGCCGCGCCAAATTTTGACGCTGCAAGCCAACAAACAGCTGGCCAGCGCGGCGGAGTTCGCCGAGCTGATCGTCAGCGTCAAGGGCGGCAATCCGGTGCGGCTGCGCGATGTGGCACAGGTCGCGGACAGCTTCGAGACCCTGAAGAGCTCGGCCAACTTCAACGGCGAGACCTCGATCACGCTGGCGATCCAGCGTCAGCCCGATGCCAACACGGTGGCGGTGGTCGATGCGATCAAGGCCAAGCTGCCGGGCTTCAAGGAGCAGTTGCCGCAGTCGGTGCGCATCAATGTGGTCAACGACCGCTCGTTGTCGATCCGCGAGGCCTTGCACGACGTCACACTGACCATGCTGGGCACCATCGGATTGGTGGTGCTGGTGATCTTCTTGTTCCTGCGCCGCTTCGTCGCCACCGTGATCCCGACGCTGTCGCTGCCGGTGTCGCTGCTGGGTGCGCTGGCGATGCTCTGGGCCTTCGGCTACACCATCGACAACATCTCGTTGCTGGGCCTGACGCTGGCGGTCGGCTTGGTGGTTGACGACGCGATCGTGATGCTCGAGAACATCATGCGCCATGTCGAGCATGGCGAGGCGCCTTTCCAGGCCGCGCTGCGGGGCTCGCGCGAGGTCGGCTTCACGATTCTGTCGATCTCGATCTCGTTGGTCGCGGTGTTCATCCCGATCTTTTTCATGCCTGGGGTGATCGGCTTGCTGTTCCACGAGTTCGCGGTGATCGTCGGCCTGGCGATCGTTGCCTCGGCTTTCGTCTCGCTGACGCTGGTGCCGATGATGGCCAGCCGGTTCCTCACCGATGAAGCGCACAAGAAGCCACCGGGATTCCTGGTGCGTGGTTTTGGCTACGCTTTCGACGCGATGTTGCGTGGCTACAGCCGCACGCTGGACGGTGCGCTGCGCTGGCGCAAGGTCGTGCTGCTGGTGGCGCTGCTGACTTTCGTGGCCACTGGATGGCTCTTCAAAGAGATTCCGAAGGGTTTCTTCCCGGAAGAGGACATCGGGCAGATGAACGTCAGCACCGAGGCCGCCGAAGATGTGTCCTTCGAGGAGATGGTGCGGCTGCAGGACCGGGTCGCAGCGCTGCTTCGGGCCGACCCGTCGGTGGCGACCGTGACCTCCTTCAATGGCGGCCAAGGTTCGCAGAACACCGGCCGGCTGTTCATCAACCTGAAGCCTCGGGACGAGCGGCCGCCGATGAAACAGGTGATCGAGGGCCTGCGCAAGAAGCTGAGAACGATCCCGGGTATCAACGCCTTCATGCGGCCAACGCAAAACCTGCAGCTCGGCGGCCGGCCCAGCAAGGCACAGTACCAGTACATCTTGCAGAGCGTGCAGGCCGGCGAGTTGAACAACTGGGCGCTCAAGCTGCAGGAAAAGCTGCGCGCTGACCCGCTGTTCCGCGACGTCACCAGCGATTCGCAGTTGCGCGGCCTGCAGGCGAGCTTGAACATCGACCGAGCGCGCGCCAACGCGTTGGGGGTGTCGATCGACGCGATTCGTTCGGGCCTTTTTTCGGCCTTCGGTGAACGCCAGGTCAGCACGATCTTCACCACGGTCGATAGCTACCAGGTCATCATGGAGGTGGCGCCGCAGGCCAAGGCCGATGAGAGCGCTTTGGGCGGTGTCTACGTGCGGGCTTCGACGGGTGCGTTGGTGCCGATGTCAGCGTTCACGACTGTCAAGCGCACCGTGGGCCCGACCTCGATCAACCACGTCGGCCAGTTGCAAGCGGTCACGGTCTCGTTCAATCTGGCGCCGGGTGCTGCGCTTGGCGATGCGACCAACCGCATCGACAAGGTCCGTCAGGAGATTCAGCTGCCTGACTCGGTGATCACCACCTATGGCGGCGACGCGGCGGTGTTCAAGAACTCGCAGGGCAGCCAGGTCGTGTTGATCGTCGGCGCATTGCTGGTGATCTATGTGTTGCTGGGCGTGCTCTATGAGAGCTACATCCACCCGATCACGATCCTGGCCGGTCTGCCTTCTGCGGCGGTGGGCGCGCTGCTGACGCTGAGGTGGTTCGACATGGACCTGACACTGATCGCCACCATCGGCATCCTGCTGTTGATCGGCATCGTGAAGAAAAACGCGATCATGATGATCGACTTCGCGCTCGATGCGCAGCGCCACGGCGGTATGACGCCGCAACAGGCGATTCGCGAGGCCTGTGTGCTGCGGTTCAGGCCCATCATGATGACGACTTTGGCCGCGTTGATGGGCGCACTGCCGATCGCGTTTGGCCTGGGTGCCGGCGCTGAACTGCGCCAGCCGTTGGGCGTGGCGGTGGTCGGTGGCCTGGTGTTCTCGCAGATGATCACGCTCTACATCACACCGGTGATTTACTTGGCACTGGACCGCTTCAGCGGCAAAGGTCCGTTGACGACGCCCGAGGTCAGCCTGGCCGCGGACCCTTCGACCGGGACGGCTTGAGCTTTCGACCCGCGATGACAGAGCCGCTGATCCTCACGGTCGCGCCCAACGGTGCTTACAAGCAGGCTGCGGACCATCCGGCGCTACCGCTGACACCCGGCCAATTGGCGGCCGACGCCAAGCGCTGCCTGGATGCCGGTGCGGCGATGCTGCACCTGCACATCCGCGACCCTGAAGGTCGTCACAGCTTGGATGCCGAAGGCTATCGTGAAGCCTTGCGTGTGGTCCATGCGGCGGTCGGCGATGCGCTGGTGTTGCAGGTCACCAGTGAGGCCGCCAAGGTCTATGCTGCGCCGGCTCAGATGGCGATGGTGCATTCAGTGCGTCCTGAAGCGGTGTCGGTGGGTTTGCGAGAGCTTGACCAGCCTGGGATCGGCGCTGCCGGCCTGGCCGAATTTTTCGGCTGGCTGGCACGCGAGCGGGTGATGACCCAGGTCATCCTCTACGATCTGGCCGACCTGCTGCGCTGGCAGGCGCTGCGCGCCGACGGCACCGTGCCCGATGCGCCCTGGTTCCTGCTGTTCGTGCTGGGACGCTACAGCGTTGGCCAAGTGTCGAGCCCGCTGGACCTGTTGCCTTTTGTCCAAGCCCACGGTGGCCCTGAGCCCTGGGCGATGTGCGCTTTCGGCGCCACCGAGCATGCTTGCGCAACGGCAGCGGCGGCACTCGGCGGCCATGTGCGGGTCGGTTTCGAGAACAACCTGCTGCTCAAGGACGGCCGTACCGCACCCGACAACGCCGCCTTGGTGATGCAATCCGCTGAGACCGCGCGCTGTCTGGGTCGGCCCTTGGCCACGGCCCAGCAGGTGCGACAGCGCTTCGCCGCTTGAAGCGCCTGGCCTGATCACCAGCCCAATTCCCTTTTGACGAGACCCGCCATGCGCTCCGTTACCCGTCTGTCCCAACTGCTCGCGTCAAGCTTGGCGCTGTTCGCTGTCCTGGCCCAGGCCCAGACCGCCGCGTACCCCTCGCATCCGATCCGCTTCGTCGTGCCTTACCCGCCGGGCGGGCCGACCGACTTGATGGCGCGGCTGTTGCAACCCGAGATGCAATCGCGCCTGGGCCAGCCGGTGCTGGTCGAAAACAAGGGTGGGGCTGGCGGCAACCTGGGCAGCGCCGAGGTGGCCAAGCAGGCACCGGCCGACGGCTACACCTTGCTGCTGGCTGCGAGCGGACCGATGGCGGTCAACGGCAGTCTGTACAAATCCATGTCGTTCAACGCATTGAATGATTTGGCGCCGGTGATCCAGATCTCTGCTTTCCCGCTGTTGTTTGAGGTCCACCCTTCGGCTGGCGTCAAGACCGTCAAGGAGTTCATCACCCAGGCCAGACTGCGGCCAGCGGATTTCAGTTTCGCCTCGGCCGGCAATGGCACGCCGCAACATCTGGCGGGTGAGATTTTCGGCAAGGCTGCAGGTGTCAAGCTCTCGCACATCCCCTACCGAGGCGCCGGCCCGGCACTCAACGACTTGGTCGGTGGTCAGGTCAAGGTGATGTTCGACGTGCTGGGCAGTTCGCTGCAATTTGTCAAAGCCGAGCGCCTGGTGCCGCTGGCCGTGACCTCCAACGTTCGCAGCCCGTCGCTGCCCAATGTGCCGACGATGGCCGAGGCCGGCCTGCCGGGTTTCGAGACCACCGCTTGGCACGGCATCGCCGTGCGTGCCGGCACGCCCGAGCCCATCATCGCCAAGCTCAACGCCACGCTGAACGCGATCTTCAAGGACCCCGTGTTCCGCAAGAAATGGGAAGAGCTGGGCACACCGGTGGTGGCTGGCAGCGCCGAGCAGTTCGGCCAGTTGATACGCGCCGAATC
>CANFPU010000179.1 GCA_947448955.1 Burkholderiales bacterium
AACCTTGCCGGGTCGCGATCAAAGACGCTGGCGTCAAGGTCAGCGACATCGACGATGTGATCCTGGTCGGTGGCATGAGCCGCATGCCCAAGGTGCAGGAGAAGGTCAAGGAGTTCTTCGGCAAGGACCCGCGCAAGGATGTGAACCCTGACGAAGCGGTCGCGGTCGGTGCAGCGATCCAGGGTCAGGTGCTGGGCGGCGAGCGCAAGGACGTGCTGCTGCTTGACGTCACCCCGCTCAGCCTGGGCATCGAGACGCTGGGCGGCGTGATGACCAAGATGATCAAGAAAAACACGACCATCCCGACCAAATTCGCCCAAACCTTTTCAACCGCCGATGACAATCAGCCCGCGGTGACGATCAAGGTCTACCAAGGCGAGCGCGAGTTGGCCGCGGGCAACAAGAGCCTAGGCGAATTCAACCTTGAAGGCATCCCGCCATCGCCGCGCGGTTTGCCGCAGATCGAGGTGACTTTCGACATCGACGCCAATGGCATCCTGCACGTCGGCGCCAAGGACAAGGCCACCGGCAAGGAAAACAAGATCACCATCAAGGCGAACTCGGGTTTGACCGAGGACGAGATCCAGAAGATGGTCAAGGACGCTGAACTCAATGCGGCCGAAGACTCCAAGAAGGTTGAACTGGTGCAGGCCCGCAACCAGGCCGACGGCATGATTCACTCGGTGCGCAAGAGCTTGGGAGAGTTCGGCGAAAAGCTCGACGCGGGTGAAAAAGAGAAGATCGAAGAAGCGCTGAAAGAGGCTGAAGAAGCGCTCAAGAGCGATGACAAGGCCACGATCGACGCCAAGACCGAAGCCTTGATGGCGGTTAGTCAAAAGCTGGGCGAGAAGATGTATGCCGAGCAAGCCGCTGCTGCAGCAGGGGCTGCGGGCGGCCCAGCAGGCCATGAATCACAGGCCGGCGCCGCGCCGAAAGCTGCGGCCGACGACAACGTGGTCGACGCCGAATTCAAGGAAGTCAAGAAGTGATAGGGGCCGCAGCCCGCTGGGCTGCGCCTGAATTTCGCCGCGTTTGGGGTGACGGTCGATGGCCGCTCTCTCTACGCGGCGGTTTCGTTTTCCAAGTCTGAGATTGATCCATGGCCAAGCGCGATTTCTACGACATCCTCGGCGTGCCCAAGAACGCCGCCGACGACGACATCAAAAAGGCCTACCGTAAGCTGGCCATGAAGCACCACCCTGACCGCAACCAGGGCGAAGGCGACGACAGCAAGAAGGCCGAAGAGAAGTTCAAAGAGGCCAAAGAGGCTTACGAAATGCTCTCCGACCCGAAGAAGCGCGCTGCCTACGACCAGCACGGCCATGCGGGTGTCGACCCGAACCGGGGCGGGCCAGGCGCCGAAGGCATGGGCGGTTTCGCAGAGGCTTTCGGCGACATCTTCGGCGACATCTTCAACGGCGGCGGCCGGAGGGGCGGCGGTGGGCAGCAGGTGTTCCGCGGTGCCGACCTGAGCTACGCGATGGAGATCACCCTCGAGGAGGCCGCACGCGGCAAGGACGCGCAGATCCGGATTCCGAGCTGGGAGAATTGCGACACCTGTCATGGCACAGGCGCCAAGCCCGGCACGAGCGCCAAGACCTGCGCCACCTGCAACGGCGCTGGCACGGTGCACATGCGCCAAGGATTTTTCAGCATTCAACAGACCTGCCCGCACTGCCAAGGCAGCGGCAAGATCATCCCCGAGCCCTGCGCCACCTGCAACGGCGCCGGCAAGATCAAACGCCAGAAGACGCTGGAAGTCAAGATCCCTGCCGGCATCGGGGAAGGCATGCGGATCCGATCAGCCGGCAACGGTGAACCCGGCACCAACGGGGGCCCCGCGGGCGACCTGTACATCGAGATCCGCGTCAAAGAGCACGACATCTTCGAACGTGACGGCGACGACCTGCACTGCACCGTGCCGGTGTCGTTCACGACCGTCGCGCTGGGCGGGTCGATAGAAGTCCCCACGCTGGCCGGCAAGGCTGAGATCGAACTGCCCGAAGGCACGCAGCACGGCAAGACCTTCAGGCTGCGCGGCAAGGGCATCAAGGGCCTGCGCTCGAGTTATCCCGGCGACCTCTACGCCCATGTCTCGGTGGAAACGCCCGTCAAGCTCACCGAGCACCAACGCAAGCTGCTCAAGGAGCTGGATGAAGCACTGAAGAAAGGCGGCGAGAAGCATTCACCCAATGCCAAGAGCTGGACCGACAGGGTCAAGGACTTGTTCAAATAGCCGCACGGCCAGTCTCATCAACCCATGCAACCAGGACCTCCCATGACTCGACTCCCTTTGCTCACCAACGACCAGGTCGGTCCGCCAGACCTGGTGGCCTCAATCCGCAAGCGCCGCGGCGGCGAGTTGACGGACCTTGACCGCCTGCTACTGCACAGCCCGGCGTTTGCCACCGGTTGGGGCGAGTTGATGGGCCGGGTTCGTGGTGCGCTCGATCTTTCACCGCTGCTGCGCGAGTTGGCGATGTGTGGCGTCGCGGCGCTGACCGGCGCCGAGTTCGAGTTCCACCACCATGCCCCCATCTACCTCGAAGCCGGCGGCAGCCCGGAGCAGCTGGCCGCGCTGCGCCGCTTGGGCGAAAACAAAGCCGTGGCCGTCGATCCCCTGTTCGACCCGGACCAGCAGGCCGCGCTCGCGCTGGTGATCGAAATGACGCGCGAGGTCAAGGTCAGCGACGCAACCTTCGCCCGTGCCCGCGCCGTGCTCGGCAGTGACCAGAAGATGTTCGAGCTGGTGGGCGTGATCGCCGCCTACAACATGGTGGCGCGTATCCTGGTCGCGATGCAACTAAAACCCTGACGGGAAGCGTTGAAGCGAACGGCGTCAACCGGAGAGATCTTGCCGCTGGAGAGGTCAGCGGTTACACGCGCCAGAGGCCGGTCCGCGGCCCAGCATGTCGCCGCACTGGCGAAGACCGCATTCCTGAACCTCCTGCTCTCCTCGCGTTTGCTCGACGGCATCACCACGCTGGCGTTGGCGCCAGCCGCCAATGCCAACCCTTTTGCGGCGCGCCGATCGACCTGATCGCCGTGCCCCTACACTTCGCGCAGCGCGGGCGACCGCCACCCATTCATCCGTTAGACCGACCTGATTGGTGCCTCGCACCACGATCTCATGCTGAGCTGGCTCTTCAAGAAACGCGGCGACTCTGGTGCGCCGAAAGTGACGCCTGCTGTCTCGCAGGTCATCCACAAGCCTCAAGCTGCAGGGCCTTCCAAAGCCGAGCTCAAGGCCCAAAAGATCGAAGCCGACAAAGCCTTGTGGGGCCCCAGACTGGCATCAGCGCAAGGCGATGATGCCGCGCTGCTGGCCGTGGCAGTCGGGTCGCCCTTGCTTGAAATCAAGCTCGCCGCGGTCGCCCAGCTGGCGAGCGAAGACGCGTTACGCCAGGCCGAGCGCGAGTTCCGCCATCATGATCGACGGGTCCACAGTGAGGCCAAACGCCGGTTCGAAGCGGCGGTGGCGCAGCGTGAGTCGCGCGCCAAAGCCGGGATGCTGATCGAGGCATTGGCGCGATTGACCGACCCTCAGAGCGTCGCGCTCAACCACCTGGCCGGGATCGACCGCGACTGGCTGGCGTTGGACGCCAAACTGCTACTACCCGATCAAACGAGCCGCTTCCGCGAACTGCGCCAGCACCTGGACGACGCCATACGCGAGAGCGCCGACCGGCAGCAACGGCTGCAGCGCTGGACCGCCGACGCCCAACGCGCGCTGACCAATTTGCGCGACGCCTGCGCCCAAGCAGCCAGCACTGGCACGCCGGCAGACACCCGCGAGGCCTGCGAGGCTGTCCAGGCGGTGCGGGACCTGGTCCCCGCGTCACCGCCGGCTGCATTGCTTGACCAGACCCTGGCCACAGCACTGCAGACCGCAGCGCTGCTGGCAGACCGACTGGCATGGCTCGCCGCGCTTGACCAGCACCCTGCACAGGTTGAAGCCCTGGTTGAGACCGGGATTGAGGCCCATTCACCACCCGATGACAGGTCCCAGCGAAGCGAGGCCATCCATCCGATGCCGCTTGCGAAAGCCGGGGCGGATGCCCAGACGCCAACGCAGCAGTGGCAGTCCATGCCCGCCTTGGGCGATGACGATCTGGCCCGTGCGCTGAACCAGCGTTTCGAGCAGTGGTTGCGCTCGCAGCAACCCGAGCCGAATCGTGCGGCCAAACCTGTCACCGTCAACCGGCCGAGACCAGTGTCCGACGACAGCATGAAGGCATTGCAATCGTTGCTGCTGCAGGCCGAGACCGCGCTGGCCAACGGTGAAATGGATGCGATGCAACAGGCGCTGCAAGCCGCCGACGCGGCGTTGGCCGCGATGCCTGGCGTTCATCTGGGTGACGCGATGCGCGCTCGGCGCCAGGCCTTGCACGCGGAGCGTTCGCGGCTGATGGATTGGCAACGATGGGGTGGCGGGCTGGCCCGCGAGGGATTGGTCGCTGAAGCTGAGGGCTTGGCCAGGCTGACGATGGCGGCCGTTGGCGATCGGAAGATTGGCGCTGAAAACAGCCAGCCTGTTGATCCCAGCGATCCGGCGTCGATCGACTCGACGGACACGCTGCCAGCTGCGATGGCCCCAGGTGAGGCGGCCGTTGAGTCAACTGTCGAGGCAGCAGTTGACGCAACAGATTCGCCCGCCGCAGCGCTCTCATCGCAGGTCGCCAAGAACCCAGGCACCCCACTGAACTTGAAGGCACACGGTGATGCGATCCATGCGTTGCGGCTGCGCTGGAAGGAGCTCGACCGCCTCGGCGCAGCCGCCCCTCAGTCGCTGTGGCAGCGCTTTGACGCAGCGCTTGAGGTTGCGTACGGACCAGTGGCCATTCAGCGCGCCGCATTGCAAGCCGCGCGCCAAGAAAATCTGTTGGCCCGCCAGGCTTTGCTGGCAACGTTGCAGGCGCTGCCCGATGTGTCGGCCGAAGAAAGTTTTGATTGGAAGGAGCCGCTGCGTGCGCTGGACCGCTTCCATCAGGCCTGGCGCCAACTCGGACCCATCGAACACACCGTGCCGCCGGCTGCGCGAGCGGCACTCTTGGAATCCATGCGCGACAACCTGGCACGGATCGAAGTGCCGTTGCAGCAAGCCCGTCAGGCAGCCGAGGCCGTACGCGAAGACTTGATCAACCGTGCCCAAACCTTGGCGCAAGCGCTTGTCGCCAACCCTGATCTGCGCGACGCCGGCCAGCGCCTGCGCGAATTGCAGGCACATTGGCAGCAGCACGCGCGCGCGATGCCACTGGCGCGCAGCGTTGAAAACGCACTCTGGACTCGTTTCAAATCGGCCTGCGATACGGTGTTCGCACAACGCGAAGCAGCTTTCAATGCGCGCGACGCTGAATTGGCCGCCCGAATGGCGCAGCGCCAGGCGCTGCTGGACCGTCTGTCGACCCTCCATGGCCAGAGCGAAGCCGACGCCGGCCGAACCTTGGCCGAGGTCGACCGCGCTTGGCGCCAGGCTGCAGAATTGCCGCCGGCTTCGTTTCACGCGATCGAGGCGCGTTTTCGCGACGCCCGTGCGTTGGCCGTGCAGCGACTGGTCGAGCTGGGCCGCGATCGCTGGCAAGCCGAATGCGACAGCTTGGCCGCAAAGATCACGCTGTGCGAGCAGCGCGAGTCAGGCGGCTCCGACGATCCAGCGCCGCGCTGGGCGGCCATCGTTGTCTTGCCAGCGGTCTGGGAGCAGGCGATGGCCCAACGCTGGGCCAGCCCGCTGACCGGGCCCGGACCACTGACAGGGTCGGCATTCGACGACCTGCTGCTGCAACTAGAGACTGCTCTAGATCTACCAGCAACGCCGGCGCAGCAGGACGCCAGGCGCCAGCTCAAGCTGCGCACCCTCAAGGACACGCTAGAAGGCCGCGCTGATGCCAGCCATGGAACGCGCAGCGATTGGCTTCTGGCCGCACTTCGGCAGCGCGGTTTGACGCAGGCCCAGCAACAGCGTCTGCAGGCGCTGATTGCTGCTTTGCGCGGCGTCACCCCCGGATTTCTACTGCCTGATAGCGCATAGCGAAGGTGAAATGCTCAACGAATGCCAAACACCGCGGTAAAGACAGACATGATTGTTGACCGCTTTCGGAAAGGTTTCGTTACTTTACGCAATCAAATTCACAGCCACTAAACGCACGGTGTGATCTGTGGTTCAGTAGCATGTTGTCAAGCCCCAGGAGTTGCCATGTTTGAGAAAGTCGTCCCCGTCAACCGCGACCGCCACGCAAGCAAAAAGATACGTGAAATCACCAGCTTCGGTTTCGCATCGAAGTTCCACATCGCCTACGTGACGATGCACGAGTTCGCGCGTGCCGCTGCGGTGTACCCGATCGTCTTTTTGGAAGACCAGGAAAAAGACGGATTCCGCCCAGTCGCCCTGCTCGGCCTGGATACCGGCGAGAACTTGTTTGTCGGCGAAACGGGCAAGTGGGAGGCCACTTATGTCCCGGCCATCATTCGACGCTACCCATTCGCATTGGCCAACACTGACCAGGAAGGCCAGTTCACGATCTGCATCGATGAAGGCAGCGAACTGGTCAGTGACACCGAGGGTGCGGCAATGTTTGACCACAACGGTGAGCCAACCCAGGTGATCGAAAACGTCAAGCGCTACCTGTCGGAGTTACAGCAGATGGACGCGCTGACCCATGAGTTCACCAAATTCTTGGCCGAGAACAATATGTTCACTCCGCTCAATATGAGAGTAAGAGAAAACGACCGCGTCAAGAACATCGCAGGCTGCTATGTGATCAACGAAGAGCGCCTGAACAATCTGTCTGACGACCGCTTCCTGGAATTACGCAAGAAGCGCTACTTGCCGGCGATCTATGCCCAGCTGATCTCGCTGGCTCAGATCGAGCGCCTGATGACGCTGAAAGAAAAGAACAATCTGGCGCTGCTCAGTGCGACGCCAGTCCCGGGCTCGCACTGACGTCGGCAAAGACAGCCGGCAGCGGATCGCCCGGCGTTTGCAGCTCGTAGAAAAGCTGGTGCCAGCAGCCATGAGACCAACCCATTGAACCATGCGAGGCGGGATCGCAGGGACTGATGTCGGACGACTCATCGTCCATCAGGCCTTGGGCAACGTCACACCGACCTGACCCTGATACTTGCCGCCACGGTCCTTGTAGCTGGTCTCGCAGACCTCGTCACTCTCGAAAAACAAGACCTGCGCGCAGCCTTCGCCAGCGTAGATCTTGGCTGGCAACGGCGTTGTGTTGCTGAATTCAAGCGTCACAAAACCCTCCCATTCGGGCTCAAAAGGCGTGACGTTGACAATGATGCCGCAGCGCGCGTAGGTGCTCTTGCCCAGGCAGATCGTCAACACGTTGCGAGGGATGCGGAAATACTCCATCGTGCGCGCCAGCGCAAAACTGTTGGGCGGGATGATGCAGACATCGGCCTCAATGTCGACAAAACTCTTCTCGTCAAAGTTCTTCGGATCGACCACGGTCGAGTAGACATTGGTGAAGACCTTGAATTCACGCGCGCAGCGCACGTCATAGCCGTAGCTTGAGGTGCCATAGCTGACAATCTTCTGGCCATCGGCAGACTGCCTAACTTGGCCGGGTTCGAAGGGTTCGATCATGCCGGTTTGATCGGCCATGCGGCGGATCCACTTGTCGCTCTTGATACTCATCGCGCTGTCCTTGTAGGCTGCCGCTCATTTTAGGTGGCCAGTCATTGCGCTGATCTGCACCGCGCGAAAGGCGGCGGGGCTACGGATTCAAAGCCGTGAGGCTCCAAACGATCACCACGAACTGGACGATGTTGATCAGGATCGCGACGAGGTGAGTCTTGCGGAACCCCGGAATTGCATGGATACCGTTTGACTGGATCTGAGCACCGAGCGAGTCCATCGTCGGGATCACCTTCTTGCGCAGGATGACGGCAATCATTGCGAGTGCTGCGGCACCGGATGCGAGCGCTGGGCGACCCGCGAATGCATAGCTGATCGATGTGGCCGTCGCGGTGACGACGGCAGCGACGTAGTAGATGTTGAAGAAGCCACGGACAAAGCCGGCGTCAAGCGGTGTGTCATGCCGGAGCACCAGCAACGGTATCGAGCCCATGATGAAGTAGGCCGTCGTGACGAGCAAGGCCACCGTGAAGCACAGGGCGGCGATCATGGCAGCGGACATGGCAATCGGGCTCCAGGCTTTTGGACTGCAGACCTCAAGCCGTCATGGTGCTGACCGCTTGCTAGGCCTGAACGGGTGTGGCCGATCCTCGCCAGCCT
>CANFPU010000180.1 GCA_947448955.1 Burkholderiales bacterium
GACGCTCAACGCGATCGTCAACCTCGCGCCCGATGAGTCGCTGCTGCGTCAGGCCGACGAATGCGACGCCGAACTGGCCCAGGGCCGGTCGCGCGGCTGGCTGCACGGCCTGCCGCAGGCGATCAAGGACACCGGGCATGCGCTGGGTTTCCCCAGCACAGTGGGCAGCGCGCTGCTCAAGGACGTGATGCCGGCGCAGGACAGCCTGATCACCGCACGTGCGAAGGCCGCCGGCGCGATCGTCATCGGCAAAACCAACGTGCCCGAACTGGCGCTGGGCTCGCACACCTTCAACCCGGTGTTCGGCGCCACCGCCAACGCCTGGGACGCCGAGGTCAGCGCCGGAGGCAGCAGCGGGGGTGCGGCGGTCGCGCTGGCGCATCGCCTGCTGCCGGTGGCGGATGGCTCGGACTTCATGGGCTCGCTGCGCAACCCGGCGGCCTGGGGCCATGTTTTCGGCATGCGCCCCAGCCAGGGTCGGGTGCCACTGTGGCCGGCCGCCGACGGCTGGGTGGCACAACTTGGCAGCGAAGGACCGATGGCGCGCAACGTGCGCGACCTGGCGCTGCTGCTCGGCACGCAGGCCGGCCGCGACCCGCGCGCGCCCTTGTCGATCGCTGAGGGCCCGCAAAGCTTCCTGGGGGAGGGCGAAACGCCGACGTTGAAGGGCGTGCGCATCGCCTGGCTGGGCGACTTGGCTGGCCACCTGGCAATGGAGGCAGGCCTGCT
Source organism: Burkholderiales bacterium (assembly GCA_947448955.1). Classification (GTDB taxonomy): domain Bacteria; phylum Pseudomonadota; class Gammaproteobacteria; order Burkholderiales; family Burkholderiaceae_C; genus Pseudaquabacterium. The sequence continues at coordinate 730 of CANFPU010000180.1, forward strand.
GCCGGTGCTGGACGGTGCGCTGCAGCGCTGCGCTGCGGAGGGCGCACAGGTCGAGCCGACCGCGCTGGGCTTCGACCCTGACCGGCTGTGGGCCGCGTGGCTGGTCTGGCGCCGTGCGCTGGTCGCACCCAAGGTCGCCGCACTGCTGGCCCGGCCCGGTGCCAGGCGCGACCACATCAAGCCCGAAGCGCTGTGGGAATACGACGCCGCGCAAGGCCTGGGCTTCACCGAATTCATGCAAGCCAGCGAGGTGCGAACGGCCTTCTACAGCCACCTGCTGGGGCTGCTCGAGCGCTTCGACGTGTTGGCGTTGCCGGTGACACAGGTCTGGCCCTTTGCGGTGGAACAGCGCTGGCCGCAGACGATCGCCGGCAGGGCCATGGACACCTACCACCGGTGGATGGAAAGCACGCTCTACGCCACCTTCGCCGGCCTGCCAGCGATCAGCCTACCGGCGGGTTTCCATGCCAACGGCCGCTGGCCAGCGGGCTTGCAGTTGATCGGCAAACCTCAGGGTGACGCTGCGCTGCTGCGCATCGCCGCGGCCTACGAGGCCATCTCGGGTTCGCTGCTGGCAAGGCGCCCTGCCGAACCGGTGCCCGGCTCCAAAAACCGCGCCCCAGCCTGAAACCTTCAGTCCATCCGACAGGCACACGAGATGCATCAACTGCTGATCCGCAACGCGCTGGTTTTCGACGGCACCGGGCAGGCCCCCGTGATCCAGGATGTCGCAGTGGCCGGCGGTCGCATCGCCGCAATCGGCACCGCGCTGGACCTGTCGGCCCGAGAGACCATCGACGCGCAAGGCCTGGCGCTGATGCCGGGCATCATCGACAGCCACACCCACTTTGACGCCCAGATCACATGGGACCCGCAGGTGCGGCCCTCGCCAGCACTGGGCGTGACGACGGCGGTGATCGGCAACTGCGGCTTCACGATCGCGCCGTGCAAGCCCCAGCATCGCGAGATCACGATGCGCAACCTGACCCAGGTCGAAGGCATGTCGCTGGACGCGCTGCGCCGGGGCATCGCCTGGGACTTCGAGACTTTTCCCGAGTACCTGGCGCAACTACGGCGTCAAGGTGCGGTTATCAACGTCGCCGCCTACATCGGCCACAGCAGCGTCAGAACCTATGTGATGGGCGACGACGCGTCGACACGGGTGGCCACCGACTCGGAGATCAAGCAGATGCAAGCCATCGTGCGAGACGCGATGCAGGCCGGCGCGGTTGGCTTTGCCAGCAGCACCTCGCCCGCGCACAACGGCGAAGGTGGCCGGCCGATGCCCTCTCGCCTGGCCGATGAGCGCGAACTACATGCGCTGGTGATGGCCATGGGCGAAGGCGGCGGCGGCGTTTTCATGCTGACCAAAGGCGGCCAGACGGCGGTGACATTCCTCGAATCGCTGGCCGCCGACAGCGCCCGCCCGGTGATGGTGGCCGCGCTTCTTCACAACAGCACCAGCCCCCAATCGGTGTTCAAGGACCTGGATGCGATCAGTGCCGCCAATGCGCGCGGCCATGGGCTGATCGGCCAGGTCTCTTGCTGCCCATTGACGATGGATTTCACGTTGCAATCGGCCTATCCAGTCGAAGGCTTGCAAAGCTGGCAGCCCGCGCTCGCCCAACACGGCGACGCGCTGATGGCCGTGCTGGCAAGCCGCGACTTTCGCGACGGCGTGCGGGCCGAGTTGGCGTCCCCCGCAAGCTTTCGATTGTTCAACGGTGAATGGGACAAGGTGCAGGTGGTGGAAACCGTCACCCCGGCCCAGGCCCACCTTGAGCAGCGCAGCATCGCCGACATCGCACGCAGCGAAGGCCGCGATCCGCTCGACGTGATGCTCGATTTGGCGCTGGCAGAGCAGCTGCGCACCGTCTTCACCGCTCAATTGCTCAACGCCGACGAAGCGGCGGTCGGCCGGATGCTCATGCACCCGCACAGCCTCGTCAGCCTGAGCGACGCTGGCGCGCACCTGACCTTCTTCAACGACGCCGGCTTTGGCCTGCACCTGATGGGTCATTGGGCGCGAGACCTGGGCTTGATGACGCTGAGCGAAGCGGTACGCAAGCTCACCAGCCAGCCAGCGCAGATCTTCGGCCTGCTGGAGCGCGGCCTGATCCGCACCGGCCATGCGGCTGACCTGCTGTTGTTCGATCCAGCCACCGTGGGCCGCGGCCCCAAGCGCAGAGTCTTCGACCTGCCTGGCGGCGCGGCCCGTCTGACGACCGACGCGATCGGAGTGCACGGCGTCTGGGTCAATGGGCAACAGGTGGCTGACAGCGCAGGGATGCTCGCGGCCCCACCGAAGGCCGGTGAACTGCTGACGCAATTTTCGGCCTAGCCGTTCCTGGGTGCGTCGTCTCTGCGCAAAGCCTCCCTGGCAAGCCGTTCCAGCGCTAACTCAATCTAGCAGCGACTTGCGCAGCATGGCATGCACGCCGCGGTGGGTGTTGACCGTTTGGGTGACACGGAAATCCACCGCCAGGCTGCATAGCATGTAGGCGTCCTCGCGCGACAGACCACCACGCTCACCCAGCAAAGCGATCATGTCGCGCAGCGCGATCGCCAGGCATTGATCGAGGCTGGGGTCCATCCCCATCGTGATCCAGTGGGTGGGCGTCTCGCCTCGTGGGTAGGCCAAGCCCGGCGCGGTCGGTGAGCGCTTGTGCAGCACCAGCTCGAACCGGCCCTGCAAGGCGGTCTCGATCGCGGTGGTGCAGACCTCACCGTCGCCCTGGGCCGCATGGCCGTCACCGCAAGAGAACAGCGCGCCCGGCACATGCACCGGCAAGTAGAGCGAACTGCCTGGGCCGAGCTCTTTGTTGTCCAGGTTGCCGCCATGCGCGCGCGGCACGATGGTGCTGATGCGGCCCCAATGCGCCGGCGGCGCCACGCCCATCACGCCGAAAAAGGGGTGTAGCGGCAAGTCTAGGCCCCAAGGCATGCGCGCAGTCTGGCGATCGGCGTCGAGCGGGATGTTGACCATGCGGGACTGGTCGAACTCGCCCGGCAGCGTGCCGGCAAGCGGCCGGATCATGTTGTAGCCCCAATCCTGGCGCAAACGCACATCAAGGATGCGCACCTCGAGCGTGTCGCCCGGCTCGGCGTCCTCAACATAGACCGGCCCGGTCAGGATATGGCCAGGCAGGCTGCGCGGACTACGGGCATGGATGTCGAGCAGTTCGGGCGGCACATGAAAGCCTGCTGGCGGCAACGCATCGGGGCCGCCGCTGACCGTGTCAACCGTCAGCGAGTCGCCGCTGGCGATGCGCAGCACCGGCGAATATTTGGCGTCGAACAGGCCCCAGTGGCATGTCTCGACGCTGGCGGCCAGATGGTGCGCGGTCATGCGAGCCAACCCCCGGTCGAACCAGCAAAAAGCTGCGGCTGCAGGGTGGAGCTGAACGTCTGGCGGTCTCGATGGTTGGGCATGGCGGTGATCCTGGAAAGTTGACAAGCAGCGCGATCATGCACGGATCGTGCCGGCGCCTGCGGCATCACTCAATCTGTGCAAACAGCACCTCTGACACCGAAGGGGTCGGCCAGTGCCGATCACCAGATCTCGCTGCGGCGCCTCTCGCTGGCGCGCGCGTGTCAGTCCAAGGCGTCAACGCCAAGTCAACGCCAAGTCAACGCCAAGTCAACGCCAACTCAACGCCAACTCAACGCTACCCACGATGCAGCAAATCCCTAGATTGACACATATCAAGACAGGCGACGCCCGCACGGCGAGACTGGAATCACCGGTTTCCAAGCCTCAGCCAAGCCTCAACCAAGCCTCAACCAGGGCTCAAACGAGCCTCAACTCCATGGAGCGAATCGCCATGTACCAACAAATCCTGGTCCCTGTGGACGGCAGCGACACATCCGACGCCGGGCTCGCCGAAGCAACTCAGCTGGCCCACCTGACCGGCGCCAAATTGCGCTTGCTGCACGTGGTGGACGACATGCCGATGATCATGAGCGGCGACACCCTGGGCGCAATGACAACGGACGTGTTCGACCTGCTGCGCAAGAACGGCCAGCGCATTCTCGATGAAGCCCGCAAACGGGTCGAAGCCTCTGGCATTGCGGCGGAAACCAGGCTCTTCGACAGCTTCGACGGCCGCTTGAGCGACCGAGTGGTCAAGGAGGTGGCCGAATGGCCCGCCGACCTGATCGTGCTGGGCACACATGGTCGGCGCGGCGTCGGACGCATGCTATTGGGCAGCGACGCAGAGCAAGTGCTCAGGACGGCCACGGTGCCGGTGCTGCTGGTGCGGTCTGGGGACAAGACTGCCGCTGAGGGGTAATCGCCTAGCCTTCGGTGGCACCGGCATGACCAACAAGTTCTGGGACGACTCGCTGGGCGCCGCGCTGAGTGGCCCCGCCGACACCGACGTCAAATTTAGTGCCGTGACAGAGCAGGAGGATCCGGCCTCGCTGTTCTTGGCGCTGCGCCAACGAGCCGAACCGTAGGACAAGGCAGTCATCACCGTCCGGGCTGGCAAACCTGTCGCCCGAATGCCTTTCCGCCGTCCAAATGCCTGTCGATGTGCCCCATGCACAAATGCGCTACCCCATTGCCATCGAACCCGGTACCGAGGCCACCGCCTGGGGTGTGGTGGTGCCCGACCTGCCCGTGTGCTTCTCCGCTGGCGACACGATGGAAGAGGCGCTGATTCAGGCCGAGGAAGCCGTGACCGCGTGGATTGAAACTGCCTTGGACGCCGGGCAAGCCATCCCGCAGCCTTCAGCTATCGACGCCCTGCTTGAGGCGTCACAGATCCAAGCAGACACGCCTCAAAAGGGTCAAAGCTCTGGCCGGCGCCTTTTTCGAGATGCCCTCAATGGATGCGATCGCCTACAAGTCATGGCCACCCATGCAAGGCTATGAAAGCCTCGAATAGGATCGCAACCTATGATTTAACCAAATGGTTTACTTTTAGAAGTTGAGCGGTTCGGAAATCAACATGATCAGAAAAATTTTTTTCATCTGGGCGGCACTACTGTCGTTCTTGATCGCCGCGCAAGCGTTAGCCGCGAATCCCGGAAAGGCGCAGATCGTGGCCGTGGCCGCGACCGGGGGAACGACCGCGACCGTCACCTTCACCAAGCCCGCATCGAACGGCGGCTCACCGATCGTCGGGTATTACGTGATGTCATTCCCCGAAGGCGGCATCGGCGCCCTGCGGCAGTCGGGCTCCGGCACCCTCCAGGTCACCGGGCTCAGCCCCGAAACCACGTACACGTTCAAGGTAAAAACAACGAACCAGATGGGTGGCTCGTCCTTGTCTGACGCCTCCGCGTCGGTCACAACGCCTCGCCAACCGGGCACCCCCAAGATCGCAGCCGCGACTGCCACCTCGGCGACGACCGCAACTGTTGCATTCACCGCGCCGACATTCGATGGCGGCTTGCCAATCACCCAGTACACAGCGACCTCAAGCCCCGGCGGGATCACCGGTACGGTGGCCCAGGCGGGCTCAGGCACCATCACCGTCGCCGGACTGACCCCCAGCACCGCTTACACCTTCACGGTGACGGCCACGAATGCGGCCGGCACTTCATTTTCGTCGGGACCATCCGAGTCGATCACGACGAACGGCCCACCCGGCGCCCCTGCGATCGGGGCCGCGACCGCCACCTCGGCGACGACCGCGAACGTTGCGTTCACCGCACCGGCATCCAATGGCGGCTCGCCAATCACTCAATACACGGCGACATCAAACCCCGGCGGGATCACCGGTACGGTGACCCAGGCGGGCGCCGGCACGATCACTGTCAGCGGGCTGACTGCCGGCACGGTTTACACGTTCAAGGTGACGGCGACGAACGCGCTGGGCACCTCGGTTGCGTCCGAAGCGTCGGCGTCGGTCACGCCGAAAGGCCCCCCCGGCGCCCCTGCGATCGGGGCGGCGACCGCCACCTCGGCGTGGACCGCGACCGTTGCTTTCACCGCACCGGCATCCAACGGGGGCTCGCCGATCACTCACTACACGGCGACGTCAAACCCCGGCGGGATCACCGGTACCCTGGCCCAGGAGGGGTCCGGCACCATCACCGTCACCGGGCTCACCGCAGGCACCGGGTACACCTTCAAGGTGACCGCCACGAACGCGGCCGGCACCTCAGTGATGTCCCAGGCAACAGCATCGGTCAAAACGGCACTTTTTGGGGTGGGATCGACCGGTCCGGGAGGCGGCAAGGTGTTCTACGCCTCCACGACCGGGTTCAGTTGCGGACCTGACTTGACGAGCACGTGCAATTACCTGGAAGTGGCACCGTCAGACGCGCCAGTAAGCCCTTGGTGCTCGAACTCGACGTGGGAAACGAAAGCGGGGAGTAGGGGGCTGGCCATCGGCGTTGGGTTCCAGAACACCTTGAAAATGCTCGACGGTGATTGCACCAAGAGTGCGGCGATAGTGGCGAGGTCCTACGCTGGCGGCGGTCTGTCCGACTGGCACCTACCTTCGGTTTACGAGCTGCAGGCCCTTAACCGAACACAGAATGAGCTGGGCTTTTTACCGGGTAAGGACCACGATCACCACTACTGGTCTTCCTCGAAGCTGAGCGACCGCAGCGCCTATACCGTGAATACTTTTGGTGGGTCGGGGGGTTTTGGAGCGGATGATCTCAAAGCATGGCATCCCGTCCGCCCGATACGGGCTTTCTAGCGGTTTGTCAGGTTGCTGCGCTCACATCGGCCTGTGAGGTGTCGAGTTCCTGGATGTGCGCGGTCGGCCTCGTTTGAAGCGCTATGCCGCGCAGATCGCAACAAGGATCTGGACGTTTTCTGAGCCCTGCGCATGAACAGCACCCCTGCTGACTCATTCGTCATCGTCCGCGAATTTCGCCGGCTGCGCGCCCTGGTTGAGCTGAATCCAGTGCCGACGGCGCTGTACAGGCTGACCACTTCGCGCCGACCCGCATTGCCACCGGCCCAGGCCCGGTTCAAATTTTCGGGCGCAGGCTGTGTCGCACCGCTGGCACCCACCCTGTTCGGGCCGGCGTAAACCTGCCGACCAAGAGGCAGATCAGCTGCCAAAAGACGCTGGCGATGGTCAAACGGTACGCCCACCAGAACCGCAAATACATCCAAGCCGAGGTGGGATCGTCTGATCACGACACCGAACGGCGTGCAGGCGAAAGGCAGACGGATAGGCCGACGGGGCAATCTGCAGCGCAGACCGGCTCGGCCCTGTGGGCAGCACGATATTCGATCGAAGCCCCGGCGACGGGTACTCCCGCGGTGCTCCTGCAATATCCCCGCGGTCCGCTCGCGGATCTCGGGTGAGAAATTGTTCGACTTCTTCATGGCGCCATCTTCACGGCGAGGCACTTGCTGATGCTGGTCATGGCTAGGTGTTGGGTCCCGTGTGATCATGTACCCGTCCGTAGCTGGCCGTTGTTTCGTGCACGCCAGTTGATGCGAGACGTGATCGAGTCGTTCAAGCCAGAGCAATCGCTATGAGTCAAGTTCACCCCGTTGCTCGAACGACGCCCCGCA
>CANFPU010000181.1 GCA_947448955.1 Burkholderiales bacterium
AGTCAATCGCAGTTACACGGCTCCTCGCACAGACTCGGAGCAAGGCGCCAACCCGCTACGGCGTGTCCCGGAATACCTGATGGCCACCAAATTCTGGAAAACCAAGTTATTTGCTGTGCAGCAAATAACGCCCTTCACTCCCACTCAATCGTCGCCGGCGGCTTACTTGACACGTCATAGGTCACACGATTGATGCCGCGCACCTCGTTGATGATCCGGCTCGACACGCGCTTGAGCAAGGCATACGGCAGCTCGGCCCAATCGGCGGTCATGAAGTCGCTGGTCTGGACCGCGCGCAGCGCCACCACATAGTCGTAGGTGCGGCCATCGCCCATCACGCCCACGCTCTTGATCGGCAAGAAGACGACGAAGGCCTGGCTGGTCAGGTCGTACCAGGTCTTGCCGCTGTGCGGGTCGACTTCGCGCCGCAACTCCTCGATGAAGATGTGGTCGGCGCGGCGCAATAGGTCGGCAAATGCCGGCTTGACCTCGCCCAAAATGCGCACAGCCAGTCCTGGGCCCGGGAAGGGGTGGCGGTAGACCATCTCGTGCGGCAGACCCAAGGCCACGCCGAGTTCACGCACCTCGTCCTTGAACAGGTCGCGCAGCGGCTCCAGCAGCTTCAGGCCCAGCGTGGCGGGCAGGCCGCCAACGTTGTGATGGCTCTTGATCGTGGCTTTCTTGGACTGGGTGCCGCCGCTTTCGACCACGTCCGGGTAGATCGTGCCCTGAGCCAGCCACTTGGCGCCACCCCGATGGGCGTCGCCTTGCGCCGCCTTGAGCTTGCTGGCCTCGGCCTTGAATACTTCAACGAACTCGCGGCCGATGATCTTGCGCTTGGCCTCGGGGTCGGTCACGCCGGCCAGGTGGCCGAGAAACTGCGCGCTGGCGTCGACATGGATCACCCGGGCGTGCAATTTGCCGGCAAACATCTCCATCACCATCGCGCCCTCGTTCAGGCGCAGCAGGCCATGGTCGACGAAGACGCAAGTCAGCTGGTCGCCGATCGCGCGGTGGATCAGCGCCGCAGCGACGCTGGAGTCGACCCCACCCGACAGGCCCAGGATCACCTCTTCGTCACCCACTTGCTCGCGGATCTTCGCCACCGCCTCGGCGATGTGGTCGCGCATCACCCAATCGGGACGGGCGCCACAGATCTTGAGCACAAAGCGCTCGAGCATCGCTTGGCCTTGCAACGTGTGCGTCACCTCAGGATGGAACTGCACGGCGTAATAACGCCGATCTTCATCGGCCATGCCTGCAATGGCGCAGCTCTGCGTGCTGGCCATCCGCTTGAAGCCCGACGGCATCGCGGTGACCTTGTCGCCATGGCTCATCCAAACCTTGAGCATGCCGTGACCTTCGGCCGTCGTGTAGTCATCGATGCCGTCGAGCAGCTGGGTGTGGCCATGGGCGCGCAGCTCGGCATAGCCGAACTCGCGGTGGTCGCTCCACTCGACCACCCCGCCAAGTTGGGTGGCCATGGTCTGCATGCCGTAGCAGATGCCCAACACCGGGATGCCGAGCTGCCACAGCGCATCGGGTGCGCGCAGCTGATGGTCTTCGTAAGTGCTGGCATGGCTGCCTGACAGGATCACCCCTTTGGGGGCAAAGTCGCGCAGAAACTGTTCGCTCACATCGCTGGGATGGATTTCGCAGTACACATGGGCTTCGCGCACCCGACGAGCGATCAACTGGGTGACTTGCGAGCCGAAGTCTAGGATCAGGATCTTGTCGTGCATGATGGTTCAGACCGCAGCGGTGGTGATGGGATTCGACTGCGCATGGCGAAAGTGCCACAGCGCGACAAGGGTGCCAGCGAGTTGCAGCACCGCGCAGAAGTAAAAGGGCAGGCCGATTCGCCAATCGCCTGCGGGCAGGTGCGACACCATGCCCAACAACGGCGCGCTGACCACGGGCGAGATCACCGCCATCAGGCTGTTCAACGCCGACACCGAACCCATGGTCTGGCCCTGGCTGCGGTTGTCGGCAGCGTTGGAAACAAGGCTCTGGATGACCGCCGAGGCGCCGCCACCCAAGAGGTTGCCGAGCACGATGATCACGAACATCATCCAACCCTGCGTGGCGGCACCAAAAGCGAAATAGGTCAGCGTGGAGGCGGTCAATCCGACCAACGCCAAGCTGCGCGCCGAGAACCGTTGCAATAAATGCTTGAGTAAAAAACCTTGCACCAGCACCGACATCAGACCGACCGAAAACAGCGCCCAGCCGTTTTGCGCCGGTCCCCAGCCAAATTTGAAGCTGGTGTAGAGCACAAAGCTGTTGTGCAGCGTGAACTGCGCCAGCGCGGCCAGTCCGATCACCACTACCAGCGATTCGACCCCTTGCAATCGGCTCAAACCGCGCAGCGCTCGCAGCGGGTTCGCAGCGCGGGCGTCAAAGGGCTTGCGGCGCGCAGGCGGCAGCGATTCGGGCAACACGAACCAGCCGTACAGCCCATTGAGCACCGCCAGCGCACCGGCGACAAAGAACGGCAGGTGCAGGTCGATGGACCCCAGCAGACCGCCCATCACCGGACCCAGCGTGAAACCCAGGCCGAACATCGCGCCGATCAGGCCGAAGCGACGGGCGCGCTCCTCCGGGGCGCTGATGTCGGCGACATAGGCGTTGGCCACTGCCGCGTTGGCCTGCATCGCGCCGCTGAACAGGCGAACCACGATCAACATCCACAGTGCGGTGGCCAGACCAGTGACGATGAAGCTCAACGCAAGGCCCGAAAAACCCAGCAGCAGCACCGGTCGACGACCGTATTGGTCAGACAGCGCACCCAGCACCGGTGAGGCGAAAAAGTTGGCAACGCCGAATGACAACGCGACGGCACCGAACCACAAGGTCTGTTCGGTGGTCGACCTGGTGAAAGTACCCACCAGCGGTGGCAGCACCGGCACGATCAGACCGATGGCCATCATGTCGATCAGCACGGTGAGCAGGATGAAGATCATGGCCGGCTGGCGCCGACCCAGGGCCGCGTCGGACGAGCTCATTCCATGCGGTAGTTGGGTGCTTCCTTGGTGATCTGCACGTCGTGGACGTGGCTCTCACGGATGCCGGCCGATGAGATCTCGACGAACTGTGACTTGCTCTGCATCTCGGCGATGTCGGCGCAGCCACAGTAATGCATCGAGGCGCGAAGCCCGCCGGCCATCTGGAAGATGATGCCCACGACCGAGCCCTTGTACGGCACCTGGCCCTCGATGCCTTCGGGCACCAGCTTGGTGGTGTTGGCCTGGGCACTGCCCCCTTCCTGAAAATAGCGGTCGGCCGAGCCCTGCTGCATCGCGCCGATCGACCCCATGCCGCGATAGCTCTTGTAGGTGCGCCCCTGGTACAGGATCACCTCGCCCGGCGCCTCTTCGGTGCCGGCAAAGGCGCCGCCCATCATCACGCTGTCGGCGCCGGCGGCGATGGCCTTGGCGAGGTCACCCGAGAATCGCACGCCACCGTCGGCGATCAGCGGCACGCCACTGCCTTTGAGGGCCAGCGCGACCGAATCAATCGCCATGATCTGCGGCACGCCCACGCCGGTGACGATGCGGGTGGTGCAGATAGAGCCTGGGCCGATGCCGACCTTGACCGCATCGGCCCCGGCTTCGGCCAACGCCAGCGCGGCCTCGCCGGTGGCGATATTGCCGCCGATCACATCGACCTGCGGGTAATGACGCTTGACCCAGCGAACGCGATCGATCACGCCGGCCGAATGGCCGTGCGCGGTATCGACCACCAGTACATCGACGCCGGCCCGAACCAGCAACTCGACCCGCTCTTCGGTGCCGTCACCCACGCCAACCGCAGCGCCCACGCGAAGCTTGCCGAGCGAATCGCGCGCGGCGTTCGGGAAATCGGTCTGTTTGGTGATGTCCTTGACGGTCATCAGCCCGCGCAGCTCGAAGGCGTCGTTGACGACCAGCACCCGCTCAAGCTTGTGCTGGTGCATCAGGGCCTTGCCATCTTCGATGGTGGCGGATTCGGAGACGACGACGAGCTTGTCCCGGGGCGTCATGATCCGGCGCACCGGCAGGTCGAGCCGGGTCTCGAAACGCAGGTCGCGGCCGGTGATGATGCCCACCACCACGCCGTTCTCGACCACCGGAAAGCCCGAGATGCCGTGCTGACGCGACAGCGCGATCACCGCATGCACCGGCAGGTCAGGCGAGACGGTGATCGGGTCGCGGAGCACACCGGACTCGTAACGCTTGACCCGCGCTACCTCGGCCGCCTGCTGGGTCGGCGTCAAGTTCTTGTGCACGATGCCGATGCCGCCTTCCTGCGCGATGGCGATCGCCAAGCGCGCCTCGGTCACCGTGTCCATTGCGGCGGACACCAGCGGCAGGTTGAGTCGGATATTGCGCGACAGCTGCGTCGCCAAAGAGGTGTCGCGGGGCAACACCTGGGAAAAAGCTGGCACCAACAACACGTCGTCGAAGGTGAGCGCTTTGCCTAGAAGGCGCATGGGGAAAGCTCCAGACCCAAAACAGGATTATAGGGAGCGGCTTGCCAGACGAAGGCTGAGGACCTTGCGCGCCGCACCGGCTCAGCCGCGCGACGACGCGCGACGTGTTTTCTTGCGCAGTCCGTCGCGCAGCAGCCTTAGCCGGCGCGCCTCCATGGGGTCAATCAGCAGCGGGCGCAACAACTCCAGCCGATCACCGTCACACAGCGCCTCGGCGGGCGCGCACAGCCGACCCCACAGCCCAAGACGCAGCTTGTCCAGCCTTTCACCGAGCCGTTCGCCAAAGCCGCTGGCGCGCAGTGCATCGCCCGCGGTGGCGCCCACAGGCAGGCGCAGCGTCACCGTCTCGAGGACATGCGGTGCGTCGGCATAGACCAGCTCGACCGACATCAGCGCCGGCAACGATGCGGCTTGCGCATCAACGCTCGCCATAGACCTGTTCGGCGCGCTGCATGAACGCGTCGACGAAGGTGTTGGCCACCCGGTCGAACACCGGGCTGAGCACGGTCTCGAGCGCTCGACTTGAGAACGCGTAGCGCAGGTCGAACTCGACCCGGCAAGCCGCGCTACCAGCTGCGCCTATCGGGATGAAGCGCCAGGTGCCGTCGAGGTCTGAGAAAGGGCCGTCCACCAGCGACATCACCACCGACTGGTCGGGCTGGTGCGTGTTGCGGGTGGTGAAAGCATGGTGCATGCCGGCGTAATGCAGGTGCAGCCGGGCCGTCATGCAATCGTCGCCTCGAGCCAGCACCTCGGCCTTCTCGCACCAGGGCAGGAAACCGGGATAAGACTCGACCGCGGTGACCAGCCCGTACATCTCGCGGGCCGAGTACCACAGCAGGACTGACTTTTTCACATGCTTCATACAATGGTCTGAATTCTAGGGGCCGCCCTGCACCACGCCGGGCGGCCCTCTCTCATTGGTCACCATGTCCGCAACCAAAGTCGCCCGAAAAGACCCCCACAAGGTCGCTAGCCCTAAAGCACCCCGGGACCAGGGCGCGCCAAAGGACAAGGACGCACCCAAGGTCGCTGCCAAGGACCTGCCAGCATCGGCCCCAGTGGCCGAGAACCGGCGCGCTCGTTACGACTACCACATTGAGGAGCGCTACGAAGCGGGCATGGTGCTGGCAGGCTGGGAAATCAAAGGCATCCGCGCCGGCCAGGTGCAGCTGACCGATGGCTATGTGGTGATCAAGGGCGGCGAGCTGTACCTGATCGGCTGCCGAATCAACGCGCTGCGCTCGGCGTCAACCCATGTCAGCCCGGAAGCCGACCGAACCAAGAAGCTGTTGATGCACAAGTCCGAGATCAGGCGACTGGTCGGCAAGGTCGAGCAACGGGGATTCACCCTGGTGCCGCTGAACCTGCACTACAAGGGCGGGCGCATCAAGGTCGACATCGCACTGGCCAAGGGCAAGGCCGAGCACGACAAGCGCAACACCGAAAAAGACCGAGAGTGGGAACGTGAGAAAGGCCGGCTGATGCGGCACAACATCTCGTCGAAGTCCTAACGCCAGTCGGGCTTGCGCTTGTCGATGAAAGCCTGAACCCCTTCGAGCGCGCTGTGATCCATCATGTTGCAGGCCATGGTCTGCGCAGCGTCGGTGTAGGCGGCTTCGATGCCCGCCTCGAGCTGACGATAGAAAAGTGATTTGCCCATCGTCAGCGCCAACCGCGGTTTACCGACAATCGCGACCACCAGCGATTCGACTTCGGCCGCCACCTGATCGGCCGCCACCACGCGGTTGACCAGGCCCTTGACCCTGGCCTCTTCGGCAGAGATGAAAGCACCGGTCACCAGCATTTCGAAGGCCGCCTTGCGGCCCAGGTTGCGCGACAGCGCGACGCTGGGTGTCGCACAGAACAAACCGAGGTTGACGCCGCTGACGGCAAAACGCGCATCCGACGATGCCACCGCCAAGTCGCACATCGCCACCAACTGGCAGCCGGCCGCAGTGGCGATGCCCTGCACCTGAGCGATCACCGGCACCGGCAAGGCCTGCAGGCTCATCATCATCTTGCCGCACTGGGTGAAAAAGGTCTCGTAATAGTGAGTTGAAGGCGCCGCGCGCATTTCCTTCAGGTCGTGGCCAGCGCAAAAGGCCTTGCCTGCGGCCTTGATCACCAGCAGCCGCGCCTCGGGATCTCGGGCGATCGTGTCGAGTTCCCGCTGCAGCGCCTCGAGCATGGCTTCGGACAGCGAGTTGAAGGCTTGCGGCCTGTTCAACGTCAGCGTGATCACGCCGCGCGGGTCCTGGCTGCGCAGCAGCAGTGGTTCTTCGGTGGTCAACATGGGCGAGGCCTCTCTTTCATTCAATCGCGGTAGAGGATCTTGCGCGTTCGCGCAGTTCGAACTTCTGGATCTTGCCGGTGGAGGTTTTCGGGATCTCTTCGAAGCGGATCTCGCGCGGGACCTTGTAGCCCGCCAGCAATCCCTTGCAGTGCGACACCAGCGCCTCGGCACTGACGGTCGCGCCCGCCCTGAGTTCGACGAAGGCCAACGGCGTTTCTCCCCACTTCGGGTCGGGCTTGGCGACCACCGCGCAGGCCGACACTGCCGGATGGCGGTACAGCGCGTCCTCGACCTCGATCGAGCTGATGTTCTCGCCACCCGAGATGATCACGTCCTTGCTGCGGTCGCGGATCTTGACGTAGCGGTCGGGCTCAAGAACAGCCAAGTCGCCGGTGTGAAACCAGCCGCCCTCAAAGGCCTTCGCGGTCGCTGCGGGGTTCTTGAGGTAACCCTTCATCACGATGTTGCCGCGGAACATGATCTCGCCCATGGTCTGACCATCAGCAGGCAATTCAGCCAGGGTTTCAGGATGGCGCAGCGTCATGCCGTCTTGCAGCGGGTAGCGAACCCCTTGGCGGCCGTTGAGCCGGGTCTGCTCGGAGAGGCTCTCGGCAGCCCAGGAGGGGCGCTTCACGGCCACTGCCGCCGGGCCATAGACCTCGGTCAGGCCATAGACATGGGTGATGTCGAAACCCATCCGGGCCATACCCTCGATCATCGCCGCTGGCGGCGCGGCGCCGGCCACCATGCCGCGCACCGACTTTTTGAGTCCGGCGCGCCATTCGACCGGCGCGTTGTAGATCAGGCTGTGCACGATGGGCGCAGCACAGTAATGGTCTACACCCTGGTCGCGCATCGCGCCGAGGATCGCCTGGGCCTCCACCTTGCGCAAGCAGACATGGGTACCGCCCAACATCGCCACGGTCCAAGGAAAACACCAACCGTTGCAATGGAACATCGGCAAGGTCCAAAGGTAGACCGGGAAGTTCGGCATCGTCCAGGTCGCAGCATTGCACACCGCATTCAGATAGGCCCCCCGGTGGTGGGTGACCACGCCTTTGGGGTCGCCGGTGGTGCCCGAGGTGTAGCTCACCGCGATCGCGTCCCACTCGTCGACCGGGCCCTCCAGCGAGTGCAGCGGCGCATGCTCGGCCAAGAGGGTCTCGTACTCATGCGCCCCCAGGCGATCACCCGGCCCGTGGTATTCGCTGTCAGCGACATCGATCACCACCGGGTGGCGCCCATACTGCTCGCGCAATGCCGCAAGCGCCGGTGCGATCAGCGGCGCAAACTCGCGATCGGTGATCAGCACTTCGACCTCGCAGTGGTTCATCTGCCAAGCCAACAGCGCCGCATCAAGTCGGGTGTTGAGGGCGTTCAGCACCGCATTGAGCGCAGGCACCGCGTAATGGGCCTCGATCATCTCAGGGCTGTTAGGCAGCATCAC
>CANFPU010000182.1 GCA_947448955.1 Burkholderiales bacterium
CACCGAGCGCGAGGTGTTGCGCCGCCATGCGCGCCACTGGCAAACCGGCGAGGTGATCCCCGACGCGCTGCTCGACCGTCTCGACACCGCGCGCCGCTTCGGCCAAGGCTACGAGACGGTGCGCTACACCGCCAGTGCGATCGTGGACCTCGCTGCCCACGAGAGTGCGACGCCGATCGGGGACATCGTCAGCTTCGAGCGTGACCTGATGCGCGCGCGCGGCCTGCCGGCTGACGCCGGGTTGAATCACCGACTGCCGCATTTTCAGCACTTGTTTTCGGGCGACAGCTATGCCGCTGGCTACTACGTCTACCTTTGGGCCGAGGTGCTGGAGGCCGATGCCTGGGATGCCTTCACCGAGGCCGGCAGTGCCTTCGACCCGGTGGTGGCGGCGCGACTCAAGGCCTGCATCTACAGCCGAGGCGACAGTGTCGAGCCGGGCGCTGCCTTCAGGGCATTTCGTGGCCGCGACGCCAGGATCGAGCCGATGCTGCGTGGGCGCGGATTGATCGCCTGAAGTTTTATCTGCCGTGCACCCCGACCCAGCCACTGAGGCTTGGCTTCGGCTGCGGTCTGGTTCAGGGTCCGGCTCGCCGGTTTGATGCGCTGACGCCTGCCGTCGAGACCAGTCGTTGCGCCGCTTGGCGCAAGGTGACCGAGGTTGAACCTGCTGCCAGCGCGAGGCAGGCGTGGGCGTATTCGGGTTCTATCTGCAGTCGATCGAGGTCAATTCGGTGACCCTCGCCCGCCATCAACCATTTGAAATCGACGAAGGCCAGCAACTCGGGCGCTGGGTCACTGGCTTCGGTGATCTGCGCAGGGAGGGGCTCGACTGGCATGGGCTGGATTGGCATGGCTTGCCTTGAAAATATCGACCCTTCAGGGTAGGCGAGGACTCAGTTTTGGCAGCGCCCGAGCAGCAGGTCGAACACAGGCCAGTTCGTGGTCGACCTGCTGATCTGCAAGCGGTAACCGCGTTGGCGTCGTTATGCTTGCTGTCATGACATCATTTGCGATCGAATTCTCAGACATCAGCGCTGCTGCCGAAAGACTCAAAGGTGTGGCCCATCGCACACCGGTGCTGCGATCACACCAGGCCGATGAGCGCTGCGGGGCGAGGATCTTTTTCAAAGCCGAGCATTTGCAGCGCATGGGGGCTTTCAAGTTCCGCGGCGCGTACAACGCGCTGGCGCGCTTCACGCCTGAGCAACGACTTGCCGGCGCGCTGGCCTTCAGCTCGGGCAACCATGCCCAGGCCATCGCTTTGTCGGCGCGCTTGCTGGGCATGCCCAGCGTGATCGTGATGCCCAAAGATGCGCCGGCCGCCAAGCTTGCCGCCACCCGCGACTACCAGCGCGGTCAGGCCGGCAGCGAAGTGGTCTTGTACGACCGATACACCGAGGACCGCGCGGAGATTGGCGCGCGCATTGCCGTCGAGCGCGGCATGACCCTGATCCCGCCGTTCGATCACCCCGACGTGATGGCCGGCCAGGGCACGGCTGCGCTGGAATTGATCAACGAGGTCGGCCCGCTGGATGTGTTGCTGGTCTGCGTCGGCGGTGGTGGGTTGATTTCGGGCTGCGCGGTCGCGGCCAAGCACAAGCTACCCAATATCTCGGTGATCGGCGTCGAGCCCGAAGCGGGCAATGACACCCAGCAGAGCTTGGCCGCGGGCAGCATCGTGCAGATCGCCGTGCCGCAGACGATCGCCGACGGCGCCCAGACCCAGGCCAGCGGTCAGCTCACCTTTCCGGTGATCCAGGCATTGGTCGATCGCATCGTCACCGTCAGCGACCCCCAGTTGATCCGCACGATGCAGTTTTTTGCCGAGCGCATGAAGCAGGTCGTCGAGCCCACCGGTTGCCTGGGGGCGGCCGCGCTGCTCGAGGGCGTGGTCGACTTGCGCGGTGCACGGGTCGGGGTGATCCTGTCGGGCGGCAACGTTGACCTGCCGCGCTACGCGCAGATGCTGGCCACTGCCTGATGATCCTGGGATGCTGGCCGCGCTGGCGGCCCATCCTCACCGTTTTGCGGAGAATGCCTTGAGCGAATCGACCCCTTCCGAGAACCAGACCACAGCGTCCGAAGCCAGCGATCGCACCAAGGGCCATCTCCGCGACCGGGTCGACAAGTTGCTGGCGCGGTCGCCGGTGCTCAGCCAAGGGGCTGTCACGCTGGCCGCTGGCCAGTCCCTGACTTACGGTGTTCGAGCCGGCTTCGTGCCGGTGCTCGCTGGCGGCATCGATGCCCAGAGCGGCGAGCCGCAAGCGGCGGTGTTCACCATCGCCTACCAAGTCGACACGCCGCCTGGCAGCGCGGCTCGACCGGTTTGCTTTGCCTTCAATGGCGGGCCGGGGTCGTCGTCGATCTGGCTGCACCTGGGCGCGCTGGGGCCGAAGCGGGTGCCGGTGAACGACGATGGCTCGCTGGGAGCGGCCCCTTATGCGGTGGTCGACAACCCCTTGACCTGGCTGGCGCACTTCGACCTGGTGTTCATCGACCCGCCCCACACCGGCTGGTCGATCAGTGCCAGCGACGCGGCGCGCAAGGTCCAGTTGTCCGTCGACGGCGATGTTGAAGCCTTGGCCGAGGTGATGCGCGGCTGGCTGGCGGCCAACCGCCGTTTCGGCGCGCCGCTCTACTTGGCCGGTGAGAGCTATGGCACGACCCGTGGCGCAGCCTTGGCCGACAAGTTGCTCGACAGTGGCTTGGCGCTGTCCGGGCTGATCCTGGTGTCTTGCGCGATGGATCTGCAGTCGCTGGTGTTCGCCCCGCGCAACGACTTGCCTTATGCGCTGTTCCTGCCCGCATTCGCCGCCACCGCCCAGTACCACGGCACGCTCAAAGGTGCGCTGGCGGCCTCGGGCGATGCGGCCCGTTCGGCGGCCGAAGCCTTCGTGCAGGACGACTACTTGGGCGCGCTGCACGCGGGCGCCCGACTGGACGGCCGGGCACGGCTGCGCATCGAACGCCGTCTGGCCGAGCTGACCGGCTTGGCGCCCGCGGTCGTGCAGGAGCACAACCTGCGTATCAGCGACACCACCTTCTTCGTCGAAGCGCTGCGTCCGCGTGGCCTGCTGGTCGGCCGGCTCGAGTCGCGCGCCACGGCGATGATGGCCGCTGCACGCGAGCGCCAGATGGCTTTCGACCCCGGCATTGAGGGCATCGCGATCCCTTACACCACGGCTGCGCTGGCCTATTACGCCGAGCTCGGCCTGCCGATCGAGTCGCGCTATGAGACCTTGTCGATGGCCGCCCACAAGGCCTGGAACTGGCAGCGTGGCAGCGGTGAAGGCATGGGTGAGGCCAACGGCTTCACCAGCACCAGCAACGACCTGGCACGCGCGATGCGCCGCAATCCGCACATGAAGGTGCTGGTGGCGAGCGGTCGCTACGATCTGGGCACGCCTTACGCGGCCAGCGACTGGTCGCTGGCCCAGCTTGACGCGCCGGCCGAGGTGCTGGCGCGCATCACCCACCGCTATTACGACGCCGGTCACATGATGTACACCCGCCGCGCCGATCTGGCCCAGTTGCACGCTGACCTGGCGGCCTGGCTCCGGTGAAACCACCCCGCAGTGGCTGCGCCGTTCGCCATCAAGGGGGCGCCGTCAGCGGCCCGGCAAAAACGGCTTCGCGGCGTTCGCTGGGTCAGACCTGTTTGGTTCGGCAGATCTGACTTTGACCACCTTGGAAAGCGGAGACGGAGAACCACCATGCATGTGGGCATCCTGACTGGCGGCGGTGACTGTCCCGGCTTGAACGCGGTGATTCGTGCCGTCACGCTGGCGCTGATCAACGAATGCGGAGCGCGCGTGACGGGCATCCGGCGTGGGTTTCTCGGCCTGCTCAAACGCGAGGTCAGCATGCTGGACAAGCCAGCGGTGGCCGGCATCCTGGCCCAAGGCGGCACCATCCTGGGCACACACAACCGCTGCGATCCTTTTCACTATTTTGGCGCAGCGGGTGCCGATGTCTCGGACCAGGCCTTGGCTTATGCCCGCGAGCTGGGGCTGGACGCGCTGGTGGCAATCGGTGGGGACGGCACGATGGCGATTGCGCACAAGCTCAGCCTGCTCGGCCTGCCGGTGGTTGGTGTGCCCAAAACCATCGACAACGACCTCTGTCACAACGACCGCAGCTTTGGCTTCGACAGCGCCGTGGCGGTGGTAGCCGAGGCGCTGGACCGACTGGAGACCACCGCCCGCAGTCATGGCCGGGTGATGATCGCCGAGACCATGGGCCGCTATGCCGGCTGGATCGCGCTCGAAGGTGGTATGGCCGGCGCGGCCGATGTGATCTTGTTGCCCGAGCAGCCCTACCAGCTCGAGGCGGTGGTGCAGCGCTGTCGCGAGCGCGAGGCCATTGAAGGCTACACGCTGATCTGCATTGCTGAAGGCGCGTTTGCCGATGGCGGCGATCTGACAGTGGCACAGACGATTGCCGACAGCCCCGACCCGCTGCGCTTGGGCGGGGTGGGTGCGGTGCTGGCGCATCAACTCACGCCTTTGTTACAGAGCGAGGTTCGGGCTACGTTGCTGGGCCATGTGCAGCGCGGCGGCTCGCCCACACCGTTCGACCGTGTGCTGGCGACGCGGTTCGGCTGGCACGCCGCTGAACTGGTGCAGACTGGCGGGTTCGGTCGGATGGTGGCCTTGCAAGGGGATCGCGTGACGAGCGTCGGCCTCGAGCTTGTGGCCGGCCGGAACCGGCCGATTCCGGCCGGTCATGGGATGCTGGCTGCGGCGCGCGGGCTGGGGGTGTCCCTCGGCGTCTGAGGCGCAGGACCGGGTTTTCACCCCATCCTGCGCCGCCATCGCTGGCATCATATTTTGATCGGATTTTCTATTCCCTGAGAACAAGGACAGCCCATGAAGAAGTTGCTCGTTGCTGGCCTGCTCGGTGTCGTCGCGTTGACGGTCGCCGCACAGACCTATCCCGTCAAGCCAATCCGGCTGGTCGTGCCGTTTCCACCTGGCGCTGCCACGGACACGATCGGACGTGCTTTCGGCACTGCGGTCTCCCAAGCGGTCGGTCAACCGGTCGTGGTCGACAACAAGGCCGGCGCTGACGGCGCCATCGCGGGTGGCGAAGTCGTGCGCGCTGCGCCCGATGGCTACACGCTGTTTTTCGCGACCAACAGCCCGATCGTCGCTGCGCCGGCCTTGCGCAAGTCACCACCTTACGATCCGAACCGTGATTTCACGCCGATCGCCGACATCGGCCGCTATACCTTTTTCGTGGTCGTTCATCCCAGCATTCCAGCCAAGACGATCGCTGAATTCATCAAGCATGCGAAGGATTTTCCGGACAAGGTCAGCTACGCGACCGGCAACACCACCGGCATCATGTCCACAGCCCAGTTTTCGCATCTGGCAGGGATCAAGATGGTGCAGGTTCCGTACAAGGGCGAGCCTCAAGCGCTGACGGACTTGATCGCCGGAAGAGTCCAGTTCATGGTGGTGTCGGCCGGCACCGTGGTGCCGCACATCCGCGAGGGCAAGCTGCGTCCGCTGGCGGTGATCACGACCAAGCGCAGTCCGATCCTGCCCGACGTGCCGACATTGGCCGAAGCGGGCATGCCGCAGTTCTCGATCACCTCTTGGGCTGCGCTGTACGGACCGGCGAAGCTGCCGCGCGACATCGTGGACCGCCTCAACAAGGAGTTCATGGCGGCAGCGCTTCGCCCTGAGGTGCAGGCTTTGCTGGACAAGCAGGCCTTTATCTTCACCGGCTCAACACCCGAAAAACTGGGCGCCTTCACCAAGGATCAGTACGACGAGTACCGCGCGATGATGCGGGCCAGCGCGATGGAGCCCGACTGATCGTCAGCACCCGACCGTCGTTGAGGGCCACCGCAGGCCGGTTGTGTGTGGAATGCGTCTACCTAGACGCTGCCAGCCACCCGCTTCGAGGGTACATCTCGGCACTGGTTGGCCTATCCTGAGGTCGCTGCAACGGGTTTGACGGCAGATTTGGGGTCGGTCTGCGTTTGGCTTGACCCGCGGCGGCGATTGCGATGAGGAGCTTTGCCCCTGGCGCCTTGGGTGTCGGGGGCCTTTTTAGGTGGCGTTGGCTGGCTCAGTCTTGGCCGCGGTTGCGCTGGCGCACGGCCTCTCGACGCCGCTCGACATCATCGGCGGCGACCCGGACATTGAACTCGCGTGCGCGGCTTTGCTCCAGCGCCATGCCCTCGACGAAGGTCAGCGCGAAACCGTCGTTGATCACCGACTTGTAGCGCGTGAGCATGTCTGGGAGCGTGCTCAACATGTCGAGTGCCAGTGCGCGCGCGGCGTCGAGCAAGCCTTCGGGTGGCAGCACCCGGTTGACGAAGCCCCAGGCTGCCGCTTGTTCGGCGCTGACCCAGTTGCCAGTCAACGACACCTCGCGCGCCCGGTATGGGCCGATCGCGCGGCTGAGCTTTTGCGACAAGCCCCAGCCCGGTGCGACGCCGATGCGGGCATGGGTATCGGCAAATCTCGCCTGGCTGGATGCCAGCAGCACGTCGCAGGCCAGGGCCAGCTCGAAACCACCCGTCACGGCGGCGCCGTTGATCGCCCCAATCACTGGGCCCGCGTAGCGCAACAGCGCGGCCGCCGGGTCGCCCGGCCGTTGCTCGGGTTTGCCGGTGGCGCCCAGACTGCCCTGGCCCGAGCCGATCTCCTTGAGGTCCAGGCCGGCGCAAAAAGCGCGGCCGGCGCCGGTCAGGATCAACACCCGCACCGCCGGGTTGGCGGACATGCCATCGATCGCATCGGCCAGCGCCGTCATCAGCGCCTTGCTCAGCGCATTCATCGCTTGCGGACGGTTGAGCGTGATTACGGCGTAGCCCGCGGGGTGGATTTCGGTGAGGATCAGGTCGGTGGTCATGGGCAACGGCGGCTGAGTCGATGGAAGAAGATGTTGCCACGCCTGCGGCTCGCGAGGCTGTCGCCGGTGCGGCAAACCTGGCGTCAGCGCTGACGATGGAGTTGACTCAATGCTTGGCGGGCGGGTTGTCAGCCGCCCTGTCATCGCCGCGCACCAGCTGGTCATGCCTGGCCAGCGCCGGGAACAGCCCGCTCCACATCAGCACGACCAGGCCGGTGCCGACCCCACCCCAGACCACCGAGGCGACGGGTCCCCACAGTGCTGCGGTGGCGCCTGACTCGAACTCGCCGAGCTGGTTCGACGCGCCAATGAACACCGAGTTGACCGCGCTGACGCGGCCACGCATCGCGTCGGGTGTCGCGATTTGTACCAGCGACTGGCGGATCACGACGCTGACCATGTCGGCTGCGCCCGACAAGGCCAGCACCGCCAGGGACAGCAGCAAGCTGGTCGACAGACCGAACAGCACCATCGTCGCGCCGTAAAGCGCGACCGACACCAGCAGCCAGACGCCGCTGCGGCGCTGCACCGGCCAGCGCGTCAGCAGCAGCGACATCGCCAACGCGCCGGCGGCCGGCGCCGCGCGCAGCAATCCCAGACCCCAGGGTCCCGTTTGCAGGATGTCGCGAGCGAAGATCGGCAGCAATGCCACTGCCCCGCCCAACAGCACCGCGAACAGGTCCAAGGAGACGGCGCCCAGCACCACCGGACGCTGCGCGATGAACCGCAGGCCGGCCAGCAGCGCACTGGCGGAGACCGGCTCGCGCAAGCGCTGCATCGCCCGCACCTCGATGCGCAGCACGCAGACCAGCGCCGCGGCAAAGCCCAAAGCCGACAGGCCATAAACCGCTGGTGCCCCGGCGGCGTAGACGAAACCGCCCAGCGCAGGGCCGGCGATGATCGCGCCTTGCAGCGCTGTCGCCGACAGTGCAAAAGCCTGCGGCAGCCGTGCTGATGGCAGCAGCTGCGGCAGCAAGGCCTGCGAAGCCGGCATTTGCCAGGCGCGCAGCGCGCCCAGCACCACAGACACCGCCAGCAGCGCCTCACGGCCCATCCAGCCGGCTTGGGTGGCGACGGCTAATACCAGCGCGACACCCGTCTGCATTGCCAGCACCGCAACCAGCACCCGGCGTCGGTCATGCTGGTCGACATGGTGACCAGCGGGTAGCGCCAGCAGCAGCGCGGGCAGAAACTGCGCCAGCCCCACCAGACCCAGGTCCCAGGCGCTGCCGGTCAGGTCGTACATCTGC
>CANFPU010000183.1 GCA_947448955.1 Burkholderiales bacterium
GGTGCCCTCAGGCTGGCTGGTGCGTTTCGTCCTGACCAACACCGGCGCTACCGCTGCAGCCTACACGGGTGCTGTGACCGCTGGTCCGTCCAATGCGACTGGTACGGCGAATGCGGTCGCCACCAATGGTACGCTGACGGGTACGATACCTGCTGGTGGGCAAGTGATCATTGAAGGGTCTAGCCTGCCAACGTTTACGACGTCACAGCGTGGATTCGCAGTGTTTACGGTTGCCGGTACGAATGACACTGTCAATGGTGTCTATCAACTCGTGAATGCATCCACCGGTGCAATCAGCAATCTGAACATGGTACGCCCGGTCAGTGTCTACGGGGCTCAGGCTCAGTAACACGCCTAGCTCTTAGTCTTAACAAAGAGGGCTTCGGCCCTCTTTTTCGTTCCATGAAACGATCTTCATTGATCGCACCGATGTGTAATCCCCGTCAGTCATCCATGTCAAGAATTCCCAAGCGCGCAAGGCAACGTGGATTCACCTTGTTGGAGATGCTGGTGGTCTTGGTCATCATCGGCTTGTTGGCAGGATTGGTTGGCCCGAGGTTGTTTTCCAAGGTCGATCAGTCCAAGGTCACCACGGCGCAGGTGCAAATCAAGATGCTGCGCAGCTCGATCGAAAGCCTGCGGCTTGATATCGGGCGCTACCCCACGGCCGATGAAGGTATCGGTTTGCTTTCAAAGCCGCCAACAGATGCCGCGTTGGCCTCGCGCTGGCGTGGTCCGTATCTAGACGACGCCTTGCCATTGGACCCTTGGGGCAACGCTTATCAATACGCGCTGCCCGGTAGTGATGGCCAGGGCTTCGCACTTTTTTCGCTTGGCAGTGACGGCAAGCGTGGCGGAGAAGGCGATGCACGCGACATTGGTAGTTTGCCTGCACAGCCCTGACGGCTCGCTGCGCAAGGGTTTTACCTTGCTCGAGTTGTTGGTGGTGATGGCCTTGATGGCGCTGGCTGCGGGCTTGGTGACGCCTGCTGTGCAGCGCAGCCTTTTCGCAGCCAAAGAGCGCGCCGCTGCCGTTGAAATGACCGCGCTGCTGGACAGTCTACCGGTACGCGCCTTCCAACAAGGCAGCGATTTGTCGGTGGATGAGCAAATGCTGCGGCAGTGGTTGCCTGACCTGCCCGAGGGCTGGACGATTGCCCTGCCGCAACGACTGCAGTACAGCGCCCATGGCGTCGCCAAAGGGGGTGTTGTGACGATGACTGCGCCAAGGCGGCAGCCCATGAAATGGACTGTCGGCACTGTTAACGGGCTGGTTGTCCGAGAAGTCGGTCTAGGCGGTCCGTGAATCGCTGGCTTGGTTTCGGCTTGCTGGAGGCCATCATCTCACTGGCTTTGCTGGCGGGGACTGGGTTGGCGCTGCTGAATTGGATTCAACAATCGCTGCAATCCGCGACCCGGCTGCAGCAAGCTGAAAAGGAAGCGCGCTTGCTGCTCACGGCCCAGGCACTGATGGAACTGGTCAACCCGGCAGAGCGAGCCGAGGGCTCATTGGAAGCCAAGGGCATCAGCGTCAGTTGGCAGAGCCAAGCAGTAGAAACCCCTAGACTCAACACAGCCTTCGCTGATGGAATGTCGGGGACTTGGCAGGTAGGGCTCTACCGACTGGCAGTCAAGGCGCGCGATGATGAGTTGGCCGTATCCATCAGTTTCTATCAAATGCGCACCGGACTGAAGTCTCTTTCACAGGTTGGGAATTCACCGTGATGCTTCGAATCCATCGCCTGCGTGCCAAGGGTTTCACGCTGTTGGAAATGCTGGTCACGCTGATGATCGTCAGCTTGGTTGCCGGCATCGTCTGGCAGGCGATGGGGCAACTGGTGCGGGTTGAGCGAATGCTGGAACAAGGTCAGATGCAGAGTCTTGCCCAGGCCGTTCGGGTCGAATGGGTTCGCAGTGCTTTGGCCTCGCTGTTGCCAGGCTCACCCAAGACGCTTGACCGGTTTCAAGGTAGTGCTACCGCGCTGAGAGGTCTCTCGGCTGAGGCGCCGGTTTGGCCCGCGCCAGGGCTGGCGATGATGCAACTTAGATTTCAATACGACCCTGCTGCCAACACAACGGCGCTGCAGATCCTGGGGGAGGCAGCGCCCGCCGGTAGTGCATCCGAGCCCTACACCACACTTTTGTCGTGGCCTGGCCGCAAAGGGAATTTCAGCTACCTGGACGAGCGGAACCAATGGCAGGATGCTTGGCCACCCCCTACTCTTGGTAAACCGGCGGCAGCACTACCTCGGGCTGTTGCGCTGGAAACAGGCCTACCTTCATTGCGCCTGTTGCTGGCAACCACACTAGCGTCGGCATTGCCACTTCCTACCAAGACTGAATTGGAAGGTTTGTGAGCCTGGGTTGCGGCATCAGGCGCGCGGTCGCGCCGATTCGACGTCATCAGCAAGGTTATGTGCTGGTGCTCGTGTTGTCAGCCCTGGCGATGTTGGCTTTGATCGGGGGGCGATTCGCACTTCGAATCGATACGCTGCGCGAGCAGGCAGGCACCTTGTCTGCCTATGCACGTGGCCGACTGGAGGCTGGTAACGGCGCCGCAGCAGCGCTCTACTGGATCAGCACAAGGCCCACCGGAGCAGCTGGATTTGGGCCGTTTTTGAAGCCCTCGCTTTGGGCTGATGGCAGGCCTTACCTCTTGGACCAAGGCGCGGAAGTTCGGCTGCAGGACTTGCGAGGTTTGTACCCGCTCAATCTTGGACAGCGTGAGCCCTTTGCCGCGCTACTGCGCTTATCGGGCGCTGAGCCCGATGCCATCGACACATATATCGACGTGATGCTTGATTACGTCGACACCGACAATCTAAAGCGCCTCAACGGTGCAGAGCGCGCCGCCTATGTTCCGCTAGGCCTGCCACCGCCGCGCAACGACTGGATGTTGTCAGTCCGTGAACTCAGCCGCATGCCGCAGTGGCGAGAGCACCCAGACTTAGTGGCTTCGTTGGAGCCCATGGTGTCGACCAATCGCGTGGGACTTTTCAATCCAAATACAGCGCCTACGCGCGTGCTCCAAGCACTGCTGCCGACGGCTCGTCCGGCCCAGATCGAGCGCTTCGAGACCTTGCGTCGGGCTGAGCCCTTCATGTCTGCCCAATCGGCAGTCACGACGACCGGGCTGCCATTCGATAGCGATGAACATCTATTTCACGTCGGCGACCAGTACAGGCTGACGGTCTGGGCCCCTGGTATGCCGCGGTCCCTTCAGTACAATGTGGTGTTGTTGCCGGGTGGCGCCGTATCACCTTGGCTGATCGCCGAAGTCCACTCGGTCCCACGACTCAAGCCGAGTAAAGCACAAGAACGTGGCACAGTTTTTCCGTTGGCGCTCACGCCCGCTCCACCCTAATTCCCAGCCCAGGTTGCTGCGCGACGGTTGCGCGGTGCCGGCAAACGTTGCTCCATCCAGGGTGGAGCGCTGGTGGCTAGCAAGGGGCTTGTACCGGGTTCGCGTGTTTGCGCTGACCGATGTGCCCGTCAAGGACAGGCGCGCTGCGCTGAGGAATCTGGCGCGGGCTTGGGCGCCTTTCGATGCCAGTGAGTACCTTATCGGTCTGCATGGCGATCAAGGCCTGGCCTGGGCCTGGGATTCGCAACAGATTGAAGGCATGTTGCGCGCCGTAGACGCCGATCTTGCATCGGAACTGATGCCTGAAGGACTGCTGCGCTCTGCGATGACCACCGATGGTTGCTGGCTGCTTCCGTGTCTCGAGGGTTTCGAGGCGCAGGTCTGGATGGGCGGTCTGCCCGTGGCCTCGCGCTGGTGGCCTCAATTGCCCACTGACACTGACTGGGCAGGGTTCATCCGCAACATGCCGGCCGCCGTGCAGTTGCCCACAGCGCCTCCAGTGCAGTCTGATGTGCCCTGGCAAAGAAAACCTTGGCTGGACTGCCAGGGACTGGACGCTGCTGCGGCTGGCGGATCACGGCTTGAATGGTTGTTGGCCAGTGTCGCAGCTTGCTCGCTGGTGGCTTTGACGGCAGGCGAAGTGAGCGAAGCCTGGGCGCTGCAGCAGCAAATCGATGCGCGCAAGCTGGAGATCGAGCAAATTCGCAGCTCGGCCGCGCCGGTGTTTGTGCAGCGCGATCGCGCATTGCTCGCTGCATCCGAAGGCCAGGTCTTGTCACAGGCAATGGCTGCTGCAAACCCCATCGAGGTGATGCGCCACTTGGCCGAAGTGTTGCCTTCCAAAGATGTCACGCTGCGCGAATTCGAGCTCACAGGCGACCTTCTGCGCCTGGGCTTGGCACTTGAACCTCAGATGCAGCGCAGTGCGGTGGTCAAGGACTTGCAGTCAGGTGGTTGGCTGACAGGTGTGGCCGAGTTGCGTGAGGTGGCTGGCCGTACGTGGGTCAGCTTCGAGATGCGATTGAAAGGCCTGAACCCGCCGCTGGTTGGACCCAAGCCAGCGGCTTCAGGTCCATCCTCGGGCGGTAAGCCATGAGGTACAAGCGCATCACCGACGGGTTCGAGGTCTTGCGTGGCCAATGGGCCGGTAACGTCAGGCTGCGGCTCGGTTTGATGTCCATAGTGGTGATCTTGTGGGCTTATGGCTTGCTGGTGGGTGCCGATTTTCTGACTGATCGCCATAAGCTGCTGGCTTCGCTGAGTGAGCAGGCCGCGCGCCTGGCGCCGGTGGCGCGTGAACAGCAGTGGCCTGTGCGTGCTGAGGAGGCGAAACGCCAGCTCGCGGCGCTGCAAGCGATGGTCTGGGTCGAAAGCGACCTGGGCTTGGCCGAAGCCAGATTCCAAGATTGGCTTCGGGCCACGGCCAACACCTCAGGCATGGTGTTGCGCGACTTGACCTTGGCGCGCGTGGCTGCCGCCGGTGCGACGCCCGCTGTACCTTCGGCCCCGGAATCGGGTCGTGTCGGCACTGCGCCGCAGGTGATCACGGCGCGTTTGATGGCGGATTTGAAGCGCGAAGCGATGCTAGCGTTTCTGTCTGAGCTGGCCCGCAGCGACCGCGCGGTGGTGGTGGACCGGCTGATGTTGCGAATGGCGACACAGCCCCCTACCGCTGAGATCGACTTGCGAATCTTGGCCAGAGCAAGTGGCGAGTCTGCCAAATGACGGTGCCGTCGACGCTTCGCGGCTGGGCCTTGATGCTGGCGCTCGCGGCGCTGGTAGGCTGGACGGCGTGGCCTCAGCCAAGCCCTGGACCGGTGCTGGTGGCACCTAGGCGCGATGCATGGGCCTTGCCGGTGCTGCCTCGACGTGGGTTGGAGAATTCGACGATCGTGATTGCCGCCACAGCGCCTTTTTGGGGTGCGCCGATCCCTGTAGCGGCGGCCTCCGCGCC
Organism: Burkholderiales bacterium; assembly: GCA_947448955.1. Classification (GTDB taxonomy): domain Bacteria; phylum Pseudomonadota; class Gammaproteobacteria; order Burkholderiales; family Burkholderiaceae_C; genus Pseudaquabacterium. The sequence goes on from CANFPU010000183.1 coordinate 5,319, forward strand.
GCCGCCTCCACCGCCGCCGCCTGAACCGCGCTGGCGCATTGCCGCAGTGTTTGGCAATGTGGCCAAGCGCGGCGTGCTCATTACTTTCGATGCTGATGTCCGGCCCCCGCAGCGGCTGTTTGTCGGCGACAAGTTGCCGGGGGGCTACCTTGTGACCAACATCGAAGAGCGCGAGATTTGCGTGCTCGTGGGCAAGAAAAGTTACCGTTTGGGAGTTGAACCAATTGAACCTTGACCTTGGACTCAGGCGGGTTGGCCGCAGTGCCGTCGCGCGCGCATGGCGGTATGTCGTCTTGGCGACACTGGCTTCAGGCCTCGGTGCATGCGCCGTGCCAGGCGCTGCGCCTATCGTGCCGCCTGCCCTCAAGACCAATACCCAGGTGACCAAGGACAGTGCATCTGTTGTCCTCGCCCCTGAGCCCTCGACGCGGATCACCAATTTGCCCTCAGTGCCTGAGGTGCTGCCGAGTGCACAGGCTCTGGCACGTGATCAGCAGACCAGCACCGGGATCGCAGCCTTGCCGACAGAGCCTGTGAGCATCAACCTTGAGCAGGTGACGCTGGGCACCTTTGCGCAGTTGATCTTCAACGACTTGCTGAAAAAGAACGTCAACGTCGATGCGCCGGTGTTGGCGCGCAAGGACTTGGTGACCTTCCGCTCGGGAGCATCGCAAGCGCCCGCGGACCTGGAGCGCGCTGCGAAGCTGCTGCTCAAGAGCTATGGTGTTGCAGTGCTCGATGTTGGTGGACTGGTTCGCATCGTGCCTGACAACGCCAACGTTGGGAGTCTGCCAGAGATCCGGCGAGGCTCTGCCTTGCCCGAAACACCTTTGTCGCTGCGCCCGATTTTTCACGTGATCGACTTGTTGTCTGTGCATCAGACCCTGGTGACCAATTGGCTGAAGATGATGTTCGGTGAGCGCATCAGAATTCAGGAGGACATCAGCCGCAATTCGCTGCTCATCAGCGGTACGCCTGAGAACCTGCAGGCGGCGTTGGAGGCGATCAGCTTTCTTGACCAACCCGTCATGCGGGGGGCCAAAAGCTTGTCGATTTCGCCGCTGTATTGGTCAGCCGACGAATTAGCGCGTCGATTGCTCGATGTCTTGTCAGCAGAAGGCTATGCTGTACAGCCGATCGGTAGCGGCGGAGGCGGAGGGGCGCGCTTTCCGATCGTGATCCTACCGGTTGCCGCGATCAATGCCGTCTATGTTTTTGCGCAGGCGGGCACGGTAATCGACCACATCTCGCAGTGGGCGCGAACGCTGGATGTGCCCAGTGACCGGGGCATTGGCAAGACCTTTTTTACCTACGCCGTCAAGCACAAGGACGCGACCTTGTTGGCCAAAACGCTCGAGCAGTTGTTGGGCCGCAGTGGCGCGCCTGCTGCAGCAGGTGCCGCCACAGGCGCTGCGCCCGGTGCGCCCACCGTGGTGGTGGATACATCCACCAACACAATGATCTTCCAGACCAGTCGCGAGGAGTACTCCAAGGTCAGCGGATTGCTGCAGACGCTGGATCGCCCGGCCAAGGGGGCGCTGATCGAGGTGACGGTGGCTGAGTTGTCACTCGACGACAAAAATCAGCTGGGTGTGGAGTGGCTGACCAACAAGGCGCTGTCGGGCGGCGGCTCAGTGAGCACAGGTACTGCCAGTGGCCTGGCAATCGGCAGCGCGGGCTTCAATTACAAGGTTTTCGACAGCGCCACCAACCTACGCTTCGTGCTCAATGCGCTGGCCTCTGACAACCAGGCGACCGTGTTGAGCAGCCCTCGGGTGATGGCCCGCAATGGCGAGACGGCGACCATCCAGGTGGGCCAGGAAGTGCCGATCATCACCAGCCAGCAGTCTGGCGGCACCACCACCGTGGGAGCGGCTGCCGTGTTGCAGACCATCCAGTACCGCAGCACCGGCGTGATTCTCAGGGTCAAGCCGGTAATCCACTCCAGTGACCAGATCGACCTCGATGTATCACAGGAGGTCAGCGGTGCACAGTCGACATCGACCGGCGTCAATGTGTCGCCGACCTTCACCACCCGCAGGATCGAAACCAAACTAACGCTTCGCAACGGGGCCACGGTGTTGCTGGGTGGCTTGATCTCAGACCAGAACTCGCAAGGCATGGCTGGGATTCCTTTTCTGAAGGATGTGCCCGGTCTTGGGTCATTCTTTAGCACCAAGAACCGCAGCGGTCAGCGCAGCGAGCTGGTGGTGTTGATCACGCCTTACGTCATCAACGATGATGGCGATGCTGAGGCCGTGACGACCGCATTCCGCAAGATGCTGGGTCCATGGGCTGCGACGGTGCAATCTGCTCCTGCGCCTGTTTCTGCGCCGGCCACGGCTGCGGCGCCAGCTAAAGAGCCAACCTCAGCCGCACCGGTAGTCCCAACACCGCCTGCAGTTACCCAGCCTCCGGCCAAGCCCTGACCGCGGTGCCGTTGATGACCACTGAGGCCGTGATCCCGGGCATTGGCGAGCTGTTGTTGGCGCGCGACCTGATCAAGCCCTTCGAGCTTGAGCGGGCGCTGGCGTTTCAGGCGGCGCATGGCGGGCGCATCGGCGAGGTGCTGGTGCGCATGGGCGCGCTGTCGGAAGACGCCTTTTACGCGGCGCAGGCTGAGCACCTGGGCCTGTCGCTGACCGAAGGCAGCCAACTCACCGAGGCCGAGATCGACAAAGGGCTGGCGGACTGGCCCGGTTTGAGCCGCGCTTGGTGGGCGCGTCGCCAGGCGCTGCCATGGCGCGGCGCCGATGACGACTTGCCGCA
>CANFPU010000184.1 GCA_947448955.1 Burkholderiales bacterium
ACGCCTATCTGGAGGACATCCTCGAGCGCCTGCCAACCCATCCGGCCAGCCGCATCGACGACTTGCTCCCCCACCGCTGGACGCCGACGACGATCTCTATCTGAGGCTCGTCGCATTCGTCAAGATGCGTTCGCCGGACGCATACTCTGTTGCTGCCAAGATCGGGATGGTACCGGGAGGGCAGCGAGAGCGTCTTGGGGCAGTGGTTGAGCGGTGGTGGACAGTTGGCGGCTGGGTCTGCGATGCCGCGCCAACGTTGCCAGACCACAGCGGCTAGCGATCTCAACGCCGAAAGAGCGGCGCCACGATCACAGGCTTCGTTAGTCCTTGCCGCCTGAACGCATGGCGGCTGCGCGCAGATCCGAGGCAAAGCCTGGATCGGTGGCCTCGACGCGTCGCGCCCAGTTCAGCATGCCTTCTACGGTCTTGGGTTCGTTGCGCTGCTGGTTCAGTTGCCAATGGTCGAGTCGGCGCAGGCCATCAATCATGGCGGTAACCAGTCCTGCCATCCAGATCGAACCACGGGGAATGGCCAAGCGGGTAGGCCGGCCAAAGGTCATTGAAGCACTGCTCATGGTGTGAACTCCAGGGTCTTCACGAAACCGGATTGATCTCGTGTTGCAGTGCAGTATAGGGTTTTCCCTAGTTTTTTGCACCGCCGGTGATTGACCCTGGGTCTGACTCAACCATTGCCACGCGTGCTGAGCGCCACGTCGGCAGGCGCCTCGATGCGGCGGCCTGGTTGGGCATTCAGTAATTCAGCCCCATCGCCTCGCGAACATCCTTCATGGTTTCACGGGCTACCTTGCGCGCGCGTTCGGTGCCCATCTCGACGATCCTGTGGATCTCCTTGGGGTTGCTGAGGTAGGGCTCGGCGCGCTCTCGCCAGGGCTGTTGCTCGCGGACGATGGCGTCGATCACAGGTTGCTTGCAGTCCAGGCAACCAATACCGGCAGTGGTACAGCCCTGGACCACCCAGTCCTTCGTGGCCGCGTCCGAATAGACCTGGTGGAACTGCCAGACCGGGCAGCGCGTCGGGTCGCCAGCGTCGTTGCGGCGTACGCGTTGCGGGTCGGTGGGCATGCGCTTGATTTTCTGCGCCACCGCCGCCGGTTCGTCGCGCATCGCGATCGTGTTGCCGCGACTCTTGCTCATCTTGTCGCCATCCAGGCCAGGCAACTTGCTGGTCTCGGTCAACAGCACGGAAGGTTCGGTCAACACGCTCTTGCCGCTGCCCTTGAGGTGACCGAGCAGCAATTCGGTGTCGTTGTTGTCGATCAAGTCGGCCTCCCGGGCTCGCTTGACAACCGCCTCCCCTCTCGACAAGGCCTCGAGCGATCCGTCTTGGCCATAGGCCTTGCGCTGCTTTATAACATAGCGCGCGTCGTCCTTGGATAGCTTGGCCAGCGAGGCGGCGATTTGCTCGTCATGGTTGGCGGCGCGTCCATACAGGTGGTTGAAGCGGCGGGCCACTTCTCGAGTGATCTCTACATGCGGTGCCTGATCCTCGCCCACCGGTACGTAAGCGGCACGGTAGATGAGGATGTCGGCGGCCTGCAGCAGCGGATAGCCGAGAAAACCGTAGGTCGCCAGGTCCTTGTCCTTGAGTTTTTCGATTTGGTCCTTGTAAGTGGGCATGCGTTCCAGCCAAGCCAGTGGCGTGCCCATCGCCAGCAGCGTGAACAATTCGGCATGCTCTGGCAGCCGGCTCTGGATGAAGATCGTGGCTGTTTCGGGGTCCAGTCCGGCAGCGATCCAGTCGATCACCATGTCGTAGACCGTCTTCTCGATCACCTCGCGGTCTTCGTAGTGCGTCGTCAGCGCGTGCCAATCAGCGACGAAGAAAAAGCAGTCATGGTCGTGCTGGAGCTTGACCCAGTTTTTGAGCGCGCCATGGTAGTGGCCGAGGTGGAGTGCGCCGGTTGGGCGCATGCCTGAGAGTACACGGGGTCGCATGGGGTCAGTCCTTCAGAAGTGCGGCGGATTCTCGCTCAAGGGCCGGCGCCGAAGCGCTGGTCGACCCCTGGGCCTGCGCGCTCAGCCCGTACACTGCTTGCTCAGATGAAGCGCATCGTCATCCTGATTTCTGGCCTGGGCAGCAACATGCAGGCCATCGTTCGCAGCTGTACCCTCGAAGGCTGGTCCGGGCAGGTGGCGGCCGTGATCAGCAACAGGCCGGATGCGCCAGGCTTGGTGTTCGCTGCCCGTCAAGGCATTGCCACTGCAGTGGTCGATCACCTGCAGTATCCCAGCCGGGACCGGTTCGACTCGGAATTGGCCAGGGTGATCGATGGCTTTGCCCCTGATTTGCTTTTGCTGGCAGGCTTCATGCGCATCCTCGGCGATGATTTTGTGGTCCGATACGAGGGACGGATTCTCAACATCCACCCTTCGTTGTTGCCGTCTTTTGCCGGCCTATACACCCACCGTCGGGCGATCGAAGCCGGCTGCAAGCTGGCCGGTGCCACCGTTCACTTTGTCACCGCCGCGCTGGACCAAGGCGCGATCGTGGCGCAAGCCGCCGTGCCCGTGTTGCCGGACGATACGCCGCAGACCTTGTCGGCCCGGGTGTTGACGGCCGAGCATCTGATTTACCCGCGTGCTGTGCGCTGGTTCGTCGAGGACCAGCTGCGCTTGCGCGATGGCCGGGTGCAACTCGCGAACGCTGAGCCGCAGTGCCTGTTTTGGGCCGGCTGATGCGCCCCAGCGCTCAATCCAGCCGGGCGAATCGTGGTTGGGTCAGGCCGGCAACGGTGACATTCTCGAAAAACATTGCGTGCGGCCGCACCCACAGCGCGCCGTCGCCGTCAAGTGGGCGGTACAACACCAGAGGTTCCAAGGTCTCGCTGTGCCGCACCACGCCGACCAGTTCGTATTCCTTGCCCTTGTAATGTCGATAGCGTCCGATCGCCGCCGCAGGCAGCGGGGGTAGGTGGTTCATCGGCTGGCGGTCGAAAAGGTTTGTGAAAGAGGGCGCGGATAATCCAGGTATGCATCCTACCGCCCTGCTTGACCTGGCCACCGAACTCTTGCGCGCTGTACTCAGACTCGACGCGCCGGCCGATAGCACTGTCTCGGGCTTCTTCAGACAGCACCGCACGCTGGGCCCGCGCGAGCGCCATGCTTTGGCAGAGACCGCTTACACCGTGCTGCGGCGCCGCTCTTTGCTTTTGCATCAAGCCCAAAGCGGCACTGGCGCTTTGGAGCGGCGCTTGGCGTTGTTGGCGTGGTCGGGCGACCAGCATTTGCTGCGCGGCGCGGTAGGGCCTAACGAGCAACAATGGCGACAACAAGTTCTGGCAGTCGATCCTGGCAGTTTTTCTGAAAAGTTGCGCCACAACCTGCCCGATTGGCTGGCCTCGGCGTTACGCAGCCAACTCGGTGAGGCCGAGTTCTGGCCCCTGGTGGCTGCACTGAACGAGCCTGCGGCGCTCGATTTGCGGGTCAATGTCCTCAAGGCCAAGCGCGAGGACATGCTGTCCGTGCTCAACCAGGCTGGCCTGCGCGTGGCGCCGACACCGTTCTCTCCCTGGGGTATTCGGGTGCCGGGCAAGCCCGCGCTGCAGAAGATCGACGCTTTCGTGCGCGGTGACATCGAGGTGCAGGACGAAGGCAGCCAACTGCTGGCGCTGCTGGTCGATGCCAAACGCGGGGAGATGGTGGTTGATTTCTGCGCCGGAGCTGGTGGCAAGACGCTGGCCTTGGGTGCCTCCATGCGTTCGACAGGTCGGCTCTATGCGTTCGACACGTCGGGTCACCGGCTCGATGCGCTCAAGCCCAGGATGGCACGCAGCGGACTGTCCAATGTGCATCCTGCTCAGATCGCGCACGAGCGCGACGAGCGCGTCAAGCGTCTGTCGGGCAAGATCGACAGGGTGTTGGTCGATGCACCTTGTTCCGGCCTGGGGACGTTGCGGCGCAACCCCGACCTCAAATGGCGTCAATCGCCGCAGGCCGTGGTCGAACTGCAGGCCAAACAGACTTCGATCCTTGACAGCGCGGCCCGACTGGTCAAGTCAGGCGGTCGCCTGGTCTACGCGACTTGCAGCTTGCTGCGGGACGAAAACGAGGGAGTGGCTGAGGCCTTTGGGGCAGCACACGCTGATTTTGTCAAACTACCGGCCGAGGAAGCTTTGTTGGCCGCGCATGTGGAGCGGGCCCAGGAGTTGACTCACGACGGTTACCTTCGACTTTGGCCGCACCGCCAAGCGACCGACGGGTTTTTCGCCGCGCTGTGGCAGCGGCGCTGAACTCATTTGAGCCGGTTTTTTGCCGCCGATTCACGATTGCAAAAACGCAGTCGGCGCTGAGATTGGCTGCATCGCCTGACTGAATCTTGACGGATGACGCGGGTTTTCCAGGCAATTTCCTGATCTTTGAAAGCGGCAGGGCAGCCTACAATGGGCAATTCGTCCGCTTTTTGGGCGGCAAAAGGCCAAGATGAGTTTGATTTCGACGCTGTGGTTTTCTTTGGTGGATTGGCTGGCTCATGGCCTATGGTCCAGCTCGACGTGGTGGCAAGTGCTGCTGGTCACGCTGGGTATGACCCACATCACGATCTGCTCGGTGACGATTTTTCTTCATCGTGCGCAAGCCCATCGGGCGCTCGACCTGCACCCCATCCCTGAACATTTCTTCCGGTTCTGGCTATGGCTGACCACGGGCATGGTCACCAAGGAATTTGTGGCGGTCCACCGCAAGCACCACGCCAAGTGCGAGACCGAGGAAGACCCGCACAGCCCACAGACCCGCGGTATCAAGGCGCTGCTGCTGACCGGCGTTGAGCTCTACCGTATTGAATCGAAGGTTCCCGAGACGATTGCCAAGTACGGCCGAGGTACTCCCGATGACTGGATCGAGCGCAATCTCTACACCCGGTTCAGCTGGGAAGGCGTAGGGGTGATGTTGGCCATCGACCTGGCCCTCTTCGGTGCGATCGGCTTAACGGTTTGGGCGGTTCAGATGCTGTGGATTCCGGTGATGGCCACCGGCATCATCAACGGTATTGGCCATTACTGGGGTTACCGTAATTTCGAAGCGCCGGATGCTTCGACCAATGTCTCGCCTTGGGGCTTTGTCATTGGTGGCGAAGAATTGCACAACAACCACCACACTTACCCGACTTCAGCCAAATTTTCGGTCAAGCCGTTTGAGTTCGATATTGGCTGGGCCTATATCCGTGCGATGGAACTGGTAGGTCTGGCGAAAGTTCGCAAGACAGCGCCTCAGCTGAAATTGGGGCAAGTCAGGCCACAGGCAGACGCCCACACGCTGGAGGCGATCATCGCCAACCGCTACGAGGTGATGGCCAAATACGCCAGTGAACTGCGAGCCGCATGCGCGGCTGAATTGGCGCGCGTCAAGGCCCAAGGCAGTGTCAATCTGACCGAGCTGCAACTGGCCCAGCGCTGGTTGCACCGTGACGCCGAAAAGATCCCTGTCAGTGTGCTGCCGCAGCTGGCCGAGGCCGTCAAAGGCAGTCCGCAGTTGGCCAAGCTGGTGACGATGCGCGAACAACTGCGCCAACTCTGGACCCGTACCAATGTGTCGGCCGACCAGTTGGTGGTCGACCTGCAGCTTTGGTGCAAGCAGGCCGAGAGCAGCGGCATTGAGGCATTGGAGCAGTTTTCGATCAAGCTGCGTGCGGTGCGGACCTGAGGCCGTCGCCATTGAGGGTCCTGACGGCCGCCCTGCCGTTGTGAATCCGCGGCTGTCGCTGTCCGATCGCTGAACCCCCGGAACGGATTTCCTGGCGCACAACAAAAAGCCCGCCGGTTTAGGGCGGGCTTCTGAGATCAAAGCGAGGTATAGGCTCAAGGCCCAGGAATTACCTCAGCTTGATTTCTTTGTACAGCACATGCTTGCGTGCCTTGGGGTCGAATTTCATGAATTCGAGTTTGCCAGGGGTTGTCTTCTTGTTCTTGCTGGTGGTGTAGAAGTGGCCGGTCCCCTCAGAGGATTCCAGCTTGATCTTTTCACGTCCGCCTTTGGCTGCCATGTCGTGCTCCGGGTGTGATGTGGATTGGGACGGTGATCAGAGCGCGTGCTTGGCGCGCAGATCGGCCACGATCTGGTCAATACCGACCTTGTCGATCAGGCGCAACGCAGCGTTGGTGATGCGCAGACGCACCCAACGGTTTTCGCTCTCGACCCAGAAGCGGCGGTATTGCAGGTTGGGCAACCAGCGACGCTTGGTCTTGTTGTTGGCGTGGGAGACATTGTTTCCCACCATCGGGCGCTTGCCCGTGACTTGACAGACGCGTGCCATGACGCTTCTCCGAAAATCTTGACTGTTGCAGGCCAAGCAACCAGCGCAGGGGGTAAACCGGTGTACGGGGTCACCGCCTGAGTAGTTGCCAGTTTGACGCTCGTTGACTTCACGAATCGTCTACGCTTTTCAGCCGCCAGTGGCAAGGGTTTGATCTGAGTCGATCAAGGGCCGCAACCACCGTCGGCAAAGACCATGATTATAGCCAGAAAAAGGTTTGCTCAACCTGGTCAGGTTTGCTGCTCCAGGAAACGTTGTGCGTCCAGCGCCGCCATGCAGCCGGTCCCTGCCGAGGTGATGGCCTGGCGATAGATGTGGTCCTGCACGTCACCAGCCGCAAAGACGCCTGGCACGCTGGTCATCGTCGCCAAGCCGTTCAGCCCGGTGCGGGTGACGATGTAGCCGTCCTTCATCTCCAGCTGACCCTTGAACAAATCGGTGTTGGGTTGGTGACCGATGGCGATGAAACAGCCCTTGAGCGTCAGGTCTTCAGTTGCACCGCTGCTGACGTTCTTGAGCCTGACACCGGTCACGCCGCTGGCATCGCCCAGCACTTCGTCGAGGGTTTGAAACAAGTGCAGGTCGATCTTGCCGGCAGCAACCTTTTCGTGCATCTTGTCGATCATGATCGGTTCCGCGCGAAACTTGTCGCGCCGGTGCACCAGATGCACCTTGCTGGCGATGTTGGACAGGTAGAGCGCCTCTTCGACGGCAGTGTTGCCGCCGCCGACAACCGCGACGACGTCGCCTTTGTAAAAGAAGCCATCGCAGGTGGCGCAGCCGCTGACGCCGCGGCCCATGAAGGCCTCCTCCGACGGCAGCCCCAGGTACTTTGCTGAGGCGCCGGTGGCGATCACCAATGCGTCGCAGCTGTAGTCGCCACTGTCCCCGGTCAGCTTGAATGGCTTGCTTGATAGGTCGACCGAGTTGATGTGGTCAAACACGATTTCGGTGTTGAAGCGCTCGGCATGTTGCTGAAAGCGCTGCATCAGCTCCGGCCCCTGCACTCCCATCACGTCGGCGGGCCAGTTGTCGACATCGGTGGTGGTCATCAGCTGACCGCCTTGGGCCATGCCGGTGATCAGGACTGGCTTGAGATTGGCGCGGGCGGCATAGATCGCGGCGGTGTAGCCGGCTGGGCCGGAACCCAGGATGAGCACTTGGGCGTGGAGGGTGGATGAGCGCATGATGACTTCGGGTAAGGGTGAGGTCCGTTGGCCGAACAGCGGCCGGTCCGATCGCCGAATTGTCCCATGGGGTCCAGCTCGACCCCAGCGAGGACGTTCGACTTGAAATTTAGGCAGTTCGCACGAAATCGCACCGAATTTTGTCAGCCGACCGGCCGATTTGTCGGGATGATGAGGGCAACACAATATTCTGAAAAAGGGAATCCCTCATGTCCATGTTGACCAATCTAGACCTGATCCGGCGCGTGCCATTGTTCTCGATGCTCACCAACGATCAGGCGCAATTGATTGCTGACAGCGTTGTCAAGCGCAAACTGCGGCGAGGTGAGTTGGTGGTTGAGCAGGGCCGCAAGAGCAACACCTTGTTTATTCTGCTCAATGGCCGGGCCCGGGTGTTGACCTCCGATGCCCGGGGTCGCGAGGTGATCCTGGCCGTGCTCGAGTCCGGCGACTATGTCGGTGAGATGAGCATGATCGACAACGAGCCCCATTCGGCCACCGTGCGTTGCGAAG
>CANFPU010000185.1 GCA_947448955.1 Burkholderiales bacterium
CTGCCAGTGCGGCCTTGAGCCACTTGGGCTGCAGGCCACGACCGGTCCAGGTATCGCCTGTGGCGGCATTGCGGTATTTGGCAGCAACCTTGCCCGTGGGTTTGACCACGCCCGCAGCGCGTCCGCTGACCGATTTGCCCGCGATATCTGCAGCGCTCAGGCCAAACTCAGCCATCATGGTCTTGACCCGGCTGATAGCCTCGGATCTTGCTTCACGCTGGACATCGGCGATGCGTTTTTCGATTTCTGCGCGTTGCGACAGCAGATCTTGCAGTGTGGACATATTAAGACTCCGTAGAAATTGATCAGTGCGTTAGTGTACTGCAGTTTCACGAATCGCCGCGATGGGACTTTTCCGGATAACTCCAATAACTCAGCCAAGCCCTTTGCGGTTCAGGCTGCAGGGGGTACGTAACCGGCGGGTTTATCCGCGCCTTCACCAAAGAAGTAGCGTTCCATCTGCCTGGCCAGATATTGGCGCGCGCGCTGGTCTGCAAGGTTGAGGCGGTTTTCGTTGACGAGCATGGTCTGATGCTTGAGCCAGAGCGCCCAGGCTTCCTTGCTGACGTTGGCATAGAGCCGTTTGCCCAACTCCCCTGGATAGGGGACGAAATCGAGACCATCGGCCTCTTTCTTGAGATAGACGCATTGCACGGTGCGGGGCATTTTTATTCTCCTTGGCGGGTTGGACTTCTAGCGTTGGGGCTTCAGCCCAGTTTCTTGACCAGAACCTGCGAGCGTCGGTCCCAGTTGTACTTGCGTTTGCGGGCTTCTGGCAGCCAATCGGGGTCGACTGGCGCGAAGCCGCGTTTGATGAACCAGTGCATGGTGCGGGTGGTGAGCACGAAGATACTGTCGAGTCCTTGCGCTTTGGCGCGTTGCTCGACCCTTTTGAGGATGCGCTCACCGTCACCCTCGCCTTGGACGGCCGGTGAGACCGTCAGCGCCGCCATTTCCCCGGTGCGGGACTCAGGGTAGGCGTACAGCGCCGCGCAGCCGAAGATGACGCCGTCGTGGGAGATCACGGTGTAATTGGCAATGTCGCGCTCGATCTCGGTCCGTTCGCGACGCACCAATGTGCCGTCCCGCTCGAAGGGCTCGATCAGTTGCAGGATACCGCCAACGTCGTCGGCCGTGGCCTCATGCAGGCGTTCGAGTTTTTCATCAACCACCATGGTGCCGATGCCGTCATGGGTGAATATTTCCTGCAAGATAGCGCCGTCGCTTGCGAAAGGCAGGATATGTGAACGCTCGACGCCGCCCTCGCAGGCCTTGACGCAATGCTGCAGGTAAAAGCCTAGATCGGTGGGTTTGACCGGGGCCGGCAAGGTGCCGAGCAATCGGCGCGCATCGGCCAGCGCCAGTTCGGTGTCGATCTCGCTTTCAGGGTTGTCGGGATCTTCGCGGATGCCGGCAATCTCGGTCATGAACAGCAGTTTGTCGGCCTGCAAAGCGATGGCTGTGGCGGTGGCAACCTCTTCCATTCGCAGATTGAAAGCCTCGCCCGTGGGGGAAAACCCGAAGGGGCTGAGCAGCACCAGCGCGCCGATATCTATTGCACGCCGTATCGTCGCCGAATCAACCCGCCGCACCAGACCGGAATGAATGAAGTCGACACCATCGACGATACCCACCGGTCGCGCGGTGAGGAAATTTCCAGATACTACCCGCACCGTGGCATTGGCCATCGGTGTGTTGGGCAAACCCTGGGAGAAAGCCGCCTCGATCTCGAAGCGTAATTGGCCGGCCGCCTCTTGCGCGCAGTCAAGTGTTACTGCGTCGGTGATTCGGATACCGTGGCTGTAGCGCGAACTGTGACCTTTGGCCGCGAGTTGTTCATCGACTTGCGGTCGAAATCCATGCACCAACACCAGTTTGATACCCATCGCGTGCAGGATTGCCAAGTCCTGGACAAAGGCATTGAGCTTGCCGGTGGCAATCAACTCGCCTGCCATTCCGACGACGAATGTTTTGCCGCGGTAGGCGTGGATATAGGGCGCGACGGCCCTAAACCATGGAATGAATGTGTGCGGGAAGACCAGGCTCATGTTGGCAGGGATTGTGCCGCAGCGCCTTCACCGCCAGCCATGCTGCGATCAGGCGATTGTTTCGATGCCTTTGGTGCGTTCAGCGCCGAACTGATGACCCAGGGCTCATCAACCCAGCCGGGCCTCAGCGCAGCGCTTGTGCCAGTGCGGCCAGCAGGCCTTCAGGGTCTTCGGCGGGCAGTGAATGGCCCGAGTTCAGTGTCACGATGTGAGCCTTGAGCGCGGCGGCGATTTCGCGCGTACTGCGCGGCGGTGTCATCTGGTCCTGCGCGCCCAGCACCATCGTCACCGGACACCGAACCTGGACTGCCGCCTCCAGGGCGTTGGCGTATCGATCGCAGATGCTGAAGTCATGGTGGAACAAATTGATGTCGCAACCCTTCGCGTTCGGTCCCGCCAGCACACGGCGCATCAGCGCCCGGTTGCTGCCATGCAACCACATGCCCGGACCTGGGAATGAGGGCTTGGCGGCGAGGGTACTGATCGAGAACGCGTTGACCATGTCGATGGCCTTGAGCGGCGCATCGCGCGCGGTGTCGAGCAAGGCTTGCGAAACCTTCATCGGGTAGGCCGTGCCCACCATCACCAAGCGCTGCACCAGGTTTGGAGCCCGCGCGGCGGCCTCCAGTGCAATCAGCGAGCCCATGCTGTGACCCACCAGCGTGGCCTGGCCTCGCACGCCGGCGACTGCCAACAGCGCCAGCAGCCAGTCAGCCGATGCTTCGATCGATGCCGGCATCGGTCCTGTGCTACGGCCGTGGCCTGGCAGATCAATCGCCAGCACGCTGTGGCCGTGGTGGGCGCACCAGCGTGCTAGCAGCGTCCAGACGCTGTGGTCGTGCAATGCGCCATGACAGAACACGACGCAGGGCAGCGTCGGGTCGAAGGGTTTGCCCCCGGTGTAGGCGTAAGCCGGCAGGGGGCCGCTCGTTCCGTTGACGATCAGGTTCATGCCGATTTCTCCGCGGCCTTGAGCGCGCGCTTGACGTCGTCGATCAGATCGTCGGCGTCCTCCAGCCCAATCGACAGGCGAATCGTGCCGGCGCTGATGCCGGCACGTGCCAACGCGGCATCGTCCATCCGGAAATGGGTGGTCGATGCCGGGTGGATCACCAGCGAGCGGCAATCGCCGACATTGGCCAGGTGCGAAAAGATCTTCAGCGCCTCGATGAACGCCACGCCTTGGGCTCTGGAGCCTTTCAGGTCGAAGCTGAACACGGCACCTGCGCCTCGTGGCAGCAGCGTCTTGGCCAGTGCATGGCTGGGGTGGGATTCGAGTTCGGGGTAGCCGACCCGCGCAACCATGGGGTGCGCAGCCAGGAAACCCACGACCTTGCGGGAGTTCTCGATGTGGCGGGCCATGCGCAGCGGCAGGGTTTCGATGCCTTGCAGGATCAGCCAGGCGCTGTGCGGGCTCATGCAGGCGCCGAAGTCACGCAGTCCTTCTCGGCGCGCGCGCAGCAAAAACGCACCGACGGTGCTTTCCTCGGTGAACACCATGCCGTGAAAGCCCTCATAGGGCTCGGCCAGTTCGGCAAAACGGCCCGAGCGCTGGTGTGCGGCTTCCCAGTCGAACACACCACCGTCGACCAACAGGCCGCCGACCACCGTGCCGTGGCCTGACAGGAACTTGGTGGCCGAGTGCATCACCAGGTCCGCGCCGTGGTCCAGCGGTTTGAGCAGCCAAGGCGGTGTGAAGGTCGAGTCCACCAGCAAGGGCAGGCCGGCGTCGTGGGCGACCGCCGACACGGTCGGGATGTCGAGCACCTCGAGCCCTGGGTTGCCCAGGGTCTCGCCGAACAGCAACCGAGTCTCCGGCCGGATTGCGGCGCGCCAGCCGTCAATGTCACCGGGCTGGACGAAGGTCGTTTCAATGCCGAATCGACGCAGCGTGTAATGCAGCAGGTTGTGTGATCCGCCATAGAGTGCGCTGCTGGCCACGATGTGATGGCCGGCCCCGGCAATCGTCGCAATGGCGAGGTGCAGCGCCGCTTGGCCGCTGGCCGTGGCGATCGCGCCAGCGCCGCCCTCCAGTGCGGCGATCCGCTCCTCCAACACGGCGTTGGTCGGGTTGCTGATGCGGCTGTAGACGTGGCCAGACCGCTCCATGTTGAACAGCGAGGCGGCGTGCTCGCTGCTTTGAAACACGAACGAGGTGCTGAGGTGGATCGGCACAGCCCTTGCGCCGGTGGCAGGGTCGGGCACTGCGCCAGCGTGAAGCGCCAGCGTGTCAAATCCGGGGTCGCTGTATCCGGGCATGGTCAGGGCTCAAACTGAGCTGTTGCGGCGTTCAATTGTGTGCTATGTTTTTCAACCCGGCAGGCGCTTGCGCGACAAGCTCGCGAGCGACCCAAACCGGATCACCCAGGAGAACCTCCATGAAAGTCAGCGACATCCTCCGCGTTAAGGGCAGCACCTTGTTCACCGTGTCCCCCGCGCAGTCCTTGCAGCACGCCGTCGAGACCATGGCGGGGAATGACATCGGCTCATTGGTGGTGATGGAATATGGTGATCTGGTGGGCATGCTCACCTTCCGAGAGGTGATCGCCGCAGTGGTCAAGAACAACGGCCAACTCGGCACGCTGACGGTTCGCACCGTGATGGATGATGCGCCGCTGACGTGCACGCCAGAGACCGAGATTGACGAGGTGCGGCGCATGATGCTCGGCCGCCACGCCCGTTACATGCCGGTCCAGGATGGCAGGACACTGATGGGCGTGGTCTCGTTCTACGACGTCGCCAAAGCGGTGGTCGAGGGTCAGGACTTCGAGAACCGCATGCTCAAGGCCTATATCCGCGATTGGCCGGCCGACAAAGAAGGCGCCGAAGCGCCCAAGGTCTAGAAGCGGCGGCTGCGACAATCCGGCCGCCCTGAGGTGCCGATGGCA
Source organism: Burkholderiales bacterium (assembly GCA_947448955.1). Classification (GTDB taxonomy): domain Bacteria; phylum Pseudomonadota; class Gammaproteobacteria; order Burkholderiales; family Burkholderiaceae_C; genus Pseudaquabacterium. The sequence continues at coordinate 4,937 of CANFPU010000185.1, forward strand.
CCGGGCTTCTTCAATTTGCATCGAGCCCACCATGTCCGGCAGCACCTTCGGCGACCTGTTTCGTGTCACCAACTTCGGCGAAAGCCATGGGCCGGCGATCGGCTGCGTGATCGACGGTTGCCCGCCCGGCCTGGCGCTGGGCGTCGAGGACATTCAGCCTGAACTCGACCGCCGTCGCCCCGGCACCAGCCGCCATGTCACCCAGCGTAACGAGCCCGATGCGGTAGAGATTCTGTCCGGCGTCTACGAAGGCCTGAGCACCGGCACGCCCATCTGCCTGCTGATCCGCAACACCGACCAGCGCAGCAAGGACTACGGCAATATCCTCGACACCTTTCGCCCGGGTCATGCCGACTACAGCTACTGGCGTAAATATGGCTTGCGAGATCCGCGCGGCGGCGGGCGCTCATCGGCTCGACTGACCGCACCGATGGTCGCTGCAGGTGCAGTTGCCAAAAAATGGTTGCGGCTTCAGTACGGCACGGTTTTCACCGGCTGGATGAGTCAGTTGGGCGAGATCGTGATTCCTTTTGAGGATGCGGCGCAGATCCCGCTCAACCCTTTTTATGCCCCCAATGCCGGCGTTGTGCCGCAGCTCGAGGCCTACATGGACGAGTTGCGTCGCGCCGGTGACTCCTGCGGCGCGCGTATTGAGTTGCGTGCCACCGGCGTGCCGGTCGGCTTGGGTGAGCCGCTGTTCGACAAGCTCGACGCCGACATCGCCTGGGCGATGATGGGCATCAACGCCGTCAAGGGCGTCGAGATCGGCGACGGTTTCGGCGTCGTGCCGCAGCGCGGCAGCTGGCATGGCGACTCCCTGACGCCGGACGGTTTTGCCAGCAACCATGCCGGTGGTGTGCTGGGGGGTATCAGCACCGGCCAGGACTTGGCGGTGTCGATCGCGATCAAGCCGACCAGCTCGATACGCAGCCCGAAGGCGTCGATCAACCGGGCGGGCGAGACCACGCTGGTCGAGACCTTCGGCCGCCACGACCCTTGCGTGGGCATTCGTGCGACGCCGATCGCAGAGGCCATGCTGGCGCTGGTGCTGATGGATCATGCGCTGCGGCACCGTGCCCAGTGCGGCGATGTGCAGCTGCCGCAGGCGGCGATCGCGGGTTCAGCGGCCTGATCGAAGCTCAGCGGTTCCGATCGGTGCCTGGTCGGAGGCTGTTGCGCCGCTGAGCATTCTGTCGCGGCTGCTTGCGGCGTGTCGTTTGATGCGGCGTTCGATCGCATGGGGGGTGGGACCTTGATGGTCGCCACCCTACACTGCGGCTCGCTTGCCGGTGGCGGGCAGAACCATGAAGGAAGAATCGATGCGCAAGAGCTGGCTGATCGCGGCAAGCCTGGCGATGTTGGCAGCGTTGGCAGGTGGCGCGGTCTGGATGAAGCAGCGTGGGTCTGCGGGTTCGGCGCAGGCCGCCAAGTCGCCTGACGTCGCGGCGTCGGCACCGCTGGATTTCCGCGCCAACGAGGTGCAGCGGCCCAAGCGGGTCAATCTGCCGCAGCTCATCGAGTTCTCGGGCCCGCTGGTCGCGCCCAACACTGCCGTGCTGCGTGCCAAGACCTCGGGCACCTTGCTCAGTCTGGACGTGGTCGAAGGTGCAAGAGTGCGCGCTGGTCAGTGGTTGGGCCGTATCGAGATGGCCGATCTGGGCAGCCGAATCGCCGAGCGCAGCGCCAACCTCGCCTCGGCGCGTGCCACGTTGCTGCAAGCTGAGCGCAGCCATGCCAGCAACGAGCGCTTGGCGACGCAGAATTTCATCTCCGGCGCCGCGCTCGACAACTCGCGCGCCTCTCTCGACACCGCTCGTGCAGCACTGGCTGCGGCCCAAGCAGCGCTGGCCACCACCGAGGTCGCGCAACGTGATGCCAGCCTGATCGCGCCTATCGCTGGCATCGTCGCCAAGCGCCACGTGCTGCCCGGCGAGAAGCTCGCGGTCGAACAGCAAGTGCTCACCTTGGTTGACATCGGTACGTTGGAGATGGCCGGCAATGTCGGCACCCATGAGGTGGCCCGTCTGGCACCTGGCATGGCGGTGCAGGTTCAGGTCGAGGGACTGGACGCAGCGCTGCCCGGACGGGTGGCCCGCATCGCGCCGGCTGTCGAGACCGGGACCAGGTCGATCGGCGTCACCGTGGTGGTGACCAACGTCGGCGAACGCCTGCGTGCCGGGCAGTATGCGCTGGCCCGTGTGGTCTTGCCTGACTCGCAGCCGCGACTGGTGGTGCCGTTGACGGCGCTGGGCTCGATCGGTGGTCAAGCGCACGTCTGGTTGATTGACCAAGGATTGCTGCTGCGCCGCGCCGTCACACTCGGCCGGCGCGATGAGGCCGGCGGCCAAGCCGAGGTGTTGTCGGGCCTGAGCGAGGATGACCAACTGCTGGCCGTGCGTTTCGACAACTTGCGCGAGGGCGCACGCGCTCGGGTGCTGGCGTTGGGGGCGTCGGCGGTGGCCTCTGCCGCAGCGCAGCGCTGATCTCGGCCGTCTCTAACCCGCTCTGACAAAGGTCTCCGATGTGGATCACCCGTGTATCCATCGCCAACCCGGTGTTCGCGGTGATGGTGATGGTGGCGCTTTGCGTGCTGGGGCTTTTCGCCTACGCCCGCCTGGGCGTCGAGCAGATGCCCGATGTCTCGCCGCCTGGCGCCTACATCGAGGTCGCCTACCCGGGCGCATCACCCGAAACGGTGGAGCGAGAGATCACCAAGCTGGTGGAGTCGGCCGTCAACAGCATTGCCGGTGTCCGCCGCATCAGCTCTCGCAGTCTCGAGGGCAAGAGCCAGACCAATGTCGAGTTCTCGCTCAACGCCGACATGAGCCGGGCGATGCAGGAGGTGCGCGACC
>CANFPU010000186.1 GCA_947448955.1 Burkholderiales bacterium
CGTATCGGGGGTGGACTGGTTAAAGTGCGGCAACCATTTGTGGCCACGTCCGGCAGCAACCACCGGAAAGCCGCAAGTGCGGGCCCAATCCACAAGATCACAAATCAAGGCCGGTTGGTCGCCAAAGGCCAGGGAATAAACCACACCAGCTTGAGCCGCTTTATGCGCCAACAACGGGCCACAAAAAGCATCTGCTTCCACGGTGACGTTGACCACATGCTTGCCGTTCGCAAAGGCTTCCAAGCAATGGTCTACGGCCGCAATTGGGTGGCCGGTACATTCAACGATCACGTCAATTGACGGATGCGAAACCAGCGCGCGCCAGTCCTCGCCAATATGTGTCGTCCCGGCTTTGATGGCGGCGTCCAGCGACGCGGCTTGCATGCGTTGGGCCTCCCAGCCGACACGGCTCAGGTTGGCGCGGGCACCCTCAACCGACAAGTCGGCAATACCGACCAAATGCACGCCGGGCGTACGCGGAATTTGCGCCAAGTACATGGAGCCGAATTTGCCCGCACCGATCAGCCCGACCCGAATCGGGCGACCTTCTGACTGGCGTTGCTGAAGTTTGGCAAACAAACTCATGCGGCGGCCTTCTGTTCGTCAAAAGGCACGGTAGAGGTTTGCAGCGCGCTGCCGGGCATGCCGTCTTTCCAAGGCAGATCAACCGGATAATCTTGGAGCAGGCAGTCGTCGGGCAGGCATTCGATGGGCGTGAAGTCGCGGTGCGCGATGTATTCGGGGCGCTTGTGGCGGCGGATATGGTTGCTCACTGCGCACAGGCTCAGGTACACCGCCACCCGGTTCCAAGGCGAGAGATTGCTGGTGGACGCGTGGACCAGACAACTGTGAAAGAGAATCATGGAACCGGCCGGGCCTTTGGGGCTGACGATACCGCCGTTTTTACCGCCGGCGCGCTCCACTAACTGGGTAATGAGTTCATTGTCCACCGTCCACAGCGGGTAGCTGGTGGTGGACAAGTCGTGCTTGGCGGCGACCACACCGCGCTTGTGGCTGCCAGGGATGAACATCAAAGGGCCATTGTGTTCGTTCACATCGTCCAGAAAAATCGCGACATTCATGGCGCGCTCGGTAGGCATCATGTCGTCATTGAGCCAGGTGCCGTAGTCTTGGTGCCATTGCCAGACATCGCCTTCAAACGCCATCTTGCCGTTGATCTTGAACTGGTGCATGTACAGCTTTTCGCCCAGCAGCATTTCTACCGGTTCGATCATGCGTGGATGGCGACCCAGCTTGCCAAATGGCTTGCTCACCATATGTGCCGCAAAGTTGGTACGCACCGCATCGCGGCCTTTTTCGCGGACATTGAAAGCATCGCGCTTGGCGTACAACTCGGGCACCGCGTCTAGCAGGGCCTGGGTTTCCTCGGGCGAAAACTGGCGGGGGAAAAAGAGATAACCGTCGCGGTCAAACTGGGCTAGTTGCTCGGGTGTCAATTTCATGGTGTGCTCGCTAGTAAGTGCGGAGCCGGACGGGCCAGCGCCGGGTGTGAATTCCATTTGGCTTCACTATAGCGCGCTTGGCTGGGAACACTCGCCTGCAGGTCAGGTTGCAGGCCGCGATCGCCAAAGACCGATAAGGGCTTAGGCGATTCGGAAAAAGGTCAATCCGAGGGTTCGTATGGCTCATCCACCCGCACCTGACGGGGGATTTTTTTCAGACGGATCAAGCGCGCTTGTTCGATGGCGTCTTTTTTAACCTGGCGCTCGGCATCCAGCTTTTCACCCGCAGCTAACCATTGGGCAAACTCTTCTGGGGTTTCCAGGCTAATACGGCCTAAGGCACCGCTGCGAAAGTCATGGATCGCAATTTCAGCGGCTTTTTGCAAATTCACCCGCCCGCCCGATTGCAAGGCACCGCGCCTGCGTCCCACGCCGTCCAGTATGTGTTCATCGGTCTGCGCACCCGCATCAGCAATACCGTATCGCGCCGCCAAAGCTTGCGGGAAGTGCTGGCGCAGGTAGTCCAGCAGTTCCAGCGCCACTTCTTCGTCGTCAAAGGCATTGCGCCCGATGGCGCCGCTAGCGGCCAGGTTGTAGCCGCTTTTGGCCACGATGATGCGGGGCCACAAAACGCCCGGCGTGTCGTAAAGGTAAAAGTCGTCGGCGATGGTGATGCGCTGCTCGGCCTTGGTAACGCCGGCCTCGTCACCAGTTTTGGCGGCGCGCTTGCCTTTGAGGGTGTTGATCAGCGTAGATTTGCCCACGTTAGGAATGCCGCAAATCAGCACGCGCATAGGCTTGGCCATGCCGCCGCGTAAGGGAGCGAGTTGGTGGCAGGCATCGACCAGGGCGCGCGCCGGTGTCGTCATGCCCGCGTCCAGCGGCAAAGCACGCACGCCAGGCATCGCGTTGTAATGGGCCAGCCACTCGGCGGTGCGCGCGGGGTCGGCCAGGTCTTGCTTGTTCAGCACCTTGAGGGCTGGCTTGCCGCGTGTGAGTTCGGCCAGCATGGGGTTGGCGCTGGAGCCGGGCAGGCGCGCGTCCAGCAACTCGATGACCACGTCGATCTCCCGAATGCGTTCGCCAATGGCTTTGCGCGTCAGGTGCATATGCCCGGGAAACCACTGAATCGCCATGTTCTTATGCTCTGTGCCTAAGGTAAAGCGTGATTGTCGGGTACTTTGCCGACTGAGGCAGGACTGCGCTTTGCGGCCTTGCCGTCTTTTCGGGGACGCGGGCAAGGATTCCTCCGAGGACTAGAGCCGGCGGAGGACAGACTCAGGAAGCCTTCGGTCGCCCCAAACGCTCCGGCGAAAGGTATTGCTGCAAATAGCGGTCGAACGGCAAGGTGTCCGTCGCTTCGATTTCGCGTTGCCGCTCGAGCGAAGCCTGCGCCAACTGCTGGAAATGCGCCAATTCGTGGGGCGACAAGGGGTTCGCCAGTTCCTTGGCTTTGGTTTGCTGCGAGTGACTGCGCCCAAAGGCCGCAAAAGAGCCACCGTGCTGCTCGCGCATGGCGTGCAACACGCGCGCCGATGGCAGGCTGTCCGGATGCGTCAAACCATGCTGCGCCAGCGCGACCGCTTGCGCATAATCGCTGCCGCCATGGGCTTGGTCCAGTGCCTGGGCCAGCGGGCGCAGTTGCGCGACGATGTCCAGGCCCCAGGAGGACAGGTTCACCAAAGCATCGCCGCGCTGCAATTGCAAGCCGGGTTCGCGGCCACGTTCAGCCACGCTTTGCTGATTGCGCGCCATGGCAGCAATTTCGGCAGGGCTGTCGTTCGGGCTGGGCTGGCTTAGGCAGTGCAGCAAGAATACGTCTAGAAAACGCAGCGTGGAGGCGCTTATACCCACCGGCTCGAAGGGGTCCAAATCCATCAAGCGCACTTCCACGTATTCGACACCGCGCTCACGCAGGGCGTGCAAGGGACGCTCGCCCTGAAAGATGACGCGCTTGGGCCGGATGGTGCCGTAGAACTCGTTTTCAATTTGCAGCAAACTGGTGGCCAATTGTTTGAAGCTGCCGTCGGCATTGCGCACCCCTATGTCCACATAGGGCGCATAAGGTTGGGTCAATGCTTGGTGCAGTGAGGCGGCATAGCCTTCTAGGCTGTTGTAGCTGACGGCCAATGCACTTTGCGCATCACTTTGGTAACCTAATCGCCCCATGCGCAGCGAGGTAGCGTAAGGCAAGCCCATGGTGCCAGGTTGCAGTTCCTGCAATGAGTGGGTGCGACCCTGCACAAAAGTAGAACACACTGCAGGCGATGCGCCAAACAAATACAAAAGTAAAAAAGCGTGGCGACGGAAATTGCGGATCAGTGCGAAATAGTCTTGGCTGGATACATTGGGTAATGACCAGTTGTAGTGAATCCCTGAAATAGTTTGCATGCGCCGCCCATAACGGTAGCCCAGGCCACTGCGGTACACCGTTTTGGCCTGGCCTACATTGGAGCTGCCGTACTGGCCCAGGGGTATCGCATCATCAGCGGGGAGCCCGCAGGGCATGCTGGAAACCCACAGCATTTCGTCACCCATGGATGCCAGCGTGTAGTTTTGCACGCGGCGCAGTTCATCCAGGCAGTCTTCAATGCCCGCATGCACGGCTGTAATTAACTCGATCTGGGATTCACTGAAATCGGTGGTGATATGCGGATGCGTCAGGGCCGAGCCGAGGGCTTTCGGGTGGGGTGTAGCGGCCAGTGCACCATTGCTCAGCGAACGCAAGCTTTCTTTCTCAATACCCCGGCGTATACCCCGCAGCTGCTGCGCCGGGAAGCCTTCACGGGCCCAATTGCTTTCACTCATGCCAGTCGGCCCTTTTCGTTTTTCGCTCGTGCCAAAGGTAGCACAGTAGGGTTTAAATGCGGTGACCGGCGCCGATTGCAAGAGCGCACCACAGGGGAATAGGCGCTATGGCGCGCAAGTGCGCCCAAATGGCGCTAGGCAAAGGTGTATGCGCGCCGCTTAACGCAAATGCCGTCCAGCACGGCCAATCTCGTGTGCGCCCTGGGCAGCACCACTGGCCGGGATCTGGAATGTTGTGGTCGCCACTACTTCCGGCATTTGCGCTTGCAAACGCTCGTCAGCGCCCTCGCCCAATCCAATCCAGCTGCCTTCGCTCAAGGTGATGTGCGCGGCCTCTACGCTACCGGCGCCGGCACACAAAATGGTGCGGGTCGGTGCATCTTGTGCCACCAGTACCAGCACGGCCGGTACCACCGCCTCGGGCTGTAAGGCGGCCAGCACCGGCTCGGGCATCAGGCCTGCGGTCATACGCGTGGCGGCCGTAGGAGCCAGGCAATTGACGTGAATATTGTGTTTTGCGCCTTCGATGGAGAGCGTTTGCATGAGCCCAACCAGCGCCAACTTGGCCGCGCCGTAGTTGCTCTGGCCAAAATTGCCATATAGGCCGCTGCTGGATGTGGTCATCAAAATACGACCATATTTTTGTGCCGCCATGTGCGGCCAAACGGCTTTGCTGCAATGCACCGCGCCCATCAAATGCACTTCCATCACCAGGCGGAAGTCGTCCAGCTCCATTTTGGAAAAACTTTTGTCGCGCAAGATGCCGGCATTGTTGATAAGGATATCGATGCGGCCCCAGGCATCCATGGTCTGTTGCACCATGGACTGCACCGCCGCGAAATCCGTCACCGACGCGCTATTGGCTATGGCCGTGCCGCCCGCCGCGCGGATTTCGGCCACAACGGCCTCGGCTGCGGTGGCTGAGCCACCGGAGCCATCAAGCGCGCCACCCAGGTCATTGACCACCACTTTGGCGCCGCGTGCGGCCAAGGCCAAGGCGTGCAAACGGCCCAAGCCCCCGCCCGCGCCAGTCACAATCGCTACACGGTCTTTGAAATCTATCGGCATAAGATGTCCTGCAATAAATAAGAGCTGTGCACCCTGCGCAGCCAAACCGCCAACTCTACTGCAAGCCCCGCCCTGAGCCTTTTCCCGGCGCAACTAAAGCGACACCATGGAACTGAACACCGAAATCCCCACCGCGCCGCCCCGTGATGCCGCCACCGTGGTCATATTGCGCGACAGCGCCCAAGGCCCCGAGGTGTTTTTAGTCAAACGCCATGGCATGTCCGACGTTTTGGGCGGTGCCTATGTGTTTCCCGGTGGCAAGATGGATGCTGCCGACGGCGCGCCGGGTCACCATGCCTTCTTAGACCAAAGCCCGGAGCAACTGCACGCTGCGCTAGGCGAGCCCGAGACGGCGCCAGCCACCGCCTGCGGACTTTTTATTGCCGCATTGCGGGAAACCTACGAGGAAGCGGGCGTGCTGTTCGCGCAAAGCGCACCTAGCGCAAAGAACCTAGCCCCCCTGGAGGTGGCCGCAACGGCCCCGGGAAGCGACTTTCACCACCGCTTGGAAAGTGGGGCGCTGCGCTTACAAACTTTGGCTGTGCATCCCTGGTCGCGTTGGATCACGCCACGCATGCCCTCCGTGATGAATAAGCGCTTTGATACCCGGTTTTTTATCTCGGTGATGCCTGCGGGCCAGAACGCAGCGCATGATGACTTTGAAGCCACCGAAAGCGCCTGGTTGCGCCCCAGGGTGGCGCTGGAGCAGTATTGGAATCGCGAAATCGAGTTGGCACCGCCGCAAATCATGAGCCTGGCCCACTTGTCGCGTTACCAGAGTGCGACACAAGCCCTCGAGGCGGCACGCGCCGCCGCGCCGCCGGTAATCATGCCCGAGGCCTTCCATGAAAACGACGAGCGCGTCATTTGCTACCCCGGCCACCCGCGCCACCCGGTCCCCCACCGCGCAATGCCCGGGCCCTTGCAATTATTCTGGCGCAACAAACGCTTTGAACCCGAGGGCGGCTTTGAAGCACTCTTTGCATAAAGCGCGATCCATAGGCTAGCTCAATCAGGGGTATTGATCTAGCCAATTAGACGCCGTCTTATTGGCGGGTTAAGCTTTGCCAGTCTTTGATCCTCGTGTTCGAAGCAAACGCGTTTTCTTTAACCCCCCTTAGGAGATTTCCATGGCAGCACTCAAAGGCTCCAAGACGGAAGAAAATCTGAAGGCCGCCTTCGCAGGCGAGTCCCAGGCGAACCGTCGTTACCTGTATTTCGCGAACAAAGCCGACGTCGAAGGCCAGCCAGATGTGGCTGCTTTGTTCCGTTCCACCGCTGAAGGCGAGACCGGACATGCCCACGGCCACCTAGAGTGGCTGGAGCAATGCGGCGACCCCGCTACCGGCATGCCTTTTGGCAGCACCCGTGACAACCTGGCCTCTGCAGTGGCTGGCGAGACACACGAGTACACCGATATGTACCCCGGTATGGCCAAGACAGCGCGTACTGAAGGCCATGATGAAGTGGCTGACTGGTTCGAAACCCTGGCCAAAGCGGAGCGTTCACACGCCAACCGCTACGCCAAGGCATTGGCCGAACTGGTGGATTGATACCCTCAGGCGCTGCCTGCCTTGGCAGTTGGCGCCTGTTGCGATCGTGGTGTGTGAGGTCTTGGGTACAGGACTTCACCACCAGCATGCAAAAAAAGCAATAGGTGATTGTTCCGGTGTGAGCCTTGCAAAGCAAGGGCCAGACCAGAAAATTCCCCGAAGTCCAATGTCTCGCGCATGGCGCACCCACCCAAAGAGAACTCTGTATGGCCACTGAAGGCAACTTACAAGCACCGACACGTCATCCGATTGACTGGAAAAACCCCGAGTACTACAACGAGGATGCGGTGTTCCACGAAATGGAGCGCATTTTTGACATTTGTCACGGCTGCCGCCGCTGCGTCAGTCTGTGCGGCTCTTTTCCAACCTTGTTCGACTTGGTGGACGAAAGCGCCACGATGGAAGTCGATGGCGTAAATAAACAAGACTACTGGAAAGTCGTGGACCAGTGCTATTTGTGCGACTTGTGCTACCTCACCAAATGCCCTTACGTGCCACCGCATGAATTCAACTTGGACTTCCCGCACACCATGTTGCGTGCCAAAGCTATCAAGTTCAAAAAAGGTGAGGTCAGCACGGGTGAAAAACTGCTGGCCAGCACCGATGTGCACGGCTCATTGGCCGGCATTCCCATCGTGGTGCAAACCGTCAATGCGGTGAACAAGACCAAAGTGGCGCGCAAGGTGATGGAGTCGGCCCTGGGTATTGACAAAGACGCTTGGCTACCCTCGCTGGCGAGCAAAACCTTTCGCTCCAGCGCCCCCAAAACCAAAAGCACGGTCGTGCAAGACGGCGCCAAGACACCCGGCAAGGTGGCCATTTTCTCCACCTGCTA
>CANFPU010000187.1 GCA_947448955.1 Burkholderiales bacterium
CCCAAGTCGCGCCGCCGTCGGTCGAGACCTGGTAGGCCACGCTAGCACCGGGCTGCTGGCCCGACAGCGTCAGGTCAAAGTCTTTGTCCTGCGTGATGAAGTCGCCCGCCACACCGGTGTCGGTGAAGTTCACAAAAGCCAGCTTGCCTGCGGCGGGTAGACCGATGTCGACCGCCACCAGATGCTCGGCCGACGATGGGCCGGTATTGCCCGCTGCATCGCTGGCCTTGGCGCTGAACGCGTAGGTCTTGCCATCGGCCAGTGCAGGCGTGTTGAAGCGCCAGGCGCCGCTGGCGTCTGCCTGCGCAGTGCCCAGCAGGTTGGCGCCGTTGTAGATGCTGATCTTGGCACCGGCCTCGGCCGTGCCGCGAATCTCCAGCTGCGTGTCATTGCTGACGCCACCGCTGGCGACCGCCCCGGTGAGGGGCAGCACATCGTCGATCACTGCGGTGATGCTGGGCGCTGCAGGCGCCAAGGTGTCGATGCTGATGGTGCGGGTTCCCGCCGGACTGGTGTTGCCAGCCGAGTCGGTGGCGGTGGCGCTCAGGGTCTCGCTGCCTTGCCCCATCGCGGCGATGTCGGTGGCAGACAGCGTGTAGCGCCAGACGCCTTGTGCGTCAGCGACGACACGTTGCACATTGCCCGCGCCCAAGGTCAGCGCAACCGTGGCGCCAGGCTTGGCGCTGCCGCTGATCGCGCTGCGTTGCTCAGCGGCGTTGACCAGGTCATCGTTCGCGACGACATCGATCACTGGCGCCAGTAGCAAACTCTCGACGCTCAGGCTGAATGGGCTGGTCGACGACTGAACCTGCCCATTCGACACCACCCGTGCGGTCAGCCCGTGCGTGCCATCGGCGAGCGGGATGCTCGGCGTGAATTGCCAGGTCCGGCCGCTGACCGTCGCGTTGCCCAGGAACACGGCGCCGTCATAGACCGCGACGCTGTCACCCGGCGCCAATGCGAGGCTGAGCGATCCGGTCAGCGTGGGCGTGGCGTCGTCGGTGAGGGCACCTTTGGCCAGCGCGCCCTTGACCGAGCCGACGTCATCGACCACCGCATCGAGCGTGACCTGGTTGATCGCCGGCAGCGCGCCAATCTGGATCGCCAAGGTACCGCTGTAGGTCGTGGTGGTTTTGCCGACCAGGTTGGTCGCGGCCAAGGTCAATGATCCCGAAACCACTGACGCTGACCGGATCGACAGGTAACCGACGTCCTGCGGTGCGACCGCGTAAGCGCCACCCGCAGGCTGCAAAACGGTGGCCACAGCGGTGAGCGGGTCGATTCGCAACAGTTCGACACCAGCAGGTAGGCCCGACAACACCAGGCTATCCACCGCGTCGCCCAGGCCCAGTGACGGCAACTGGATGTCGAGGTGGATCAGCCGGCCGACCTTGCCAATCGCGTCATTGGTCTCGAAAACCGCCGACACCTGGCTGACCGCATCGGCCTGCGTCTTGACATAGGTGGCAACGTCGGTCTGCCCAGCCACGCCGCTGCTGAGCGAGGCCAGTGAAGACGACAGCGAAATGTCGCCGCCACGGTCACTGGCTGCTTCGCTACCGCTCTTGTTGAGCAGCGGCAGCAACTGGTCACTGGCCGCGCGCAGCGTCGCCACCGCGTCGACGGACTGGGGCCCGGCCTGGGTGGTGGTGTTGACGCGGGCGTTGTAGCCGCCGATCACGCTGCTGAGCAGCGTCAGGTCGGCGGGCGTACTGGCGCGCAGATCCTGCGTGAAGCCGCTGGCGTTCGATGCATTCATCGTCCGCTGCACCGTGGCCTCGATGTCGGCGGTGTTGCTCAGACTGACCGACGCCTGAGACTCGTTGCGCGACAGCACCAGCCCGGCCAGCGCACCAATGCCCATCGCGCTGCCGGTACCCTTGGGCGCATCGCCCGCCGCGCCGTCGACGATCGACGCGGTGGCCGAGAACAACAGGCCGAGTTGGCGGTTCGCGGAGAGCAGTCCGCGGTCGTCAGCGCTGGCGCCAGCTGCAGCAGTGGCCGCCACCGGGTCGAAATTCAGCAGGCCGCCAGGGTCGTTGCTGCCCAGCGAAAGCACCTTGTTGACGACCTTGGCCGCCGCCAGCAACGCGGCGCTGTCGATAGCCTGACCTTTGGTGGCAGCTTGGTCTGCAACCGCCGCGATCAGCGACGACAGCGGCGACAACACAATGTCGACGCCCGCGGCCGACGCATCGATCGCGCCGGTGTAAGCCCGGTAGACCACGCCGCTGTTGGCTGCCCCAGAAGCGGTGTCGACGCCGCCCATCGCCAGCACCGGCGCACCTTGCGGGTCAAACGCAAACTTGAAGAAGCCGCGCGCATCGGTTTGGGTTGTCGCCTCACCGGCGTCCCAGAGGTTGTTGCGGTTGCTGTCGACAAACACAAAGGCATTCGCCAGGTAATCGTCGTGCACCAAGCCGGTGAAGACCGTGAACGCCGCCGCGTTGGAGACGAGTAGCCCTTGATTGCCGGCCAGGTCAGTCAGCTGGGTCGTCACGCTGTAGCGCCCGTCGACCGTCACTGAAGCCGCATCCACATGCACGCCAAGTTGGCCGACCACAATATCTTTTGAATTGAGCGTACTGTTGATCGTCTGCACCAAGACGCCGTCGCGTGCGACTTGGGTGGCGACGGTATCGCCAACTTGTACCCCGCCAGCCAGTGTGACCCGCAGATCCACCCCATTGGTGACATTGCCATCATCGGTCGGGTCGAGTGCGACGCGTAGCGCCTGAGGCGCGGCGGTGTCGACCGTGAATTCGATCGCAGCGCTGGTCGCGCTTCGGTTGCCTGCCGCGTCGGTCAGGTGGTAACTGACACGGTGCAAGCCGTCGGCTAGGTTGGTCAACGGCGTGAAGCGCCAGCTGCCATCCGTCGCCACCAGCGTCGTGCCGATCACGATGTCGCCCTCAACCAGCGTGACGGTCGCGCCGGCTTCGGCGCCGCTGCCAGAGAACGTCGGCCGGGCATCGTTCGTGCTGGCCTTGTCTGCGATCGTGCCGGTCACCGGTACGACATCGTCACTGGCGAGCCAAGGGCTGTTGGGCAGCAAAGGCGCGATCAGGTCCTTGGTCGGGACCACTGGCGCAGGTGCGGCAGCCGCGGCGTGGCCTTGACCACCGCCCGCGATGCCCAACAGCAAGCCCGCGCCGGCCAAGCCGTAGCCGGCCAGCGAGGACGAGTCTGCGGGGATGTAGCAGATCTGCTCACCCTTCAAGCCTGCCAACGCCGACAGCATCGCCGGTTGGCCCTGCGCCATCACCATCAACGTGTCGGGCGTGCCGTGGGCATAGACCAGCCGGCTGCCATCGGACAGCGCGGCGCCCGCAGCACTTTCGGCTCCGGGCCGGTAGACCCCGCCATCCGGCCCTGGCAAGGTGACGTCGCAGGCCGACAGCGCCTTGCACTCGACGTAGTAGTTCTCCAGCGTGACCTGGGTGCCGTCTTGGTAACTCAGCTGCAGGTCATCGCCGCTGCGCTTGGCGACGACGTTGTCGAGCAGTTGCTCATCGCCACCCTGGCGCTTGATGATGCGGTACCGCTCGCCCCCCTTCGCCTTGAACTTTTGAACTCGGCCGGCTTGCAGAGTTTGCTCAGTTTTGCCGTTGTGCAGGACGAGAATGGTGTTCGTGGACATGGTCTGGCTCGGCCGGTTCGGTTCATCGGGCGATCAAACGTGGTTTTCCACCGAATACGCGGCGCCTGAGGCGATCGCGTGCAGCGGAGAAAACTGGATGAATCGCGCAAAACCTTTTTATAGGTCACCGATCAGGCGCGATATTTCTCGGGATTTCAGCGTCAACCGGAAATCACCGGACCACGGCAACGCCTCGAACACGGGCTGTGCCGAGCGAGGTCGATCCAGGCAACCCGGCAGGCATCGCGCCTGGCCGGGCATTCGGCGGCCCAAGGACTGGGCGCCGAAGGTGGCGTTGCGGACAGGCCTTCCGACTGCAGATGACTCGCAGCGGAACCGGCGCACGGACCCTGCGCCTTTCGTCCGGTCTAGGCCGACGAGCGTCCGGCCAAGGTACTAGCGTCCGGTCAAGGTACTAGCGTCCGGCCAAGGTACTAGCGTCCAGCCATGGTGCTACCAAGGTCTGGCCCAGGTCGTCGGGCGAGCGCCCGAACCCAGTTCAGCGCAGCGACTCGTTGAGCTTTGCGAGTGCCGAGGCACCTGGGCAGAGATCCGATTCGGCCAGCCCGTTGAGCGGCCGTGACACGGTGTTCAGGCCCTGGTGCAGATCTTGCGCCTGCGGGTCGATGTAGAGCAGACCGGTGGCGATTTCGCCGCGGGCCTGGTGCGCCATCACCTGGTTCATCGCACCGATGCGGTCGGTCGGGTCGTAGTCGGCATGCAGCTTCCTCAGCCGCATCATGCCGCCGCCGGGCTGGGGCAGCATGATGGACTCGCCCGCTTCAGGCTCGGCGTGGATCTCCTTGGCCAGGTCGATGAAATCGATCCGGCTGACCGCCTCGTTGTGCTCGCGCACATAGTCGTAGCTGCGGGTGCTGCCAGCGTGGTTGTTGAAGGCCACGCAGGGGCTGATCACATCGATGAAAGCCGCGCCGCCGTGGCCGATCGCGCCCTCGATCAAGGGCACGAGCTGCCCTTTGTCACCCGAGAAACCTCGCGCCACATAGGTCGCGCCGAGTTGCAACGCCATGCCGATCAGGTCGACCGGCGAGTCCGGGTTGACGACGCCTTTCTTGCTCTTGCTGCCGCGGTCGGCGGTGGCCGAGAACTGGCCTTTGGTCAGGCCGTAGACGCCATTGTTCTCGACGATGTAGACCATCCGGACACCGCGACGCATCGCGTGGGCGAACTGTCCCAGCCCGATCGATGCCGAATCGCCGTCGCCTGAGACGCCCAGGTACAGCAGATCGCGGTTGGCCAGGTTGGCACCGGTCAGCACGCTCGGCATGCGGCCGTGGACGGTGTTGAAACCGTGGCTGGCGCCGAGGAAGTAATCGGGCGTCTTGCTCGAGCAACCGATGCCCGAGAGCTTGGCCACGCGGTGCGGTGCGATGTCGAGCTGCCAGCAGGCTTGGACAATCGCGGCCGAGATCGAGTCGTGGCCGCAACCGGCGCACAAGGTGCTGATCTTGCCCTCGTAGTCGCGGCGGGTGTAGCCGACTTTGTTGCGGACCAGGGTCGGGTGGTGCAGCTTGGGCTTGGTGATGTAGGTCATTCGGTCTCCTGCCGGGCCGACGCCGCCACGCGGGGCAGCGAACGAGATGCGGATGGGTTCATCATGAAACTCTTTCAAGCCTGGACGAGACCGCCGGCACCTGAACGTGGTTCGTGATGGCCTGGGTGATGAAACGCGCGGTGATCGGTGTGCCGTCGTAATGCAGCACTTTGGTCAGCATGCCCGGGTTGACCTCGAGTTCATTGACCAGCAGCGAGCGCATCTGCGCGTCGCGGTTCTGCTCGACGACGAAGACCTGGTCATGGCCCTCAATGAATTGCTTCACGCTGGCTGGGAACGGGAAGGCCTGCAGACGCATCGCGTCGAGGTGAATGCCTGCGCCCGCCAGCGCCACCAGGGCCTCGTCCATCGCCGGCGAGGTCGAGCCGAAATAGATCACCCCCAGCCGTGTCTTCTGGCTGGAGGGTTTCAGCACCGGCTGCGGCACCAGATCGGCCGCAGTCGCGAACTTCTGCAACAACCGCTTGACGTTGTAGGTGTAATCGACACCCGACTCGGAGTAGCGCGCGTAGGGGTCGCGGGTGGTGCCGCGGGTGAAGTAAGCGCCCTTCGTCGGGTGTGTGCCCGGCAGCGTGCGCCAGGGGATGCCGTCGCCGTCGACATCCTTGTAGCGACCGAAGTCCTTGCCCGATTCGAGCTCGGCGGCGCTCATGACCTTGCCGCGGTCGTAGCACCTGCCTTCGTCCCAGGCCAAGGGCTCGCAAAGGCGCTGGTTCATGCCGATGTCGAGGTCGGTCATCACGAACACGGGGGTCTGCAGGCGATCCGCCAGATCGAGCGCCGTGGCCGAGTGCTCGAAGCATTCGTTCGGGTCTTGTGGCAGCAGCAGCACGTGTTTGGTGTCGCCATGCGAGGCATACGCGCAGGCCAGCAGGTCGGCTTGCTGGGTTCGCGTGGGCATGCCGGTGGAGGGGCCACCGCGTTGCACGTTGATGATGGTCATCGGGATCTCGGCGAAGTACGCCAAGCCGATGAACTCGGTCATCAGCGACACACCAGGGCCCGAGGTGGCGGTGAAGGCGCGGGCGCCATTCCAGCCTGCACCGGTGACCATGCCGATCGACGCGATCTCGTCCTCTGCTTGCACGATGGCGTACTTGTGCTCGCCAGTTTCGGCGTCGACCCGGAACTTCTGGCAATACTTGTCGAAGGCCTCTGCCACCGAAGACGAAGGCGTGATCGGGTACCAGGCGCAGACCGTCGCGCCGCCGTACACACAGCCCAGTGCAGCGGCCGCGTTGCCCTCGACAAAGATGCGGTTGCCCACCTTGTCGGCCTTCCGCACCCGCAGGCCGATCGGCGGCTGCAGGTGGTCGCGCGCAAAGCCGTGGCCCGAGTGCAGCGCCCGAACGTTGGATTCGAGCAAGCGCTCTTTGCCGCGGTACTGCTCTTTGAACAAGCCTTCGATGACGGCGGTGTCCACCTCCATCAGCGCGGCCAAAGCGCCCAGCACCATGATGTTCTTGAACAGCTGGCGTTGGCGCGAGTCCTCGTAGGTGGCGTTGCAGATCGCGGTGACGGGCATGCCGATCACCGTGATGTCATCGCGAAAGGCCGATGGCGGCAAGGGCTTGGTGCTGTCGTAGAACAGGTAGCCACCGGGCTCGACCTCGGCCACATCCTGGGTCCAGGTCTGCGGGTTCATCGCCACCATCATGTCGATGCCGCCGCGCCGACCGAGCCAACCGTGCTCGCTGACCCGCACTTCGTACCAGGTCGGCAGGCCTTGAATGTTGCTCGGAAAGATGTTGCGCGGGCTGACCGGCACGCCCATGCGCAGGATCGATTTGGCGAACAGCTCGTTGGCCGAAGCCGACCCCGAGCCATTGACGTTGGCGAACTTGACAACGAAATCGTTGACCGCTTCCAGGCGTTTCATGCGGTGGTCTCCACGCGTTTGGCGGTGGGTTTGCTATCGCGACAGGATGGGCCTGCCTGGGTGGTCTGCAGCAAGAACTTCTGCATGTCCCAGGCGCCGGTGGGGCAACGCTCGGCGCACAAGCCGCAGTGCAGGCAGAGGTCTTCGTCCTTGACCATCACGCGCAGTGTCTTCAGCGGACCGCTGACATAGAGGTCTTGTTCAAGGTTTTGCGCCGGCGCGCTCAGCCTCGTGCGCAGGTCGGCTTCTTCACCGTTGTCGGTGAAGCTGATGCAGTCCATCGGGCAGATGTCGACGCAGGCATCGCACTCGATGCACTGCTTGTCGAGGAACACCGTCTGCACGTCGCAGTTCAGGCAGCGCTCGGCCTCCTTGAAAGCGGTGGCCAGATCGAAGCCGAGTTCGACCTCGACCTTGATGTTGGCGAGTGCTTTCTCAGCGTTGGCCCATGGCACTTTGAAACGCTGGTCGTCGGACACCGAGTTCTGATAACTCCACTCGTGAATGCCCATCTTCTGCGACACCAGATTGAGGTGCGGCGGCGGACGCTGGGTGACCGGCTCGCTGTGCAGGAA
>CANFPU010000188.1 GCA_947448955.1 Burkholderiales bacterium
CAGGCTGACACAGCGCCGGCAACCGTGGCAGATGTCGAACGCCCGCTCCATCTCGGTGAAACAAGCGTCCTGGTCGTAGAACTGAGGGTTCTTCCAGTCCAACGCATGGCGGGTGGGCGCTTCGAGGTTGCCTTCGCGGGTACTCATGGTCTTGGGCCTGCTGTCTTGAGAAGGTGGGTGCGAGCAAAGGGCTGGCACAACGAACAAGGGGCCCTTGAAGACCCCTTGTGTTGCAGCGAAAACGCCCGAGGCAGCAGGTCAGTCGACCAGCGCGTCGAGGGCTTTCTGATAACGGTTGGCGTGCGAGCGCTCGGCCTTGGCCAGGGTCTCGAACCAATCGGCGATCTCGTCGAAACCTTCGTCGCGTGCCGACTTCGCCATGCCCGGGTACATGTCGGTGTACTCGTGCGTCTCGCCGGCAACGGCAGCTGCCAAGTTCTGGCGGCTGCTGCCGATCGGCAGGCCGGTGGCCGGGTCGCCCGTGGCCTCGAGGAATTCGAGGTGGCCGTGGGCATGACCCGTCTCGCCTTCAGCGGTGGAGCGGAACAGCGCCGCCACATCGTTCTGGCCCTCGATGTCGGCCTTGTTTGCGAAATACAGGTAACGGCGGTTGGCCTGAGATTCGCCGGCAAAGGCGTCTTTCAGGTTTTGTTCGGTCTTGGAACCCTTCAAGCTCATGGGAAGCTCCTTTTGATGACTGGGACACGGACCATCGCGTGAACATGCGACAGGGCAGACCGAACGGTACCAAACCCAGCCTCGAAGCGCCAATACAAAGCGTCAATCTAGTCAATAGGTCCTGGCTATAGAAATAAAATTGTCATAGTCTGAGAGCTTGAACCCTGAGACCACCGCCCAGCACGAGCAAGCACAGCGCGCGTCAGTGGATGTCAGCCCGCGCCGCTTGCGGGACCCGCCTGAGCAAACAACAGGCTGCCTTCATCGCTGCTGCTAGAATCTTGGTCGTTCGTGGGGGCGTAGCTCAGCTGGGAGAGCGTCGCGTTCGCAATGCGAAGGTCAGGAGTTCGATCCTCCTCGTCTCCACCATTCCATTTAAGATGGCCAACCGATGGGTTGGCCATTTTTCTTGGATCCGCCCAAAGCGCTCTGGCCTCAAAAACCGTGCGGAAGGTCGTGGCCGGTCAGCTGAGAAGCTTCGCCCAACTTGATCACTTGGCGCACTTAAGGCGCAAAAAAGAGCCATTTAAGAATTTTCAAGATATATTCTTGGCCCACATAGCGGACACGCCGCCAGCGGCTCACAAGGCCGCCTCATCAACAAGAGTCACAGAAGCTCGGGCAACCATGCTGGCGCTGTCTGGAGGTCATACAGTGGATTTCGCTTCCCAGCAACGCCGACCAGGCAAACACCCGATCGGGTTCGGTGTGGTCGTGGTGCTGCATATCGCGCTTGGCTATGCCTTGGTCAACGGACTCGGCCGAAAAATCGTGGAGGTCATCAAGGCCCCACTCGAGACCAAGCTGATCGAAGAGGTCAAACCGCCCCCGCCGCCGCCGCCGGACAAACTGCCGCCGCCGCCCAAGGTCTCCGCACCGCCGCCGTCCTTCATGCCGCCGCCCGAGGTGCAGATCAGCACACCGCAAATTGCGCCAGCGATCACGGTGACGCGCGTTGCGCCCCCGCCTGCACCTGTGGCCATTGCGCCAGCACCGGCACCGGCGCCTGCTGCGCCGCCGGCACCGGCTGCGCCCCCTGCGCCGAAGCCTCAGGCAGTTCCCGCCCGCATCGATGTCAGCACCTGCGAAAAGCCAGAGTACCCCTCGGCCGCCCTGCGTGCTGATGCCACCGGCACCAGCAAGATCCGCTTTACCGTGGACGCCACAGGCGCCGTGGCCAAGGCCGAGGTCGAGCGCTCGGCGGGGACTTCGCGCGAGCACCGATTGCTTGACAAAACCGCTTTAGAAGCACTCAGCAAGTGCCGCTTCAAACCCGGCATAGACGAACAAGGCAAGCCCATCGGCGGCACCACCATGGTCGACTATGTCTGGAAAACAGATTGACACACGGGCCCTTTAAGGTCTCGCCAATCAGCCAGAAATCCGCTCTTTACCCCGCCTTCGCCCGGCGTGCTGGCGACCCCAACACGCGTCTGTCCCTCCCTGGAGTCACTATGTCCCTGATGAAAACACTGCGCGCGCCACTGGCCGCCGCCTTGCTCGCGCTCGCAGCGCTGACCACCGTGCCCGGCCCGGCGCTGGCTCAAGCCTCAGCGCCTGAAGCACAGGCCTCGGCACCGGCGCCCGCGCCCGCGCCGGGGATCGCGAAGGAAGAGGTCAACAATCCCTACGGACTCGACGCGCTGTGGAGCCAAGGCGACTTCGTCGCGCGCGGCACGCTGATCATCATGATCATCATGAGCATGGGCAGTTGGTACGTCATCTTCACCAAACTGTTTGAGCAGAGCAAGATGCTCAAGAGTGCCGACATGGTCGGTGAGGGCTTCTGGAAAGCCGGCAGCATCAAACAGGCGGCGACAACACTGGCTGAAGGCAGCGCTTTCCGATACATCGCCGAAGCGGGCGTCACCGCCGATGAGCACCACGAAGGCACGCTGGTCGAGCAGATCGACCGCCACACCTGGATCAGCATGAGCGTTGAGCGTGCCGTGAGCAACATCCAGAGCCGCATGCAAGACGGCCTGGCGGTGCTCGCCACCGTCGGTTCGACCGCACCGTTCGTCGGCCTGTTCGGCACGGTCTGGGGCATTTACCACGCGCTCACGGCGATCGGTATCGCTGGACAGGCCTCGATCGACAAGGTCGCCGGACCGGTGGGTGAGTCGCTGATCATGACCGCATTCGGCCTGGCCGTCGCGGTGCCCGCGGTGATGGGCTACAACTGGCTGATTCGCCGCAACAAGACGGTGATGGAGAAGATCCGCAGCTTCGCCGGTGACGTGCACAACGTGCTGTTGTCCACGAAGAGATAAGCCATGTCGATGCAGGTCGGGTCGTCTGACGGCGACGAAGACGAGATGAATTCGGCCATCAACACCACGCCGCTGGTTGACGTGATGTTGGTGCTGTTGATCATCTTCCTGATCACGATTCCCGTGGTCACGCAGAGTGTGAAACTGCAACTGCCCAAGGAACGCAATCTGCCCACGCAGACCAAGCCGGAGAACATCCTGCTGGCCGTCAGCCGTGACGGCGATGTGTACTGGAACACCCGCAAGATGCCGGACACCGAGGCCCTGGTCCAAGCGCTCAAGAAAGAGTCGATCAAGGATCCGCAGCCCGAAGTGCACATCCGAGGTGACGAGGACGCGCGCTACGAGAGCGTCGGTCGCTTGGTGGTGGCCTGCCAGCGCGCGGGTATCGCCAAGGTTGGCTTCATCACTGAAGCGCCACCGCGTCAATAACAGGAATCTGACATGGCCATGCAAATAGGCTCGGGCGGCGACGAAGACGCCCCGATGATGGACATCAACACCACGCCACTGATCGACGTGATGTTGGTGCTGATCATCATGCTGATCATCACGATCCCGATCCAGACCCACGCGGTGAAGATGAACATGCCGGTGGGTCCGAGCACCCCGCCAACCAAGCCTCCCGAGATCGTCCGCATCGATGTCGATTTCGACGGCACGATCGGCTGGAATGGCGCGATCATCAAAGACCGCGCCGATCTGGAGAACCGGCTGGTGCAAGTTGCTGCACTGCCGGATCAACCCGAAGTGCACCTGCGACCGAACAAGTTGGTGAGCTACAAAGTAGTGGCGATGGTGATGGCCAGCGCGCAACGTCTCGGCGTGACCAAGATCGGTTTGGTCGGCAATGAACAGTTCATGAATTGAGTTAGACGATGATGAAGATTTCGACACTGGCCGCGGCCTTGCTGCTGGCCGGTGCGGCCGGTTTGTCGAGCACGGCGCATGCTCAGGCTTTGCGCCCAGAGGTCGGCAAACCCTTGCAGCAGGCCTCTGAGTTGCTGAAAGCGGGCAAGGGCAAGGAAGCGCTGGCCAAAGTGCGTGAAGCCGACGGGGTGGCGGGGAAAACCGCTGCCGAACAGCTGATGATCGACCGCATGAAGGGTTCCGCGGCGCAGCGCGCAGGCGACAACCCCGCAGCGATCGCCGCTTTCGAGGCCGTGTTTCCCAAGGTCACCGGCACCGATGCGGCGCAGGTGGCCGAGCAGTTAGCCTTTGCCTACTCGACGGCCAAGGATTGGGCCAAGACCGGGCAATGGATCCAGAAAGCGCAGTCGCTGGGCGGCAACAGCGCACAGCTGAAACAACTGCAAACCTATGTGCAGTCGCAGAGCGGCGATTTCGCGGCAGTGGCCAAGGAGGCGGGCGCGGCCGTCGCGGCGGCCGAGCAAGCCGGCAAGCGGCCTGAAGAAGGCGACCTGCTGCGGTTGGCAGACGCCCAGGCCCGCACCGGCAACCCGGCAGGCCAGGGCGCGACGCTCGAAAAACTGCTGTTCAGTTACCCGAAAAAGGAATATTGGGCGATCTACCTGGGCCGACTGCAGCGCAAGAGTGGCTTCTCAGACCGTTTTTCACTCGATCTGATGCGGCTCAAGCTCGCCACAGGTTCGCTGGCCAAGACCGATGAGTTCATGGAGATGAGCCAGCTCGCGCTGCAGGCGGGGCTGCCCGCCGAAGGCAAGGCCATCGTGGACAAAGGGTTTGCCACCGGCGCGCTGGGCAATGGCGCAGAGGCCGAGCGCCACAAGCGTTTACGCGACTTGGCCAACAAGCAAGAAGCTGAAGCCAAACAGTCGATCGCCACCCGAGCTGACGCCGCCGCAGCCGCCAAAGAGGGCAACGACCTGGTGCAGATCGGCTACGCCTATGCCACCATGGGACAGGCCGAAAAGGGCGTGACTTTGATCGAGCAAGGCATCGCCAAGGGCAACTTGAAGCGTCCTGAGGACGCCAAGCTCAAGCTGGGTCTGGCAATGCTGCAAAGTAGCAAGCACAAGGCCAAAGCCGTGCAGGTGCTGCGCGGCGTGCAGGGCAACGACGGTGCGGCCGACCTTGGCCGACTGTGGGCCTTGTACGCCCAAGGCTGACCCATGGCCCTGCCCTTTGTCCAATCCTTGGAACACGGTGTGCACGTCATCGACACCGGATTTCATCGCCCGCTCTTTGACGCCGCCTACCTGATCGTCGAGAACGGCCGCGCCGCTTTTGTCGATACCGGTACCAACTTCGCCGTGCCTCGATTGTTGGCTGCGCTCGAGGATCTGGGGCTGGGCGTCGACGCCGTTGACTTCGTGATCCCGACCCATGTTCACTTGGATCATGCGGGCGGCGCGGGGCTGCTGATGCAGTCGCTGCCACAGGCCAGGATGCTGGTGCATCCGCGCGGTGCTCGCCACATGGTCGACCCTCAGGCGCTGTATGCCGGTGCGTTGGCGGTGTACGGACAAGCTGCGATGGACCGCGACTATGGCAACTTGGTGCCGGTGCCGGCCGATCGGGTGCTCGCCACCGAGGACGGCATGGCGGTCGAGTTGGCCGGCAGACCGCTGCACTTCATCGACACGCCCGGCCATGCGCGCCACCACCACTGCCTCTGGGACGAACGCAGCCGCGGCTGGTTCACAGGGGACACCTTCGGCCTGAGCTACCGCGATTTCGACACCGCGCTAGGCGCTTGGATTCTGCCGACATCGACGCCAGTGCAGTTCGAGCCGGCGCCGCTGCGCCAATCGATCCATCGATTGCTGGCCCGCAAACCCGATTGCATGTACCTCACGCATTACGGCAGAGTGGCCGATGTGCCCCGCTTGGCCCAACTGCTGTTCGAGCAGATCGACGAGATGGTGGCCGCAGCGCAAGACCTGCGGAGCACGCCGGACCGCCACCTCGCGTTGAAGTCCAGGCTGTTCGGGCTCTGCCGCACGCAGCTGCAGCGCCACGGTCTGCCCGATGTCGAGACCGGGCTGGGCTTGCTGGAACTCGACATCGAGCTCAATGCCCAGGGCTTGGGCATCTGGCTGGACCGCGCGCCGAGCTGATGTTGATGCCCGGCGTGTAGGCGGTGTGGGCGGGGTAGGCGCGAGTCCTTTGCCACCGCCAGTCGCTTTGATATTCTCGGGACCTTGGCTTAGAGGGCATCATCGGCCAATGCCGGATCAACCCCAGTCGGCGTATTTCTCGCAGATTTTGTTGGTGGCCTTGCCCTTGGACGATTCAGAGAAGGTCGCCAGGTTGCCCTTGAAGTCCTCAGGGGTCTCGTTCCACATGCAGGTGCACCAGGCCTGCGCCTTGGACTGACCCGCGATCGGGCTCTTTTCGTTGCCGCCTTCGTACAGCTTGGCGGCGTAGGCCAGGCACTGACCGTACTGCGCGTCACCGGCGGGAACTTTGTTGTATTCCTGGGCCTGGACAGCTGTGGCGGCGCACAGGGCAAAAAGGGACGCGCAAAGCGCGGATGCAAGTTTCATCTTGGAACCTCAGGTGGTGAGAAGAATGGGCGCACAATCACATCAACCGGCGGCTTGCAGCGCCTAGCAACAAGCCGCTGACCTGCACCAGTTTACCCATTGCCCACACTTTTTCAGCGTCTAACGGACATCTTCAAGACCGGACCACGGGTTCGGCGCTCAGCGCAATTTCAGCAACCGCCAGTTCAGCAATTCCCCCGCCAAACTGACCGACTTGTGATTCGGGCACACTCTGCTCAAACAATGCTTCAAGGATCAAAAATGCGCATGCTCCACACCATGTTGCGGGTCGGCAACCTGCAGCGATCGATTGATTTCTACACCCAGGTGCTGGGCATGGAACTGCTGCGCAAGACGCTGCGGCCCGAGCAGCAGTACGACCTGGCATTCGTCGGCTACGGCGGCAATCCGGGCCAGGCCGAGATTGAGCTGACCTACAACTACGGCGTCGACCACTACGACCTCGGCACGGCGTTTGGCCATATTGCGATCGGCGTGCCCGACGTCGCCGCCACCTGCAGCGGGTTGCGTGACCAAGCCGCCGCGCTGGGCGGCGCGATCACCCGTGAACCCGGACCCGTCAAGGGTGGCAACACGGTGATCGCCTTCGTCACCGACCCGGATGGCTACAAGATCGAACTCATACAAACTGGGACAAGGACTTAACGGTCACCCGCCAAAAAAACGCCAATTTCTGAGCCCCAACGGGCCAACGCGGCCAGCCGACCTGCGCTGCGCATCTTGGCCGCGAGCTCGTCGCGGCGGCCGACTGGCGAGTCGATCAGCGATTGCCGACTTCAGCGTTGAAGATGCAGCGCTGGCGTCGGGTCGCTGTCGGTGGCGCGCAGCGCTGCGAGGTCCGCCGCGGTGTCGATATCGAACAACACACCCGCGTCACCCAATTCAAGCCCGATGGACGGGTAGCGTGCGCTGACACGGCGCGCGCCTTCATCGCCGTGGAGTTGGACCAGTTCGGAATACAGCTCGGCTGAAAACCCGACCGGGTGTCCTCGTCGACCCAGGTACTGGGCATAGACCACGGGTTGCTGCGTCAGCGCCGAGGCGACCGCCACCAAGGTTGACGGCTTGACCAGTGGCATGTCTCCTGGCAGCACCAGCCAGCCGGCGGCCTGAGGCCTGGCAGCGACGCCAGACGCGATCGAATAGCCCATGCCCAGCGAACCGCCTCCCGGGCTGCCAACCTCGGGCAACACCACCAAGTCTCGGCGTGCCACCC
>CANFPU010000189.1 GCA_947448955.1 Burkholderiales bacterium
CTCAGCGCGCTGGTGTTGGCGCAGCAGCTGGCGACCCGGGGCACAGCAGCCCTGCTGCTGATCGACGAGCACCGCGGGCGGCAGGCAGCGCAGCACTGCCAAGTGGCCATCATCGGCACGGCGGGCTTATTGGTGCTGGCCAAACAGGCCGGCGCGGTCGACAAGGTCAGGCCGCTGCTGCTGGCGCTGCGGGGTGGTGGCTATTTCCTGAGCGACCGCTTGGTCGAGGCAGTGCTCGCGCAGTCGGGCGAATAGGGGGACAGGTCGAGCTTCGACCTACCGGGTGCGCAGTTGACAAGTGCGGCCAACGCGGTGGTGTCGCACCTTCATCCGGGCGTCGCCGTGCCTGCTTCCGGGCTCTGGCATGGGGGTGAGCAGTTCGGCTGCTGGCGAATGCTCGACTGTTTCGATCAAGCAATCTTTTGTCGTCATTTTGTACAATATTCCTGTCCAACTAGAGAAAGTTCGCGATGACCATCGAGACCACTTACAGCCAGGCCAGAGAGCAGTTGAAATCGCTGATGGATCGCGCCGTCAACGACCGGGAGGTCATCGTGGTGCGCCGTCGCACCGGTGGCGATGTGGCGATGATTGCTGCCGATGAACTCGCGGGCCTGGTGGAGACCGCGCACCTGCTGCGCTCAGAGAAAAACGCTGAGCGCCTGCTCTCGGCCTTGTCCCGCGCACGCGGAAAAAGCATTGCGCCCATGACCATGGCTGACCTGACCAAACTGGCGGGAGTCGATGTCTAAGGGACCCAAAAGGCTAAAAGGCTTAGATGGCGATCGCCTCGCCGTCTGCCACCCGGAGTTCTTGGAAGACCTGCAGCATTGGGTTGAGACGGACCGCCGCACCGCCAAGAGGCTACTGGATCTGGTGCAGGCAGTTTTGCGGGACCCTTTTGACGGCATCGGCAAGCCAGAGCCGCTGAAGTATCTTGGCTCAGATGTCTGGTCGCGGCGCATCACGCAGGAACATCGCTGCGTCTACCTGATCAAGCCCGACAAAATCGAGTTCTTGCAAGGCCGATACCACTATTGATCGGCAAACCCGGCACGGGGTCATGTCGTTGTCGCGCGGAAGGCAGCCTGGACGGCCAGTACCAGCGACGGGTGCAAGGTGCCGAGCTTGGGCGTCTGTCCGTGGGGCGCAGCTGGCGGCACGGAGAACCACTCCGTGATGTACGACAGGTCGAGGGCTTGTCTCAGGTCGAACTTGGTGTCGTGGCTGAGGCCGGCTGCCTCACAGGCTGCGGGGTTGCGGTCCCGCAGGATGGAGAACTCGCCGCGGTGCAGCTTGGTGGTGCGCTGGCTGGTGCCATAGGCGACGCGCACCGTGAACTGCGGCGCGTCGTCGTCAAAGACGACCAGGACCAAGGCCGGCCTTGGCTTCGGGCGCGGGTTGATGTCGTCGGAAAAGTGGCACCACACGATCTCGCCAGCGGTGGGCTCGGCCCACCACTGGGATGTCATGCGGGCTCCACCTCGAACAGGCTGGAGCGCACCGATTTCTTCTTGCCTTGCGGCGCATGCTTTTTGATCTGTCGCACCTGCGCGGCTGTCAGCGGCCCGTCGTCGGCCTCGTACTGTGGCAGCAGCTTGATGGCCAGGTCGTGCAGCGCCAGATGAATGGCCTGGGTTTCATCAACACCGAGGCGTTCGGCGATGCGTTTGGCGGTGTCGCGGGTGACGCCTGTCGTGCTGTCGGCCTGGCGGTAGCGGAACGCAATCTGATCAACGGTGCTGCGGGTGGGCATGACAGGACTTCCTGAAAATACATATCTTAAAGATATCCAATGACGTTTCACCTGTCAAGGCTCGCGCGTCCTCATGACGCGCGCGTGGTGGGCTGCGTTCGTGTCGATGTCACCGACTTGGCGGGCGTGTCTCCGCTGCGCTGGGCCGGGCTGTTGCGCAGGTCGGACTAAGGCGACCAGGGCCGTCTGGGCAAGCTCTCTCTGAACACCTACGCACTGGCTCAGTTTCGACTGGGTATGGCAGGGCCAGCAGCAAATGCCTGAGCCCAAAACGGCGCTTGCTGCAACCCTGTACCCGCCTCAACAGGCCGACAAGTCAGAACCCATGACGCTGGTTCCGCCCGACCGCGCTGCAGGCGGTTCGCCCCAGTCCTGGTCGTTCAGCGACATCACCGCCGCGCGGATTTCGGCCGCCTGCGCGAACTTGTGCCCGAGTTGCTGGAGTTGGCGTTCGAGCTCGCGCTCGGTGGTCAGGCGCCTGAACTTGCCGGCGATGTCCAGCACCCTGGGGCTGCGGCCCGGTGTCTGGCGCAGCGCCAAGGCCATCAGGAACACCCGAACGATCTGCGCGCTTTCAAGCCCAGGCGCGCACAGGCGGTGCAGCCAATCGCACCAAGCGCGGGGCACGCCCAGTGTTGCCAAGCCCA
Source organism: Burkholderiales bacterium (assembly GCA_947448955.1). Classification (GTDB taxonomy): domain Bacteria; phylum Pseudomonadota; class Gammaproteobacteria; order Burkholderiales; family Burkholderiaceae_C; genus Pseudaquabacterium. The sequence goes on from CANFPU010000189.1 coordinate 2,404, forward strand.
TCATCGCGTGCGGCCAGTGGTCGGCCGGGCGAGCCCACAGCCAAGACCGCAGGCCATCGGGCGTGATGTGACTGCCTCGGTTGGCATGGCTGGCACGGCTATCGATGGCCTGGAAGGCCGGCGCAAATGGGTCGCTGCCTGCGCCGGGCTCATCCGTCTGGCGACGCAAAAAGGCCGGGATGTCGCTCTCGTCTGCACCGTTGTCGCTGCCGCGCGGCGCCTCGACTCCGCTAGAGGCTTGAGGGCGTGCGCTGCGCCATACCGAAGGCGATGACAGCGCCGAGTAGTCGCTCCTCCCCGTTCCTGCCTCGCGGCCCTTGCCGGATGAAGTTGGGAGCGTAGAGATTGAACGAAGCTTCGGTAGCGAGCTGCTCATACGTGCGGGCGCGGTCAGCGACGCATAGCTTCTACTTGCCGATTTGACGACGCTGCCCGTGCCGCCCCAACCCGCCGCCAACATCGGCCGCACCATGTTGATGTCCGGCAGCAGCGGCGCTTGGTCGTGCGCTGCGCGCTGGTGCACCATCACCCAGTGGGTGTGTGGGGTAAGCAACCGGTATCGAATCGCCAGCGCGGTGGCCTCGGCCTCGGGCAGCGATTGGCAGGCGTTGGCGGCGGCCATGCGTGCTAGCGCGCCGCTGGTCTGCACCTGCGTGGGCACGGCCAGTGTCAGCTCATGCCGACCGCTGCTGTCTTGCCAGGAGAAAGCGGCAGAGCCTCGGGGTTGGCCGTCGAATCGCAGCAAGAACTTGACCGTGTCACCGGCCCAGGGCGGCTGCGAGGTGCTGGGTGCGCTCCAGACAATTTGCCCAGCGCTCAGCGACCAGTCGCAGCGCAGGGCCTCGATCTGCTCGCTGCGTAGGCGTGCGAACAAGCGCTGGACGGCGGGTTGCACGTCCTCGCCGCCGGCCACAAACTCGCAGGCGCCGCCGGTGGCCGCTGCCAGTTGCCGCAGCAAGGCCTCGACCGGCGCCGCGCCGATGCCCACGGCAAACACCCGGTGGCCGCTGCGGCGTGCAGCGTCGATGGTTTCGCCCAGGTTCTCGATCTGGCCGTCGGTGATCAGCAAGACATCTGCCGCCTCGCCGCCGCACAGCCTGAACACCGAATCGAGCGCCCGGGTCATCTGGGTGCCGCCCAGGTTGGCCCGCCGAGACATCACCCATCGCCTGGCGGTGGCCATCGCAGCAGTGCCCGGGCTCATCCAGCGCGTGGAGAGATGGTGGGTTTCGTCACCGAAGTCAGACAAGAGGATGCGGTCGCCTGGCTGCAGTTGTTCCAGGCAAGACGCCATGGCCTCGCGGGCCGCAGCGATGCTGTCGCCGGCCATCGAGCTTGAGCAGTCGAGCAGCAGCTTGGCGCTGACCGGCATCTTGGGCGTGCCCGGCGGCAGCGCAAAACTGGTGAGCACCGCGACCTGGCCGGCTTGCACCGGGTCGGCGCCCAACACCATGGTGGAGGCGTGCGCCAAACCGTCGATCACCAGCACAAAGTCGCGGTCGAGGTAGCCCTTGCGCGCCAATCCCACCGTCGCACCCCCTGCCCCCAGGCTGACCCGGACCGGGTGGCTGGGCGAGGCGATACGGCCCTGGCTGAGCGTGGCGTCCAGCGTGAGTTCAAGCTCCAGCGGATAGTCGGCCAGCAGGTCGGGCGCCGGCTTGTGGCCGGGCTCCAGCGCCAGCGGCGCCCCATGGCGCGGCGCCAGCACCGTGGGCAGCATCAGGCGCAGGCTGCCGCGGTCGAACCGCAGCAACTGTGCAAACCGGTATTTGACGATGCAGCGTTCATCGGGCGCCAGGTTGCCCAGGTTCAGGGTGCAGCCACCGTCATCGGTCTGCTGCAGCAGCACAGCAGCGTCGCCATCGTCGAGCGCCGATTCATACAGCGCCTGGGCTCGAGCACGCGGCGCCACCTCTCCATTCAGCACCTTGTCGCCGAGCCGCACCTCGAGGTCCAGCAGCACGGCACCCCAGGGGATGGGGAAGGAATACACCAGTTCGACATGGCTGGCTGAGCGGTTGCAGAAATGCTGCTCCACCGCGAGTTCCAGCAGCGGTCCGGCCAGGCTGCCGACCAGACGCACCCGCTCCAGCATCGGTAGGTCGCCCTTGGCGGCATGCAGACCGGGCGTGACCGGCGAGGTGCTGAAGGTGGTTGGCATGATGGTCTTTGCGGTCCTGGGCGGGTGCGGGGCGGGCACGGGCGGATGGAGGTGCGTTTGGAAATGAAATCTGGTCCGAAGCTGAGCCATCGCGATTCGAGCCAAAGGGCTGAAGGCATCAGCCTCCCAGAACTTAGCGATTCAAGATTTAGGGCGTATTCGTCATCAACAGCCCAGAAGTCCAAGCCGTGGCACTGACCGCCATGGTTAGGGTGCCATCGACGCATCAAGGTCAATATCAGGGCCTGAGTCTTTCCACGCTTTCAGGATGGCGCGTTTGAGTGCGCGCCCGAACAAATGCCCAATGTTCGACTCTGACAAGGCGTAGAGGTAGGCCATGACGACCGCATCTTCCCTGCCCCCCTTGGCAAGCTCTTCTCGCAGGCAAGCGGCATCTTCGCTCGGCATCCCCAAATACTCGAGCGCTTCGATTGTCTTCGGCAACTTGATCGACCTGATGATTCGGACGGTGTCGCGCTCAAGGTTTGCGATGAACTCGGCTGGCGTTACCTTGTTGATTTCCGGCGCGTATTCATCGATATCACTCGATGCCATTGAATAGCTTGCGCTTTGCATTGAAGTGATCTTCTTCGTAGAACCAGGACCTACCAGACTAGAAAAAGCCGGCTGAATCGAAGAAAGTCCATGACCATCGTCGCAGAGTTCAGAGGCAAACGGCCCGTCATCTGCATCATCTAAGGTTGAGGCGGAAGAACGAACAGAGGCAACAGAACCCACCCCACCCCAACCAGCAGCAAGCATCTGTGGGACATGATGAAGTTCCGGCAGATCGACGGCTTTCACCTCCCGCTCAGCGACGACCAAGTAGCTGGTCAATGCGCAGAGCAACTGGTACTTCAATGACAGTGCCAGCATCTCCTCTGGCGTGGCATGTTTGATTCGGTGTGCCGCAGCGATGCGCGGCAGATCCTTTTCACCGCTCAAAGTCGGCGTTGTTGTGACGCTCAGAGGCTGACCGGCCGCTGTCGTACGCAGTGTGACCAAGCCGTCGACGGCGCGCTTGAAACCAGCGAACGCGTGAACCGTGTCGCCAGCAAAGAGGGTCTGCGGCAGCGGCGTGGTCCATTCCGGCGTCGTGGGCCAGTCAATTTGCACCTGCTCGAGTTTGGGTTGTCTCAGTCTGTGAAACTGCGCGAGAATTTTTTCTGACATGCCTTCTTGCGGACTGACCAATTCACAGGCCCCGCCGGTCTTCATCGCCAAGGACTCCAGAAAATCGTCAACGACCGCCGTGCCAACGCCAACGGTGAAGACGCGATGGGCAGAGGCTGCCGCGCGACGAACCAGCTTTTCATGTTCATACACCGCACCGTCTGTGATGAGCAAGATGCAAGGCGCACCGTCTGATCCTTTGAGCGCGAAGGTGGCCGCCAAAGCGCTTTCCATTTCTGTGCCGCCCATGTCAGCATCGAGTTGCTCAAGACGGTTCCAAGCCTGGGTAATGAACTTGCCGCTGGCCGGCACCATGTGCGGAAACAGGTGCTTGAAGTCGCTGCCAAAAAGCGTGACGTTGAAGCTGTCGGTCGGCCTGAGCGCGTTGAGTATTTCCAGCGCCGCCTTGCGTGCTTGAACAATGCTGGTGCCGCCCATCGAGCCGGAGCAATCAATCAGCAGCTTGACGGCGAGGGGCTTCTTGTCATTCGCGGCGACCGGTGGAATTCGCAGCGACGCGATCGCGACATGTTCATCGCCGTCGGGCATGTAGACACAGCTTGACTGCGCGGTGCTTGATTCGAGGGTCAACACAAAATCGCGATCGAGCACGGCTTGACCTGAGATCTTTGCGCTGATCCCGTTGGCCAGCTTTTCGTAGGAGATCGTGTGGGTCGGGCTTGCAATCGTCATCGATGCCAACGAACCCTCGACCAGGACCGTCAGGCTGAAGGGGTACTCTGCGATCAAAGAAAATTCAGGGATCTGGTGCGGCTGCAAGCCCGCCGCCTCGGCATTGCCATAGCGCGGCGCAATCGTCGTCGGCAGCAGCAGACGCAGTTTGTTGCCTTGCCAAGACAGCATCAGCGCGTAGCGGTAGCGAATGACGGCGCTCTCGCGAGCCATCAGGTTGCCGATACTGGCGGTGTAAAGGCCTGGGCCAGTTTCTTGCAGCAAGACGGCGCTGTTGCCGTCGGTCACCGCCTCTTCGTAGTCGCGCTCAGCCCTCTTGCGCTCAATGACTTGGCCGGCGAGTTTCTTGCCGGCAATCTCAAGCTCAATGCCCAGCAACACGGCACCGATGGGCAGCGGGAAGGTGTAGACGGTCTCGATGTTGGTGTTCTGCGGGTTCAGATAAGACTGCTCGACCTCGACCTCGGCGACAAGTTCGTGCAAGCGGGCCCGAACCTTGACTGCCTTGAGCGCAACCTGTCCGCCATTGCTGTCCACCAGGATGGCGCTGTTTTCTTCAGTTGTTGTCATGGTCTTGGCCTTTTTTGATCTGTTCGTAGAGAGCGGTGACACCGCGAAACAGGGCACGTACATCTTCTGAACTCAAGCCCGCCCGGTTCGGCTCCAAGGTGATCTCCAGCCCGTCGGCCACGACAAGGTGGCTCCAGACCTCGACCGTCCCGGCGCCGCGAGGGCGTGGCGGCGGCAGCAGCCCGCCTTCTGGCGCAGCCAGGATTTCTCGGATGCGCTCTAGAGAGAGCCCGGCGTTCTGCCACTTGCGGATGGTGAGCAGTTGGTCGACATGGGCGGCGGTGTAGTAGGCCGCCTTCTTCTCGCCAATGGGTCGATCGACCAGCCCGAGTTGGATGTAGTACCGAACCGTGCGCAGCGGCAGTTCAACGAGGGTGGACAGCTCGTCGATGGTGTGGCGTTGCTGAGGAGTGTCTTGCATGGATCTCATCATACACACAATGACTGTTCATTACAACTGTCTCATAAAATTGTTGCTGATCCTGCCCGCCAGACCGCGTGCCAACCCCAGCACATCCCGCTGATCATCCGAACATTGCGACTTGTACACTCGCGGTTGATGTTCAGGTGGGATGGCTCTCGAGGCGAAGCACGCGACCTGTACCTGGAC
>CANFPU010000190.1 GCA_947448955.1 Burkholderiales bacterium
ACGATGTGGGCACTGCCAAGAAAAGCACCGGGCTCCGGGCCGTAGACTTTGATGGCCGGTGCATCGGCATGCATCACCCGCCGGCGCAGGCCAGTCAGAAAGCGGCCCGCTTCCGAAGTGTCTAAGGCCAAGCTCGGCCAATCGGCCAAAAAGGTATCCGCAGGTAGCAACCGAGCCAGCCGATCGGCTTCATCCATGGCTTCGAGATCGGTCAGCGTCACCGCGCCAGCGACACCCAACGGCCCGCTGCCGGTGCGGCGCAGACCGGTCAGGTGAGCGCCACAACCCAGCGCCTCGCCGATGTCCTCGGCCAGGGTGCGGATGTAAGTTCCCTTGCTGCAAGACACGGCAATCACCAAACTGACATCCTGCCAGTCGATGATGTCGATTGCGTGAATCGTCACCTGGCGTGCTGGGCGCTCGACCTCGAGACCGGCGCGGGCATACTCGTAGAGCGCCCGGCCGTCTTTCTTCAGCGCCGAGTGCATCGGCGGCACCTGTGCGATTGGCCCGGTGAAGCGCTGCAGCACCTGCTCAATCAAGCGCCGGTCGATGTTGACAGGCCGCTCCTGCAGCACCTCGCCCTCCAGGTCGCCAGTGCTGGTACGGCGACCCAGACCCAGCGTCGCGAGGTAAGCCTTGTCGGCATCCAGGCTGACCTGGCTGAACTTGGTCGCAGCACCGAAGCACAACGGCAGCAAGCCAGTGGCCAGCGGATCGAGCGTTCCCGTGTGACCTGCTTTCTCAGCCCGCAGCAGCCACTTGGCTTTCTGCAAAGCGTCGTTGCTCGTCCAGCCCAGCGGCTTGTCGAGCAGCAGCACACCGTGCAGCGCACGGCGAACTTGGCGGACACGGACAGGATGGCGCATAACCTCAGGGCTCACCGTCTTCTTTGGCGCGCGTCGAATTGGCTTCACGGATCAGCGCCGACAGTTCAGCCGCATGCTCGGTGGTGCGGTCGAACTGGAAATGCAGGGTCGGCACGGTGTGGATTTGCAAGCGCTTGAACAGGCCATTGCGCAGAAATCCGGCTGCTTCATTCAGACCCGCCTCGCATTCAGCGGTGTTACCGACCAGCACTGAAAAGTAGACCTTCGCATGGGCATAGTCGGGCGTGACCTGGACGCTGTTGACCGTGACCATGCCGATGCGGGGATCTTTGAGGTCGCGGATCAACTCACCGAGATCGCGCTGGATCTGGTCGGCAACGCGGACGCCGCGGTGGGGAATGGCTCGCTTGTGGCGCATGGTGTTCTCTGAGTGGGCCGCACAAGTGCAAACCCCGCCTTCTTGGGGATAGCGGGGTTTGCAGGTAAGGGCAACTCCGCCCCGGCCGCCGGGCCGTCCCAAGGCTGGGAGCGCCCCACCAGGGCAGGGGCGCAGCGACTAGGGGCAAAATTACAGCGTTCGGGCGACTTCCTTGACCTCGAAGAACTCCAGCTGGTCGCCCTCGGCGATGTCGTTGTAGTTCTTGAGCTTGATACCGCACTCGAAGCCCTCGACCACTTCGCGCACATCGTCTTTCATGCGCTTGAGCGAATCGAGCTCGCCGGTGTAGATCACCACGTTGTCGCGCAGCAGGCGGAACTTGGCGTTGCGGCGGACCACACCTGCGGTGACCATGCAACCGGCCACCGTGCCGATCTTGCTGGCGATGAAAACGGTGCGAATCTCGGCGCTGCCGATGACTTCTTCCTTCTGCTCGGGCGCGAGCATGCCGGTCATCGCGGCCTTCACCTCGTCGACAGCGTCGTAGATGATGTTGTAGTAGCGCAGATCGACGCCGTTGTTCTCGGCCAGCTTGCGAGCCCCCGCGTCGGCGCGGACATTGAAGCCAATGATGACCGCCTTCGACGCAATCGCCAGATTGACATCGCTCTCGCTGATGCCGCCGACGGCGCCGTGAACGATCTGCACCTTGACTTCGGGCGTGCTGAGCTTGACCAGCGACTGCGCCAGCGCTTCCTGCGAGCCTTGCACATCGGCCTTGATGATGAGGGCCAGCGTTTGCGCCTGGCCTTCGCCCATGTTGTCAAAGATGTTGTCGAGCTTGGCTGCCTGGCGGCGGTTGAGGGTGACCTCGCGATACTTGCCCTGGCGGAAGGTCGCGATCTCGCGCGCCCGGCGTTCATCGGACAGCACCATGAACTCGTCGCCAGCTTGCGGCACCTCGGTCAGGCCCTGGATTTCGACCGGGATCGACGGGCCGGCTTCCTGGCAGGACTTGCCGTCTTCATCGGTCATCGCCCGGACCCGGCCAAAACTTGAACCCGCCAACACCACATCACCGCGCTTGAGCGTACCGCTTTGCACCAGCACCGTGGCCACCGGGCCTCGACCTTTGTCGAGTCGGGCTTCGATGACCAGACCCTTGGCGAAAGACGTTTTCGACGCTTTGAGTTCCAGCACCTCGGCCTGCAGCAGCACCTGCTCCAGCAGGTCGTCAATGCCCTCGCCGGTCTTGGCCGAGACGGGCACGAACGGCGTGTCGCCTCCGAAGTCTTCAGGCACGACCGCCTCGGCCACCAACTCGCCCTTCAGGCGCTCGAGGTTGGCACCGGGCTTGTCGATCTTGTTCATGGCCACGACCATCGGCACATTCGCCGACTTGGCGTGCGAAATCGCTTCCTTGGTCTGCGGCATCACACCGTCGTCGGCAGCCACCACCAGGATCACCAGATCGGTCGCGGTCGCGCCGCGTGCACGCATCGCGGTGAACGCGGCGTGGCCTGGCGTGTCAAGGAAAGTGATCATGCCGCGCGGTGTCTCGACGTGGTATGCGCCGATGTGCTGCGTGATGCCGCCAGCCTCACCGGCCGCAACACGGGTGCGTCGGATGTAGTCCAACAGCGAGGTCTTGCCGTGGTCGACGTGACCCATGATCGTGACCACTGGCGCCCTCGGCAACTGCTCGCCTTCGGCCGCAACATGCTCCTCTTCGAGGAAGGCATCAGGATCGTCCAGTTTGGCCGCAAAGGCCTGGTGGCCCATCTCCTCAACCACGATCATCGCCGTCTCTTGGTCGAGTTGCTGGTTGATCGTGACCATCTGGCCCAGCTTCATCAGCTGCTTGATCACCTCGGCGGCCTTGACGGACATCTTGTGTGCCAGATCGGCCACGCTGATGGTCTCGGGCACATGCACTTCTTGGCTGACCTGTTCGGTGGGCGCCTGGAAGTTGCTCTGAACACTCTGATCGCGTTCGCCACGGCGTCCACCGCGCGGCGCACGCCAACCCGGCCGGTTGGCAGCGCCGCTATCGGCGCGGCCTTTGCCGGCCAAGGCGCGTTTCTTGGCGGCATCGTCAGCCCAGCTCGACGACAGTTTTTCGCTCTTGACGGACTTCTTGTCGCCCGGTTTCGCAGCGCCCGCACCTGCTGTGGTCGCACCCGGCACCGGCTTGGGTTTGTGGATGGTGCCCAGGATGGCTTCTTTGACCACCGCAGGCTTGGCCGGCTCTTCGGGCTTCTTGGCCGTCATCACCTTCTTGGGCGCGCTCATCATCGCCCGGATCGCAGCGGCCTCATCCTCGGCCGCCTTGCGACGCTTGGCGACCGCCGCCATGGCCAGCTTTTCAGCAGCCTCAGCATCCCCGGCTTTGACAATGCGGATGCCAGGCTTGGGGGACTCGACCGGGGGTGGCGCCGGAGTTGGTGCCGAGACTGGCGCCGGAGTTGCCGCAACCATCGGCGTGGCCACGGGCGCTGCAACCGCAGCAGCAGCCGCCGCCGGCGCGGCACGGCCTGGGGAAGCGGTCTTCGCAGCCGCTGCTGCCGCAGCTTCCGCCGCCGCCTTGGCCGCCATTTCAGCCGCTTCACGAAGCGCCTGCGCCTCAGCCGCAGCCTTGGCTTGCGCTGCCTGCGCAGCGGCCTCGGCCGCCTCGCGCTCGGCTTGCTCGCGCGCGGCCCGGACGCGCGCCAGATCGGCCATCTCCTCTTCCTGGCGTCGCAATTGCTCCGCTTGGGCGTTGGCCTCCTCTTCGCGGCGATGCAGCTCAGCCTCGTTCGCGGCCGCCTCGCTATCGTCCTCGACACCCGCTGGCGCATCATCGCGTTTGACAAACACGCGCTTCTTGCGAACCTCGACCTGGATCGTGCGGGCCTTGCCGGAAGCGTCGGCTTGCTTGATCTCGCTGGTGCTCTTGCGAGTCAGCGTGATCTTCTTGCGATCCGCGCTGCCTGTGCCATGCGACTGGCGCAGGAATTCGAGCAGGCGTTCCCTGTCAGCCTCGGTCAGCGCGTCGTCGGGCGAACGCTTCGCGACACCAGCAGACTGCAGCTGCTCGAGCAGCGTCCCGGCAGGACGGTTGAGCTCGGCTGCGAACTGGGCGACGGTCGTCACGGCCATGGGTGGATTTCCTTGCGAAGCTTCAATGCGATGCGGTAACGGAGCGCGTTTGTGGCGAACTGGAGGACGGCCATCAGGCCGTGAACCAATGCTCCCGCGCTTTCATGATCAATACCTTGGCGGCAGCTTCGTCGATGGCAGTCATCTCAATCAACTCATCGACCGCCAGATCGGCCAGATCGTCTCGGCTGTGCACGCCACCGTCGGCCAACTTGCCGATCAGATCAAGCGTCAAGCCCTCAAGGTCACGCAAGTCCTGGGAGACCTCTTCAACGCTTTCTTCGTGGGCAATTTCCATCGTCAACAGTGCGTCTTTGGCACGGTTGCGCAGTTCGGTGATCGTGTCCTCGTCAAAGGATTCAATCTCCAGCAACTCCTGCAAAGGCACGTAAGCGATCTCTTCGAGACTGGTAAAGCCTTCGGCAATCAGGATGTCGGCCACCTCGACGTCAACGTCGAGCTTCTCGACAAACAGACGGCGGCTCGAATCACTCTCGACGGCTTGTTTGGCCTGCGACTCTTCGGCGGACATGATGTTGATCCGCCAACCCGTCATCTCGGAGGCCAATCGGACATTTTGTCCACCCCGACCGATCGCAATCGCCAGATTTTCTTCATCGACCACCACGTCCATCGCGTGCTTTTCTTCGTCAACCACGATCGACTGAACGTTGGCCGGTGCCAGCGCACCGATCACGAATTGCGCCGGATCCTCAGACCACAGCACGATGTCGACCCGCTCGCCGGCCAACTCATTGGTCACGCCGTTGACGCGTGAGCCGCGCACGCCAACACAAGTGCCGATCGGATCAACCCGCTTGTCGTGCGAGACCACCGCGATCTTGGCCCGTGATCCGGCATCCCGCGCGCAACTCTTGATCTCCAGAAGGCCCTGCTCCATCTCGGGCACTTCCTGCGCGAACAATTCCATCATGAAACCAGGCGCTGATCGGGACAGCATGATTTGCGGCCCACGCGCAGCCGTGTCTATGCCAGAAATAAAAGCCCTGACCCGGTCGCCGATGCGAAGATTTTCCTTCGGAATCATCTCGCTGCGTTTCAGGCGACCCTCGACCCGACCGCTTTCGACGATGATGTCGCCCTTGTCCAAACGCTTCACAGTGCCGACGAATACCTTGTCGCCACGGGCGAGAAAATCATTGAGCAGGGTTTCGCGCTCGGCGTCCCGAATCTTTTGCAATATCACCTGTTTGGCGGCCATTGCGCCGATTCGGCCAATCGGCACCGAAGCCACAGGTTCTTCTATGAAATCCCCGACTTCAATTTCGGCAATGCGATCCAAGGCGTCGGAGAGCATCTCCTCACCATCCGGGTTTTGCAGTCCAGCTTCATCCGGCACGACCAGCCAGCGACGGAAAGTCTCGTAATCGCCGGTATCACGGTCGACTGAAACCCGAATTTCCACCTCGCCACCGTGGAGTTTTTTGGTCGCCTGCGCAAGTGCGGCTTCGACGGCGCCAAACACGACATCGCTGTCCACGCTCTTCTCGCGCGAGATGGCATCGACCAACATCAACATTTCGCGGTTCATAAGTCTTGACCTCCGTCTACCTTTTCCACCCCGAGCGCATGCTCGTGGCTCTGCACCGCATCGAGCTCGGCCTCTCGGCCCCTGCGCCCCTTGAAGTCAACCACGGGCACGAGGCGCGCCTCGCGCACCTCGTCCAGCAAAAAGTCCAGCGTCTGTCTTGCATCCGCGTCGACTGACGCCACACCGGCGGCATTCGCTTTGACCAAGCGCTTGTGCGCCGTTCGAGACAATGGTTTGTCGAGCGGCAATACCAATCGCCACGCATCGTCGCTGCCACCTGAGGCCAACTCGCCTCGCCATTTGCGGCGGTTTTGAAATGGCTCACGCAAAGTGAGTTCGATTTCTTCACCCACAAATCGCTGCCAGTCAGCCGGTTTCTTCAGCGGCCGATCCAGCCCAGGTGATGAAACCTCGAGTCGTGCGTAATCGACGGCCTCGACTTCGAGCAGAAATTGAAGTTGGCGAGTGACCAGTTCGCAATCCTCGACCAGCACGAATTCGCCTGGCCCTACGCCATAGACCTGTCCCGGCAGTCGATCGATCGTGACGCGCAGCAATCCACCCGTCGATCGCTCGACGTCCACGAGGTCATAACCCAACCCCGTGACGGTGCGCTCAAGCGTTTGCTGCCAACTCATCGTGCCCGCATCGATCCTTGTGTGACTACCGACCTCTCAGTCGAAATGCTTTCAAGCAAAAAAAAAGGGCTGGAAAGTCCCGCCCAACTTTGCTCTTCAGCGAAAGCGACGATTGTAGCCTGAGCCCGTCAGACAGGCAATACCCGACTGACTTTTGACACTCGGCATGCGAGAATCCGCCGTTTTCCAGACCCGCCAACCACAGGACTTCCAGCCATGGGTTTTCTCGCCGGCAAGCGCTTGCTCATCACGGGCGTGTTGAACAACCGCTCCATCGCCTACGGCATCGCTCGCGCCTGCCACCGCGAAGGGGCCGAGTTGGCCTTCAGCTACCAAGGGGAGCGCTTCAAGGAGCGCATCACCGAATTTGCGGCGGATTTCGGCTCCAAGTTGGTGTTTGAGTGCGACGTGGCGGATGACGCCCAGATTTCATCCTTGTTCGAACAACTCGGAGCGCACTGGGACCAGTTCGACGGATTTGTACACGCCATCGCGTTCGCGCCACGCGACGCGATCGCCGGCGACTTTCTGGACGGCATGACGCGAGAGAACTTTCGCATCGCGCATGACATCTCTGCCTACAGTTTTCCGGCGCTGGCCAAGGCGGCGCTGCCTCGGTTGCGCCAAGGCGCAGCGCTGCTGACATTGAGCTACCTGGGCGCGATGCGCTATGTGCCCAACTACAACACCATGGGGTTGGCCAAGGCATCGCTCGAAGCCAGCGTGCGATTTCTGGCCCAAAGCTTGGGCGGCAGAGGGATACGCGTGAACGCCATCTCGGCCGGGCCGATCAAGACGCTCGCGGCTTCGGGCATCAAGGACTTCGGCAAACTGCTGACCGAATTTGCCGCGACCACGCCGATCCGGCGCACCATCACGATCGACGACGTGGGCAACGCTGCAGCCTTCCTGCTGTCCGATCTGGCGGGCGGTGTCAGCGCAGAAATCATGTACGTGGACGGCGGTTTCAGCCAAGTCGCGATCGGCAACCCCGAATCCTGATCGCCGCGATTTTTGAAGGGCTGGAAAGCAGGCAAGCGAGCCAGCGCT
>CANFPU010000191.1 GCA_947448955.1 Burkholderiales bacterium
AGACCGCCGACGGCATGCCGATCTACCACGAGGTCTTCGCAGGCAACACGGCGGAGGCACCCACGCTCCAGCCGACGCTCAAGAAGGTGCTGGCGCGCTACCCGCACATTCGGCGGCTGATCGTGGTGGCTGACCGCGGGTTGCTGTCGCTCGACAACATCGAGGAGTTGGGCAAGCTGCGACTGACCGGCGATCAACCGGTGGAGTTCATCCTGGCGGTGCCAGGGCGGCGCTACGGTGAGTTCGAGGAGATCCTGGCCCCCTTCCAAGCCAAGGCCGGCCAGGCCGAGGCAGAGATTGTTGATGAGGCCAAGTGGCAGTCATTGCGGCTGGTAGTGGCCCACAACCCCGAACGGGCGCGGGAGCAAACCGATCTGCGACGCCAGCGCATCGCGGCGCTGCAGGTCAGAGCCGATGAACTCGCCGGCAAGCTCGACGGCCAGGATGCGGGCAAGGTCAAGCGCGGCAGGAAGCTGTCTGACAGCGGCGCGAAGGCACGTTTTTTCCACGAAGTTGCCGATGCGCGGCTGTCGCGCATCATCAAGGTCGACCTCAAGTCTGACTTGTTCACTTATGACATCGACGCCCAGGCCCAGCAGCGGGCCGAGTTGATGGACGGCAAGTTGTTGTTGGTGACCAATGTCTTGGACTTGACGCCCCGAGAGATCGTCAGCCGCTACAAGGCCTTGGCGGACATCGAGCGCGGCTTCAAGGTGCTGAAGTCGGAGATCGAAATCGCGCCGGTCTTCCATCGACTGCCAGAACGCATCAAGGCACACGCCAGCCTGTGCTTCATGGCGCTGATCGTCTACCGGGTGATGCGCCAGCGGCTCAAGTTGGCAAAGAGCGTGCTGTCGCCCGAAGCGGCGCTGGACAAACTGCGCCGGATCCAGCAGCACAGCGTGAGCATCAATGCCGGCGCGCCCGTCGGCGGGGTGTCGACCATCAATCAAGAACAAGCCGGCGTGTTCGAGGCACTGAAGCTGAAAAAACCGACCCAAGACACCCAGTTGAGCTTGCTGTAGTGGCGCGTTGAAGGTCGCACCCTATACAAATCATACGCTTATAGCTGTTGGTGTCGAACTCCGGTTGACACTTGTGGAGCGGGGCTGCAGTCACCCGCCGTAAGCCCGGCGTCGCTGCGCTCGCGCAGTCCGCTTCCCAAACTTGCGCTGGATCAACCGCTCTCGGTCAAGCAGTTTTCCAACGCTACCTGCTCAAACTGTTGGGAACTGGTGACCTTCGACAGAGACTTCGACCGTTTTGAAGGGCTTGACTGTCTGCGGCTGAACGCGGCGTCGCGCTGAGTTTGTGGCCGTCGCGCCAGCAACTGCTCCTCAGCGCTTGGTGATCATCCAGCGCGGCACCTTGAAACGCACGATGCGCCAGTACAGCGTGATGTACGTCAGGCTGAACACCCCAATGCAGACCAGCAGCATCGGCGTACTGTCCCAGAACAGCATGGCTGGCAACACCGCCATCATGCACAGTAGCCACAGGTAGGGCGAGGTCATCGAGTTGCGCCGGGTCTGCGAGCGCCTGGCCTGCCGACCCGCCGCCCAGCGCATGATGCGGCGGTAAATCAGTGAATGAAGATGAATGCCATCGGGCATGCCCGCCGGCAGCTTGCGCAGCATCACACGGCGGTAGATCGAAAACGCGGTCTCGAACAAGGGGTAGATGCACGCTAAAACCGGAAACATCGGCGACACCGATGGGTTGCGGTGCAGCAGCAGGATCGCCAGTTCAGCCACATAAAAACCCAGGAAATAAGCCCCGCCATCGCCCAAAAAAATCAGGCCAGCAGGAAAGTTCCAAACAAAGAAACCCAGCACCGCACCTGCACCAGCCACCGACAAGGCCAACACCAGCGTGTCGCCGACATGAAACGCAACATAGCCGATGCTGATCAACATCAGCACACAACACATCGAAGCTAGGCCGTTGAAGCCATCAATGATGTTGACCGAGTTGGCGAGCCCCGCGACCATGAAGATGGTCAGCGCTGCCGCACAAAGCGGGAACGACACCACCCAGTCCAAGCCCGGCACGTCGGTTCGCACGATCACACCGTCAACGACCACTACTGCCAGTCCGGCCGACAAAGCCGTGAAGAACAGGCGCCGCTGAGGGCTCTGCGTCTTGGTCAGGTCTTCAGTTAGGCCCGAGGCAAACGCTGGCCCGGCGCAGAGCAGCAAGAGCACAGCCCTACCGGCTAGGTCGGGATGGCGTAGCACCATCACCGACAACGCCGCCAGAACACCAATCAGGATGCCCAAACCACCGACTCGCGGCACTGGCGCCGAGTGAAACTTCTGCGGACCCGACAGGTCGTGATCCTTCAGGCGGTGCCCGCCATGCCTAGCACGGCGAACCAGCAGGAGTGTCGCGATGATCGAACTGATAAACGCTGTCAGGAAAATATCCATCAGGCCGAATTCTATCTGCCGTCTCAGAAGGCAGCGCAAGCACCGAAGCGTCGGAACCACACCATTAGAATGAAGCCCTCAAGACGATGCCGCCAGCCCACGATGCCCGCCTTCGGCTCAGCTACTTGCATCAGTGCTCAAGGCTGCGGCCTCACCGAAAGCCTAGACCCATGAACCTGACTTTCAACCAGCCCTCGTCCTGCACCTTGCGCCAACTTTTTGGCACCTTCGCAGCGGGGGCGGCGTTGGCCATTGCACTGCTGGTCAGTTGCAGTGCTGTGCAGGCACAAACAGCCGCACAAGCAGAGGCCGCAGCTGTGCCAGGCGGCCCGGTGAGGCTAAGGCAACCGACTCAGGCCGGGGTACCAGGGGCACAGGAAGGCCAAGCTCAGAGACCTTACCGGCCCGGCGAGTTTGAACGAGAAACGCCACCAGTCGCACCGTACCGACCCGGCGAATTCGAAATCTATGTCCAGGGCCAGGCCGCTTTGCAGGCCACGCCGCAGCCAGATGGGAGACCCCCAGAAATCCGGCGTTTCGGCAGCGAGTTGCTGACCGGGCCCTTCGCCTCGCTATCGGCCCCCGACTACAGCCCGAACGTACCGCCCGACTACTTGTTGCAAGCTGGGGATGAACTCGTGCTGACGCTCTGGGGATCGATTGACGCCGACGTCCGGTTGGTGGTCGACCGGTCCGGACGCATCAACGTGCCAAGGGTCGGTCCGATCATGGTCTCCGGTGTGAAGTACGTAGACCTGTCCGACGTCATCAGCCGCCGCGTTGCGCTGGTGTTCAAGAACTTCCAGCTCAGCGTATCGCTGGGGCAGTTGCGCGGGCTGCGGGTCTATGTCACTGGCTTCGTGCAACGCCCGGGCGTGCAAGTGGTCAGCAGCCTGTCAACATTGGCCCAGACCCTGATGCGCGCCGGCGGCCCGTCAGCAGCCGGCAGCTTCCGTGTGGTTCAACTGCGCCGTGGCAAAGACCTGATCGTTACCTTCGACCTCTACGATCTGCTGCTCAAGGGTGAACGTGAGGCCGACCGGGTAGTGCAGGCCGAGGACGTGATCCATGTCGGCGCCATCGGACCGCAGGTGGCAGTGATCGGCAGCGTCAATCGCCCGGCGATCTTTGAGCTCAAGCCGGGCGAGACCGTGGACGACGTGCTGCGCATGGCCGGCGGCTTTACGGCAGTGGCCGATACCAGCCGGTTGGCCATCGAGCGGCTGGACGAGCGCAACAGCACCAGAGTGACCCAAATCGACCTGCCCAACGCTGGCAACCAGACGCTGCGCAGTGGCGATATGCTGCGCGCTTTCAACGCCGTCACCGTGGCTATGCCGGTGCAGCGGCAGAACAAGCGCGTGCGCATTGAGGGCGAAGTGTCCAAACCAGGCGAATACGTGATGCCAGCCAACAGCTCACTACCGGACCTGTTGAGCCGGGCCGGCGGTATGACGCCCGGGGCGTTCTTATTCGGTGCCGAATTCAACCGCGAAAGCGTGCGGCTGGCCCAGCAACAAAATTACGACCGGGCATTGCGCGACATGGAAACCGACATGGCCCGCGCCAGTTCTTCCAAGCGGGTCAGCAACAGCGACGATGCGCTGGCACAAGCGGCCAATGCCCAAACGACAAACCGCTTGGTGGAGCGACTTCGAACCGTGAAACCCACCGGACGGGTAGTTCTTCAAATTCCGGTAGATGGCGGCCAATTGCCTGAGTTGCTGCTAGAGGACGGGGACAAACTCTACATTCCGCCCAAACCCACGGTGGTCGGCGTGTTTGGCAGCGTGTTCAATTCAGGCAGCTACCTTTACACCGGTGGGAAGGTACTGACAGACTATCTGCGCCAATCCGGTGGTCCGACCCGCGGCGCCGACGAATCCAGCATCTTTGTAATCCGGGCTAACGGCGGTGTGGTCAGCAGTCTGGACAGCAATGGCTGGTTCACCAAGCGCGGCTCAGTGGTCTCACTGCCCGCCGAACCCGGCGACACCATCTTCGTGCCCGAAGAGATCGACAAATCCACATTCGTCCAGAACGCCAAAGACTGGACTCAGATTCTTTACCAAATGGGTATCGGGATCGCTGGCATCAAGAGCGCGGTTAGGTGAGGTAGGCAGCGCTTAGCGTTAAAGATGCACGGACACCCTCATGGCTCAACATTTTCGCCGATCAAGGTTATCGCGTACGGACGAGGCAGATGATCGCTTCGACTGAGTCCGCAATGCAGCCAATGCCATGATGCAAATGAAAAGATCAAGACTGCTCGTGCTTGGCGCCAACGGTATGTTGGGCAGTACTGTGCTGCGATGGTTTGACCAGCACTCAGACCATGAGGTGTTCGGCTCGGCGCGCGCACTAACAAATGTCTCGGGATTGCAGGCCCAACTGGAGCGCACTCAATTTGTCACTGGCCACGAATTGCGAGATACCGCCGGTCTGAAGGGCCTATTGGAGCGAGTGCGGCCCGACATCGTGATCAACTGTGTCGGGGTGGTCAAGCAACTGGCCGGGGCTGATGATCCCCGTGCAGCGATACCCATCAACGCGCTGCTACCTCATCGATTGGCACGAATCTGCACGAACTTCAATGCTAGGCTGGTCCACATCGGTACGGATTGTGTTTTTTCCGGCAATCGCGGTAACTATACCGAGGTGGACGTACCGGACGCCAACGATCTGTACAGTCGCAGCAAGTTGATGGGTGAAGTGGACTATGAGAATGCCATCACCCTCCGCACGTCAATTATCGGGCACGAATTGAACGCAGCGCACGGCCTGCTGGGTTGGTTCCTGACACAGCGCGGTCCAGTGCCTGGATTCAGCAAAGCTATCTTCTCAGCCTTGCCGACGGTAGAGTTCGCGCGCGTGATTCAAGAATTCGTCATGCCGAATCCAAACCTGCGCGGAACCTATCATGTAGCCGGTCCCGCGATCAGCAAGTATGAGCTGCTCAAGTTGGTGGCGCAGGCCTATGGGCGCAACACCCCCATCGTTCCCGAAACCAACCTCGTGATCGACCGATCCTTGAACGCCGACGCGTTTCGCTTCGCCACGGGCTACGTTGCACCACAATGGGAGGAACTCGTCCGGCGCATGCACGAATTTGGCTAGGCCACAACAATAACCTTTTTCAGTAAACTTCGCATTGAACTCACCTCCTGCCTAGCCTGCAGCCGACTCAAACCATAGGTCTGGGCGCGCTGCCGTTGCTCGAGCCGCAATGCCGCTGGCAGTCGATCGAATGAGTCAATCGCAGCGGCAAAAGCTTGCTCATTGTCCAACGGCAGGTCCATTCCAACACCCAGATCCGCCAAACCGCGCCAAGGCGTGCGGTCGCTGATCAACAGCGAACATCCCGCTAACAACGCCTCCAGAATCACATAACCATTGTTCTCTGCCTGGCTCGGGAAGAAGAGCATTTCGCAGCGGCCCAAAGCGGACAGGACCTGATCATGCGGCAACGCGCCAAGATAGCGCACCTGCACATGTGGTGGCAGCGCACCGATCAACTGCTGACAATGACGCCAATATTCAGCCCTGCCTATGGGGCCAATGATGTCGAATTGCAGTGGCATACGGACGAGCGCCAAGGTTCGCAACGCAAAATCCAGGTTCTTGTTGGGATCGAGGCGAGCCACAAAGGCCAGGCGCAGCGGGCCGGGAGGCGCCAGCTGAAGCGGCACTGGCTCCTGTGCGGGCCAAGACGGAAGATCCGCAGCCATAAGCACAGGGCGAAAGCCAAGCGCTACCATTTCGGCAGCTTCAATTTGACTGGTGGCATGAAAGACAATGCTGTCTAGAAGGCCAGTTGTGCGCAGCATGTCTAGATACACCCGCTTTCTGAACGATCGGTGCTGCATCGAACCTTGCATCAACTCGCCACGCGGCGCCAGTAGTGTAGGCACCCCGCGGCACCAACCAAAGCGCCTCAGCAAGAGGGGCAATGCCGTATAACGCAGCGATAAAAAGCTGTTGAAGTAGACCAGATCCCAGGGCTCCGCGAGCAGTGATCGAAGGACACCCCAGAGAGCCAGCCCGCGCGGCAGGTAGCGGATATCAAGCCCCGTTGTCGCGCGAGTCTGCTGTTGCTGCTGCACCGTGTAAGGCTGTAGAGAATGCAAATCATGCGCGCCGGTGCCGACCACAAAATCGAAATCTGCCCGAAGGTGCTCAATCAAGTTGATCACCGCACGCACCGAGCCACCGCCTTGCTGTCCGGGCATGAAATAGGGACAAAGAATCAAAACGCGTGGCTTGGTCACAGCCTTGTGGCGTTGGCCTCGGCTTCTTGAAGCCAGGTTTCCAACTGAGTCAGCATCCGGGAACGTTGAAAATTTGCCCGCACGTAGGCCCGTGCGCGGCAACCCATCACCTCCCGCTCGTCGACACCCATCCCAGCCAGAGACAGCACGCAATCGGCCAAACCCTTGCCATCACCGGCGGCGCAGACCAAGCCCGCGCCGGCCTCCACGATCACACGCGCACCTTCCCCGTCGAGCATGCCTAGCAATGGACGACCGGCCGCAAGATAGCTCTGGACCTTGCCGGGGATGGTGAGTGAAAAAATTGGCTCGGCCTTCAGCGACACCAGCAACGCACCCGCGCCGCGAAAAAATTCGGGCATGCGCGACAAGGGATGACGACCCAGCATGAAAACGCAGTGCCGCAGATCCAGACGATCAATGGCATCGCGGACCGAGGACGCAACCCGCCCATCGCCGACGATCAGCCAACGAATGTTGCTGCAGTCGCGAAGTCTATGTGCGGCGTCCAGGATTGCCGGAAAGTCCTGAGCCTCGCCGATATTGCCAGCAAACATGATGTTGAAGTGATGCTGATGGTCGACCAGTTCAGCCGCGATCGGAAGATTCGGATCCACGCCAACGTCGAAATCCGCCTCCGCCCATTGAGGAAAATAGCGGGTCTTTTCAGGCGCATTTGACCAGCGCTCGATCGCCGAGAAAAACCCTCTCGACTGCGCCAGGATCAAGTCGCAATGCTTATAAATGAAC
>CANFPU010000192.1 GCA_947448955.1 Burkholderiales bacterium
CTACATGGTGCAAGCCCTTGTACCCGCCGCTACATGGTGGCTACATGGCCCCCCGAGGAGGAGACGCAAAGAAAAAGGACCTAGCCGCTTTCGCTTCTAAGTCCTTGATTCACAACGCTAATTTTGGCTCCTCGACCTGGGCTCGAACCAGGGACCTACGGATTAACAGTCCGGCGCTCTACCGACTGAGCTATCGAGGAATTGAGTCTCGCATTGTAGCCTGGATTTTTTGCCTCAGGTCAAAAGTTGACCTGCACCGAGGCGCGAAGAGTCCTCGGCGCCAATGGGTACAGGTAGGCATGGTCGTATTGGTAGGGCGCTTCCTTCCAGACTCGTTGGTGGGTCAGGTTGTCGATGCCCGCGCGCCATACCAGGGTCTGCGCGCCATACCTGTGGCTGTAGCGAGCGGCCAAGTCCACACGGGTCCAGCCTGGCGTGGCGACGCTGTTGTCGGGCAACACCATGCGCTCGCCCTCACGGGTCACCAAGCCCAGCAAGGCCAAGCCGGGCAGGGCGGCAACGTTGTAGGCGGCCTGGGCCTTCAGGCTTGATGTCGGCACATTGGTCGGCCGCAGGCCGTTCAGGGTGAGGTCGGTCGAACCTTCGCGGCGGGCTTGCAGCGACATCGCACTGCTTCGCAGATTCCAGGCGCCGATGCGCCAATCGATTTCAGCCTCAATGCCGCGGTGCCTGGCCTGACCATCGGCTTGGCGCGTGCAACTCGCCGAAACATCACAAGCGCCGACATCACGCCAAGTCGGCCGTTGGATGTCAAAGCCGGCCACCCGCCAGTCCAGCGAGTTTTCACTGTGTTTGAAGCCGATCTCAATCTGACGGCTCTTGAGCGCGGGCAGGGCTTGGCCGGCATTGCGGTAGGTGGGCAGGTTCGGCGCGAGCTGCGACTCGACACCCTGACCCCAGCTGATGTAGCCCAGATCTTGGGCGTTGAGGGCATGGCTCAGTGCCAGCCATGGCGTGCTGAAGGCTTGGGTGTAATGCGTGGGCATCGCGCCATCGTTGCCCACACTGTCGCGTTGCAGGCGGCTGTGGCGCAAGCCGGCCCACATGCTCCACTGGGGCGCGAGGGTGATCACATCCTGCACGTGCAGTTCCTGGCTCCGCTCGTTGCGATTCGTCTGCGCGTAGTTGAGGCTGGGGTCGGCCGGCACCTGGGTCGATCCATTGATCTGACCCACACCCGCCCAGTTGTAGGCCTCGCGCTGGAACCTGGCTTGGTAGCGCGTGGTCAGCAAGCCGACGTTGAAGCGGTGCGCCAGTCCCAGCGCGCTGGCCTGGCCGTTGATCGAGACATCAAGCGCATGGCTGGTGCGTCGCTCACCTTCACTTCGAAAGTCGTACAGGTCGAAGCTGCCGTCGCTGCAGTAACTTCGGTAGTTGTTCTCGCCGCTACAGCCGAACGGAAACGCAATCCGGTCATCGCTGGTGAGCCGCTGCTGCATCGCATGCGCAACCAACTGGAGGTCTTGGCTTAGCAATTGGGTGTATCGCAGCGAGCCTGTCGTCCCGGCCATCACCACGGGTAGGCTCCAGGACTGGTTGTTCAGGTTGAGGCGTGGGTCGATCGTTTCGGCGGGCGGCAGTCGGTTGCCCAGCAGGCTGAAGCCCGGTGTGCTGGGCTGGCTTTGGCGGCTGGATTCGAACTCTGCTTCGAGCAGACCGTTGGGGCTGATTTGCCCTTCGACCGCTGCGGCCAGCATGCTGCGATGGCCTTTGCTGCTGCGGGTGATCGGGTCGATTCGGTCGGCGCTGGCGTTGACCCGCCAGCCAAAGCCTGCATCGCGGCGTCCGACATCGACGGCGGCGGTGACCGTACCGTCTTGTTCCCAACCCAGGCTGGCGCTGGTGATCTGGTCGCGTGGGCGTTTGACGATCAAGTTGACCAGTCCGCCGGGCGCGCTGGTGCCAGCTTGCAATCCGCTCGTGCCTTTGAGGATCTCCATCGTCTGCTTATTGGCTTGCGCGATCACCGTCTCGGCATTGATTGGCAGACCGTCACGCCGGTAATTGAAGCGGTTGTCCAACGTGAATCCGCGCACCGCGAGCTGACCCCAGTAGCCCGGGGCGTTGTAGGCATCGGTAGTGCCAGCGTCCAGCCGGGTCAGGTCGGCAATGCCGGTGATGCCGGCGTCTTGCAATTGCCCCGCGCCCAACACCGTGGCCGAAAACGGCGATCTGGCCAATGACACATCACCGAAACCGGCCAAGCTGGCGGTCGCGCGTCCGCTCACGGTGATCGTTTGGGTTGTGGGTGGGTCGATACCCTGGGATTGGGCCGGCAGCGCGACCAGCAGCAGTGCTGCTTGGGCGATCGCCCGTTGGCGGGAAGGATTGAGGCGGAAAAGTGAAACGGCCATTGTGATGCTTTCTAGTGCAATCACAGGAGGGCAAACACTGGAGAAGGCCCACGGCAATGCGATGAGCTGGTTCAGGTTGCTTCCCATGCGCGAGGATTACCTCGATCAGGTTCAAAGGGTTTTTCTCAGTCGCACTGCTTGCGCAGCGCAACACCCCTAGCGAAGTGCGGTTGGGCACTGACGTGTCCAACAGCGGAACGAATTATGACTGAGTCGGCCTCTGTCGCCGCGCCGGTGAGGCTGGCGATGCATTGGCCTATCGGTCTAGCAGGTCAGTTGGCGCGTGCAGCCACGCCCAGCCTTTGCTGCAGTCGTGGGCTGGTCGTGGTGTATTGCAGCAGCACGGGTTCGTCGGGTCGCAGGCGCGCGGCGGCGGCATAGGCGGCCAGCGTTGCTTCGTGAAATCCTGAGACGATCAGCTTCTTCTTGCCCGGGTAGCTGACCACGTCACCGACAGCATGGATCCCTGGTGTGCTGGTTTCGAATGAAGCGGTGTCGACGGTCAGTTGCCGGCGTGCCATCGCCAGGCCCCACTGCGCGATCGGACCCAGCTTCGGGCTCAAGCCCAGGCGCATCAGCATCACGTCGACCGCGATGCGACGCGGTTGGCCGTCTTCGCCGATCAAATGCACCGCCGTCAAACCAGGGTCAGTGCCATTCGCCTCTTCCAGTGCCAGCACTTGACCGACCTCGAAGCGCAGCGCCCCGGTATCGCACAGCTGTTGGAAGCGGGTCATGGTCTCGGGTTCAGCGCTCAACACCTTGCGCCGGTGCAGCAAGGTCACCGTGGTGGGCCGGTGCGCTGCGTCGCGATGCGCCAGTGCCAGTGCGGTGTTCACGGCCTCGTCGTCGTCGCCGAGCACCAGCACCCGCTGGCCACTCAGCAACGTCGCGTCGGGCCCGTGATGGAAGATCTGGCGGCCCAGGTGGCGCTCGTAACCCTCGACCTGCAGGCTGCGTGGCTGGAAAGCGCCCACGCCGGCAGCAATGAACACGGTGTGGCTGACGAAGCGCTGGCCGCTGCTGGTCTCGAGGTCGAATTTGCCATCCCTGCGCGGTGATAGCGCGACCACGGTTTGGTGCAGGTGGAAGCTGGCGGCAAAGGGTTCAATCTGGGCCAGCAACCGCGCCACGAGTTCGCGGCCGGTGCAGACCTGAACTGCGGGAATGTCGTAGATCGGCTTGTCCGCATACAGCTCGATGCACTGGCCACCCGCGATCGGCAGCGCATCGACGACGTGGGCCGAGACGCCCAGCAGACCGAGCTGGAAGACCTGAAACAGCCCGACCGGCCCTGCGCCGATCACCAGCGCATCGGTCTCGATCACGCCGACGCGGTCAGCGTTGGGCATCGCGGATCAGCGTATCAACTCGGAAAGTTTGTCCTTGCGGTCTTTCCAGTCGTCAGCGTCCGGCAGTGGCGTCTTGCGCTTGGTAATGCTGGGCCAGTTTTTGGCCAGATCGGCGTTGAGCTTGATGAAGTGAAGCTGTTCGCTGGGCACGTCTTCTTCGGGCAGGATGGCATTGACCGGGCACTCTGGGATGCAGACCGCGCAGTCGATGCACTCGTCTGGGTCGATGGTCAGGAAGTTCGGGCCTTCGCGGAAGCAATCGACCGGGCACACGTCGACGCAGTCGGTGTACTTGCAGCGGATGCACGATTCGGTGACGACGTGGGTCATGGGCTCTTGTGATGGTGGGAGGACTTCGAACTCGGCTCAGTGGGCCTGGCGCCCGTCGAGCAAAGGAGAATTTTAAGGGGCTGGCTCGTTCTGACAGGCTGGATGCCGCTCAAGGCATGGGGTCTTGTGGGTCAATGCCAAGGCGCCCGCGCCGACGGTCACCACGGCGGGACGTTCGGCATGAGGGGCTGCCGCGTCGGCCAGCGTGGTCACGCTGTGCCAGGTGGTCAACGCATCTGGCCAGCCTGCGCGCGAGACCACGCAGACGGCGGTGGTGCCGGGCCAACCTGCCTCGGTCAGCTTGCGCGACAGCGCCGGCAGTTGGCGCCCGGCCATGTAGAACACTTCGGTGTCGGCGCTACGGCTCGCCTGCAACTGCCCCAGATGGGTCATCGCCGTGCTCAGGCTGACGCTGCGCCCAATGCCGCGTCGGGTCAGCGGCCGCTGGCTTTGGGCGGCCGCGGCCAGCGCAGCGGTCACGCCGGGCACCACCTCGCAGGCGATGCCTTGGCTGCGCAACGCTTCGAGTTCTTCTTCGAGTCGGCCAAAGACGCTGGGGTCACCGCCCTTGAGCCGCACCACATATTGATGCGTTTGCGCGGCCTGTAGCAGCAGCGCATTGATCTGCGTCTGGCCGGTGGCATGGCCGAATCCGCGCTTGCCCACATTGATCCAACGTGCATTGGGCGCGTACTCGCGCAAGGCTGGATCGATCAACGCATCGAACAACACGACCTCTGCCAAGGCCAAGCGGCGTGCGCCGCGCAGCGTGATCAAGTCAGCCGCGCCTGGCCCCGCGCCGATGAAGACCACGAGGGCGGACGCATTGGCTTGGCTCACGGGGCTCAGGCCAGCGATTGGACCAGCAGCGCGCCGCTGGTGCGATTGCTGGTCGGGTCGACCACGATCAGCGCGCCGCCAACGCGGTTGCTGAGGTAGGGCTCCAGCGGCAGAGGCTGCTGCAGCTCAATCTGAACCAGACCGATCTCGTTGACGCCGAGTGCCTGGGCATCCACCTTCTGCAGGCTGTGGATATCGAGCCGGTGATCGATCGCGGCCAGCCGCGCCTGGACCCATCGGTTGCCGTGCCGCAGCCAATATTTGCGGCCGACGGTGGCTGGCTCGGTGTCCAGCCAAGCCAAGGTTGCCGAGAAGCGCTGGGTGGCGGTCAGGCTGCCCGGCGTGGCGATCCAATCGCCGCGCGAGATGTCGAGCTGGCGGTCCAGCACGATCCCGGCCGATGCACCTGCCTGCACCGAGGCCACCGTGACGCCGGCGCGCCGCACCTCGGACACCACGGCAAGTTCGCCACTGGGAAAGACCTGCACCGCATCGCCGGGCTTGACGCTGCCGTGGGCGATGCGACCCCAGAACACGCGTGCCAGGTGGCCGGCGCCTTCGCCGGTTTCGCCACCATCGCGCGCCACGTACTGCACCGGCTGCAGCAGTGCGCCCTCGGTGCGTTCCTGGGTCGTGGGCAGGCTCTCCAAAAGTTGCAGCAGGCTGGGGCCGTCGTACCAGTCGGCTGCCAGTGGCTGGGTGACGTTGTCGCCTCGTAGCGCGCTCACCGGGATGATGCCGGCCAGCTCGGTGATACCGGCTTCTTCGGCAAAGGCCAGCAACGCATCCCTGGTGGCTTCGAAAGCGGCTTTCGGTTGTTCCACTGCATCCAGCTTGTTGACCGCGAAGACGATGCTGGGCACACGCAGCAAATGGGCCAGGAGGGCGTGGCGGCGGGTCTGCGGCAGCAGCGTAGGCGCTGCTTCTTGCCAGTCCAGCTTGGTGATGTCGACCAGCACCACGGCGGCGTCGCTGCCTGCCGCCGCGGTGACCATGTTGCGGGTGTACTGCTCATGGCCTGGCGCGTCGGCGATGATGAACTTGCGCTTGCGGGTGGCGAAGTAGCGGAAGGCCACGTCGATCGTGATGCCTTGCTCGCGCTCGGCCTCCAGCCCGTCGGTCAGCAACGACAGGTCTATCGGCTCGCCAGCGGCGCGTTTTTGCAAGGTATCGAGTTGGTCAGCCAGGATGGCCTGGCTGTCGAACAGCAGGCGGCCAATCAAGGTGCTCTTGCCATCGTCAACGCTGCCGGCGGTCAGGAAGCGCAGTGCGCGGTGGTCCGCGGCTGGCGCGGTGGGTTTCAGGACGGCATTCATTTCAAATCTCCAGGGCGCCCGGGCAGCATCATCGGGGCAGGTGTCAACACCCTCAAGCGACCGCCGCCGCTCCGGGGGGTGGTCAAAAATACCCTTCCTTTTTGCGGCGTTCCATCGAGGCCTCTGAGGTTCGATCGTCCATCCGGGTGGCGCCACGCTCGCTGACCGTGATGGTCAGCGTCTCGGCAACGATCTCGGCGGCGTTGGCGGCCAAGCTCTCGACCGGACAGGTGCAGGTCATGTCGCCGACAGTTCGAAATCGTACGGTGGCGGTCTCAACCGTCTCGCCAGCTTCTGGTGGCGTCACATTGGTCAATGGCACCAACAGACCTTTGCGGCGGATCACCTGACGCTGGTGCGAGAAATACAGGTTCGGCAAAGGGATGTTCTCGCGCGCCAGGTAGAGCCAGACGTCGAGCTCGGTCCAGTTGCTGATCGGGAACGATCGGAAATGTTCGCCCGGCCTGTGCCGCGTGTTGAACAGCGTCCAAAGCTCCGGACGTTGCTCTTTCGGGCTCCACTGGCCGAAAGCGTCGCGGTGGCTGAAGATCCGTTCCTTGGCGCGGGCTTTTTCCTCGTCTCGGCGTGCACCGCCGATCAAGCAATCAAAGCGGTGCTCTTCGATGGCCTCGAGCAGCGCCACGGTCTGATGGCCGTTGCGTGACTCCAGCGGATGGGCCAGCCGCACGCTGCCGCGCTGGATCGAATCCTCGAGGTGGCCGACCACCAGTCGCTCGCCCATCTCGGCCACGCGCTGGTCTCGGAAGCTGATCACCTCGGGGAAGTTGTGGCCGGTGTCCACATGCAGCAGCGGGAAGGGCAGCTTGCCCTTGAAGTCCTGGCCCTGTCCGTTGGCGTCGACGCGGGTCTTGAAGGCTTTTTCGGCCAACCGAAGCACGACGCAGGAGTCTTTGCCGCCCGAAAACAGCAGCGCTGGCCGCTCGAACGACGCCGCGACTTCGCGCAGGATGAAGATCGCCTCTTCTTCGAGCCAGTCGAGATGGCGCTGGTCAAGCTCAGGCAACAGCGAGTTGA
>CANFPU010000193.1 GCA_947448955.1 Burkholderiales bacterium
CAATATTTTTAAGCACCAAGACTGCGTTGCGACCCATGATTTAAAAATAAAGTTACGGTCGCATATTATATTTTATATCTCAAATAAATTCAACAACAACGGCATTTTTTTCGAATAAATATGGTAAATAATTTAGCGGGAAGAGCTTAAAGACGCCCATGAGGCTGTAGAGAACAAACATCTTGCAGTCATGCGTTGGATTGTCGGACTCGAATCTGAAAATATGACGTTTTTCCAATACGTACTTGACAGGCAAACCAGCTGCCGTGCCTAGAAAAATGGACAAAGGCACCGTATATTGACCCTGGTAAAGTCCAATCGCAAGTGCCTGGCAACCGATGTTGACCATTGTGGCTAACGTTGCAAACACAGCGTAGAGCACGGCGATGCGGCCGACATCTTTCATTGCACTACCTTGGCGAGAATGAACACCAATGCAAAGAGCGCGGCCACAACCCAACTCGCGCGGTCTTTAAGCGCAAATACAATCGGATCGTCATACATCTGCCCACGACTGGCAATCAGCCAGGTGCGTGAAATCCAAAACAATAACAGCGGGCATGCGAGCCAGATGATGGTGGGCGTGGCGTAGAGACTGGCGGTTCGGCTGTCTTGGATGTATAGCGCCAACACCAGCACGGCGGTATAGCCAGCGCTTCCACCCAGGCTTGAAACAAGCGCTAGGTCTTGCGGGTTATAGCCTCGGCCGCGTAAGGTACCGCCTTGGTTAGTTTCGCTTGCTAGGTGCAGTTCGATGTAACGTTTGATAAAGGCCAGGCTCAAGAACAGAAACATGGAAAACGATAGAAGCCAGAACGACAGCGGCACGGCAACTGCAGCAGCACCAGCGATGATGCGCATCGTGTAGAGGCCAGCCAGCGTCAGCACGTCAATTATCGGCACTTGCTTGAGCCGAAGCGAATAGGCGACCGTAAGCACAAAGTACGTCGCCAGACTTGCCGTGAACTGCCATGGTAAACCCAGGTCGGCCAGTGTGAGGGCCAGCGCCAGCAGCACGGGCCAGGCTAGCCAGCCATGCAACAAGCCAAGATGCCCAGCCGCAAAGGGACGGTGTTGCTTGCGTGGATGGTGACGGTCATCCGTCACATCCACCAGATCATTGAGCAGATAGACGCTCGAGGCGGTGAGCCCGAACACAACGAAAGCCAGCAAGGCTTGCAGAACACTTGTGACATCACTGTAGCGATGTGCCGCCATCAGCGGAATAAAGACCAGCAGGTTCTTCATCCATTGATGTGGACGCATCGCCTTGAATAGGGCCGCTGCCGGTAGCGCCTTGCCGTCGCCCATCGTGACCCCGACCTTACCTTGAGCGCGGGCCCGCTCTATAAGTCGTGAACTGGTGCTGACTATGTGGACTTTCGCAGCGGATTGCCAGACTGGCAAGTCAGGCCAGTCGTTGCCGACGTAGTCGAAGCCGCCCTCACCATAGCGGCTGACAAGAGCGTCTCGCTTAGCATTAGCTTTGAGGTTGTTATTGCCGTCAGTGGCCAGCACGTCATCGAATAATCCGCCCAAATATTCAGTTACTTGTTTGGCCAAAATTCGATGGCTGGCAGTAGCCAAAATGAGTGTACATCCCTGCGCCTTTTGCTGGCGCAGCCAAGTTAGAAGCTCTTCGTTGTAGGGTAGCGACGCCACGTCAACACGGGTAGCCTCGGCCAGCCGCAACTTCAGTGCACACTTGCCCTGCGCCAGCCAGGCCAATAGCCTCCAGAAGCGCCAGGGTTGCTCGATCAAAAAGCGGCTCGCGGTCTCGGCTAATAGGTCTGTCTGTATTAGTGTGCCGTCAAGGTCGACTACGAGCGGGAGACGCGCAGAATTCATAAGAACTTATCCGTAAATATTTAAAATACCGATCCGAACCGCCGGTAGCGCGGTGACGGGGAGAAAACCTAGCCAAGCGAGCGGGCCACCGTTACTCAGAGTATCGATCGGCGAACAACAGGATAGGCCCTGAACCAACGCGCAGCATCGACGCCCCACCCTTCTGAACCCGTCACCGTTCAACGCCAGGTGCCGCCAGTTAGATAGCTGCTTGCGCCGCTAGAACTCTTGCTCATCGGCTTGATGGGCACCGTCGCTCTTGATCGCGATGTGGCCGTTCACCTGAATGCCACCGCCGATCACGCTCAGCGATGGCTTCGCAGCCCATCATCAAACTCGATCAGCGATCCATCGAATTGGGTGATCACACTCATCGATCACGGCAAAGGTCATCAGAGTGCAGGTTGAGACAATACAGGCGACTATTTTCCGTGGTTTACCTTTTTTCTCTGGTCAGTCACGTTACGTGCCTGTTGACGGACGCCGCGCCTGCCGACGCTGGTTTGATCTATTCCAATCAAGAGCTGCCTTCCGAGCGCACGCCGAGTCTATTAGATCCTCGAGCAACTCCAAGTTCCAACGATGGTCGTATTGTTTCGGCCGAATGAGGAGGCCGTATAAGCGCCCGCTAATCCAGCCGCCTGTAGAGAATATATTTATATTTGACCGTAATAATTGGAATGATAATTACTCCCTACAGCGCCCGTAAACGAACCATCTAATTCCGAAAAGCCCACATATCTCCCGCTACCGAAGAGATTTTGCTTAGTTATGGATCCATCAATTATTTCAAATTTATTATCAATCAGTAGACCACCTGAAGTTGGGCATAAATAATACCCATCATAGACATGGATCGACGGAGTTACATTTACATTAAAGACGGTGGTGGAAAAACCTAGCGCGGTAGCGTAGACCTGTTGTAAGCCAGTTGTGTGAAAATAACCAAAACCCTTTTGAACATAGCCATAATTTTGACCTCCAACTGTCAAGGGTTGCAGCGTTGCAATGCCGTCCGCTCCTGAGTTCACTGTATAGGGATTTTTGGAGAAATACCCCGTCAAAGCCGAAAATGTTACCGGTATTTTGGCTACTGGACAATTTTGCGCATCGGTTATTAGCACTTTAAACGGCAAGGCAAGGGAGGCATGCTGATCCACAGCTTGTAGATCTCCGGATAATTTCGAGACATTGATACTAAACACGCCAGCGATCTTTCGGATTTTATTATTGACTTGATCGGCAACATAAACATTTCCAATGCTTTCAACTGCCAGGCCGGCTGGCCTACTAAAGCCTGCAGAAGGCCCAGTGCCATCCACGCTGCCAGTACTACCTGATCCCGCCAGTGTTGTCACGACGCCAGTCGTAGTCATCTGGCGGATTTTGTTGCTGCCATATTCGGCGACATAGATGTTGCCAATCGCATCTACAGCGATGCCGTCAGGAATATTGAAGCTTGCAGCAGTGCCCACGCCGTCCATGCTACCCGCACTGCCTGATCCGGCGAGCGTTCGAAACGTGTCACTGGGGCATCAAGTCGGCACTGTTGTAGATGTAGAACGCAGCGAGCGCTTCCCTTTGGGCTTGCGCCCGGGCGGCTGTGAATGGCAACGGGTTGACGCTGCGGGTGACCAGCGCTGTGATGCGATCGCTGGCAAGACTGGTCAGCGTATTGACGTTGACCAGTCGGTCCTGTGTCAAATCGCTCTTGGCGTGCAGCGTAATGTTGTCGTTGGCCGGCACGCCTGTCAGTTCGTTGAAGTAGTACCCCTGGGCGGTGATTTCCAGAAATTGGCGGCCAAAATTTATCCATTTGAGGCTGAACCCGCCGAGGTTATCGTTGACGGAGACGTCATAGACCGTGCCGGCGGGCATGTAGCTGGTGCCACTGAGTTCGTTGACACGTACGCTGGACCCGAGAACGAGAGGCCCCTTTTGCGCCAGTCCGCCATCGACGGTGAAACCAGTCGCAGTCTGCCTGACCGTGCCCGTGTCGCCGCCACCGCCACAGGCTGAGATAAACGCACCCGCAACTGCAGCGACCAAAAAGCCCATATTGTTCATCTGGTGCTCCAATGGAGCTGATTCAAGAATTCGGCCCCGGGCTTGGCAACCCAGAAGTCGTTCAGTTCTCGTGCCGGTCGATTCGTGGCGGGTCACTATTGAAAAAGTCTACGCCCTGCACGGCCCCGAGGTCGAATGCATCTCCAAGGGCAAGGTCCGCTAGCCCTACGAATTCGGCATCGAGGTCAGTCTTGCGGTCACCCACAAGTAGGTCATCGTCGACCTGGGCTGGCGCGGCGTGGACGCCGACAACCCGTGCGTGCAGATCATCCATCATGGCGAGCATAAGTCGCTCAGCGATCATGACAAGCGCCTGCTCAAGCGGCGCCGGGCCATCGAGCCGCTGATCGGCCACACCAAGCCCGACCACCGGATGGACCGGTGTTGGCTACAAGGTGCGGTGGGTGATGCGCTGCATGCGTTGTGCTGCGCGGCGGGCTACAACATCCGTTGGCTGCTGCGGGCCATCGTCCGCCTCAGGCTTGAAGCGTTTTTATTGCCTTGTCTGCGGTTGTCGTGCGTGTCGTCGGCCTGCTGGGGGCGTTGCCGGCGGCACCGAAGGCCGCGCGCGTTACTGTCGGATCGGCTTTAGCGCGCTCGCCGCCGATCAAGTCACTGCGCCTCGCTGCGGAGGTTTGAATTTCGCAGGGCCGACTCCTACAGATCAACCAAACCGCCGAGGCATTGCCGTACAAGTCCCGCGCCATGGCTAACTGTTCGCCAATGCTCGTGCCACGCGCAACAAGCTGCTGGTCCAAGGCGGCTTCGTCGAGTGGTGCGCAGCGGGATGTCTGAACGTCGAGCGCTTCCATTGGCCCAACATGCTGCCCAGGATCCTGGCCGCAACCCGCGCAGCCATCAATGTGGCGCTAGCGACGATCAAGCAGCGTCTAACTAGCGGCAGCATCTAAAAAAATTGCTCACGAGGTCATCCATCGCCGACGATGGCCTGCTGAGGCCCTACCCCCCCCTTCGGCGCCATGCCAGCTACATGCCGACAGGGCTTCTCGCTTGGATCGTCTCGGGCCGCGATCAAGTGCTCTGTCGCACTGAGCAACAGAGCACAAGCCGCCTAAAGCACCTGCTCTTGCAAGCGCGAATTCTTAGTGGGGTTGTTTGGGGGGTAGAGTCGTTTTCAGACTTTTTCCCATAGGCAAACTGGCGGAGAGGGTGGGATTCGAACCCACGGTACGTTGAAAACGTACACGGGATTTCGAGTCCCGCGCATTCGACCACTCTGCCACCTCTCCGGATCTCGCAATCGCCCTGGTCTGTTAGGCGAAGCCTGCGATTCTAGCGTATCACGGTGTGAGGAATTCGGCGCCGCGCAGATAGGGCCGCAAGGCGGCAGGGATCCTGATGCGGCCATCGGCCTGCTGGTGGTTCTCCAGCACCGCGACCAGCGCGCGACCCACCGCCAAACCCGAGCCGTTGAGGGTGTGGACCAGCTCGGGCTTGCTGTCGGCCTTGCTGCCGGCGCGACGGAACCGCGCCTGCATTCGCCGCGCCTGGAAGTCACCGCAGTTGCTGCAGGAGCTGATCTCGCGATAGGTTTGCTGGGCCGGCAGCCAGACTTCCAAGTCGTAGGTCTTGGTGGCGCCAAATCCCATGTCGCCGGTGCACAGCAGCACCACGCGGTACGGCAGCTCCAACTGCTGCAAGATGGCTTCGGCATGGCCGACCATCTGCTCGAGCGCGGCTTCGCTGTGTTCAGGGGCGACGATCTGCACCATCTCGACTTTGTCGAACTGGTGTTGGCGGATCATGCCGCGGGTGTCGCGGCCAGCCGATCCCGCCTCTGAGCGGAAACAAGGGCTGTGCGCGGTGAGCTTGATCGGCAGGTCTTCGGCACGCTGGATTTGCTCACGCACCGAGTTCGTCAGCGAGATCTCAGAGGTCGAAATCAGGTACTGCTCCGGCTGGCTCTCATCGCCGCCCCGCAGCACCCAGAACATGTCTTCCTTGAACTTGGGCAACTGGCCGGTGCCCTCGAGGATCTCGCGGTTGACGATGTAAGGCGTGTAGCACTCGGTGTAGCCATGCTCAACCGTCTGCACGTCCAGCATGAACTGGGCCAGCGCGCGGTGCAATCTGGCGATGGGTCCTTTGAGGAACGAGAAGCGAGCACCGCTCAGCTTGGCACCGAGCTCGAAATCCAAACCCAAGGGCGCGCCCAGGTCGACGTGGTCCTTGACGCTGAAGTCATAAACGCCGGGTTGACCCCAGCGCCGCACCTCGGTGTTGGCCGATTCGTCTGCGCCGACCGGCACGCTGTCGTGCGGCAGGTTCGGCAAGGACATCAGTTGCGCTTGCAGTTCGGTCAGGATCGCCTCCAGGCGATCGGCGCCGGCCTTCATCTCATCGGCAATGCCGGCCACTTCGGCCATTAGCGCAGCGCTGTCCTCGCCCCGGCCTTTGTTCTGCCCGATCTGCCGCGACAGGCTATTACGCCTTGACTGCAACTCCTCGGTGCGGGTCTGCAAGGTCTTGCGCTCGGCCTCGAGTGCCGAGAAGCGCCCCACATCGAGAAACGGCTGAGGTGTCTTGCGGGCATTGAGCCTGGCCACTACGCCTGGCAGGTCGCGGCGCAGTTGGGTGATGTCGAGCATGGCGTGGGTCCTGAGAAAATCAAATCTGGGTCGTGATGTCTTGGCACAAACGGCACTGCCAGCGCGCTGCTGTCGCCGCAGGCCATGAAGAACTCAGGATCGCGAGGCGACCACCTGGCTCATGGATTTGTCGCCTAGCCCCATCGGCAGTGGAAAGTGAATCGTCTCCTCGACCCCGGCCAGACGCCGCAGGCTCACAGCGCCCAGCGCCCGCAGCCTCGTGATCACTTGCTGGACCAGGATATCGGGCGCCGATGCACCGGCCGTCAGACCGACACGGGGACGGCCTTCGAACCACGCCGGGTCCAGGTCATCAGCCGCATCGACCATGTGGGCAGGGGTGCCCAGGCGGTCTGCCAACTCACGCAAGCGGTTGCTGTTGCTGCTGCTCGGGCTGCCGACCACGATCACCACATCGACCTGGGGCGCCATCAGCTTGACCGCATCCTGGCGGTTTTGGGTGGCATAGCAGATGTCCTGGTGCTTGGGCTGGCGCACCTGCGGAAACAAGCGTTTGACCTCGGCCAGGATCTCGGCGGCGTCGTCGACGCTGAGCGTGGTCTGGGTCACCACCGCCAGCAAGTCGCCGCGCGGCTTGACTGACGCCACATCGGCCACCTCCTCAACTAGGTAGATGCCCTCGGAGAGTTGGCCCATCGTGCCCTCCACTTCCGGATGCCCTTTGTGGC
>CANFPU010000194.1 GCA_947448955.1 Burkholderiales bacterium
GCACCAGCCGCCGAGTGGAAGCTGCTTTTCCGCCGCAAGGCCAATGGGTGGAGGTGCCTGGCGCCCGCTTGCACGTGTTGGACCTGGGCCCCACCCAGCCCGTGTCCGCCCGCCAGCAGGCACCGGTGGTGCTGATGATCCACGGTTTGGGCGGCCAGATGGCGAACTTCACCTACGGCGTGGTGGAGCGACTGGCCGTGCATTGCCGGGTGGTGGTGATGGACCGGCCCGGTGCTGGCTACTCGGTCCGCCATGCCGGTGCTTCGGCCGCGCTGGGTGCACAGGCCGATGTGATGGCCGCCTTGATCGATGCGCTGCAGCTTGGCCGCCCCGTGGTGGTCGGCCACTCACTCGGCGGTGCCATCGCGTTGACATTGGCTCAACGTCATCCTGGCAAGGTCGCCGCACTGGCCTTGGTTTCGCCACTCACCCAAGAGCCCAAGGCCGTGTCGACTGCGTTCAATGGGCTGATGATCAGCAGCCCAGCGCTGCGCCGACTGGTCGCCTGGACCTTGGCACTGCCTGCGACGATCGCCAAACGTGACGCGGTCTTGGCGATGGTGTTCGGCCCCGAGCCGGTACCCGCCGATTTCGGCACCCGAGGTGGCGGCTTGCTGGGCGTGCGGCCTTCGCATTTCATCGGCGCGTCGACCGACCTGGCAGCGGTGGCGCAAGACCTGCCGGCCGTCATCAGTGGCTACGGCGCGATGCAATTGCCCGTCAGTGTGTTGTATGGGCGCAGTGACCGAATACTCAGCGCCGTCGAACAAGGCCAAGGACTGGCCGATGCGCTGCCC
The DNA here is from genome assembly GCA_947448955.1 of Burkholderiales bacterium. Taxonomy (GTDB): domain Bacteria; phylum Pseudomonadota; class Gammaproteobacteria; order Burkholderiales; family Burkholderiaceae_C; genus Pseudaquabacterium. The sequence goes on from CANFPU010000194.1 coordinate 798, forward strand.
GGTGCGCAACTCGTCTTGGTCGAAGGCGGTCACATGCTGCCGGTGACGCAGGCGGCGCGCACCGCTGAATTCATCAACGCAGTGGTATCCCAGGTTCACGCTGAATCCGCCAAAACGGCCTAACCTGATCCCGCTTGGCCGTCGGTGCTCAGATCAGCGTGCTCCGGTAACGGGACCCAAGCTTAAAGCGCGCCGGTGACGGTGCTGAGCGCAGCGACCATCCCGCCCGTCAGGATCGCCTCGAAACCAAAATCAAAACGGCAGACGCTCCGCGCGCAGCACCATCTCGCGCCACAAGGCGTCGCGTTGGCGGCTCAGGGAGAGGTCGCTCGAATGGGGCCACACCGCCGTCTGGACCATCACCAGCTTGAGCCGCGGATGGACAAAGACCGACTGCCCGCGAACGCCCAACAAGGCGAAACCCAAATGGTCCGGGAACACCCAGGTCTGGAATCCATAACCGAAATACGGGGTGGCGCGCCAAGGCTGCAGATGCCGGTCGCGAAGACGTACCGTGGTGGCAGCGTCTACCCAATCAGCAGGAATCACCGACTGGCCGTCGCGCTGGCCCCGTTCAGCCAGCAGCAAGCCCAGCCGTCCCCAGTCGCGCAAGCGCGCGGACAGGCAGCAATACGCCGCTTCCATGCCCTGCGGGTCGGTGATCCAGGCAGCGTCTGCTTCGGCACCCAGAGGCTGCCATAACTTGTCGCTCACATAGTCTGCTAGCGGCCGCCCGACAGCGCGGACGAGTACTTGGGCCAGCACTTGGGTATCGGCTGAGATGTACTTGAAGCGATCACCCGCGGCCGCATCACGGTCCTGGAATCGACCTAACATCGCCAGCAAGCTGTCGCTCTGGCGGGCCCAGGTGCGCGACAGCGCAGCGATGTCGGTGTTGGGTTTGTCGTAGGTTTCGTCAAATCGCACCCCGGACGACATGTTCAGCACCTGGCGGATCGCGACGCCTTTCCAGGCCGTGGTGGCGAGCGCAGGTTCGTAGCGTTCCACCGGATCTTCGACCGAGGCGATCTTGCCTTCGGACACTGCAATGCCGATCGCCATTGCCACCACGGTCTTGGCCATCGAAAACGAGGTGAACCTGTGCTCGGGCTGGCGTCCGTATTGGTAACGCTCGACCAGCACCTTGCCATCCTTGAGCACCAGCAGGCCGGTCGCGGGATGGCTGTCCAGATAAGGCTGGATGAAGGACCAGTCGGCCGCAGCGTCGCTGCGCGGCAAGGCACGCGCCGCTGGCCCGCTGCGCACCGTGCGGACCGGAAACAGCGTCTCCATCGCACTGTAGGCACCGACCAGGTGGTCTTGGGTGTACCAGTTGCTCAGCGTGCCCGTTGGGTATCCCTGACCCTTACCGTAAGCGTCCTCATCCGGCGCCGCCATCACGCAGAAGCTGGCGACCAGGCCGGCCGTCAATCCAGCGGCCAACCTGGCGAAAGGCCAGCACCAGAGAGGTTTTAACAACATGGGTGTCACCTTGGTCAATCCATCAACGCCATCAGTACAGCCGGCTCGTCGTGCCGCCATCGACCGCCAGCACGGCCCCGTTGACGAACCTGGCCGCATCCGAACACAGCCAGGTGATGGCACTGGCGATCTCTTCGGGATGCCCGAGTCGGTTCATCGCTGAATGCTTGGTCGCGATCGCCTTGTAGCGTTCTGCCGCGGCCGGTAGGTCGGGGTTGACCATCTCAGACCGGGTGAAGCCAGGTGCCACCGCGTTGATGCGCAAGCCCATCTGTCCGTAGTCGATCGCAGACGACTTGGTCAGGCCCACCACACCGAACTTGCTGGCGCTGTAGGTGGCGTGGCCGAGGTCCGATGGTTTCATTCCATAGATCGACGCGACATTGACGATCGCGCCCGCGCCCTGCGCCAGCATGGCCGGGATCTCATGTTTCATGCAGAGCCAGACGCCTTTCAGGTTGACGTTCATCAGCGCGTCCCATTGCGCTTCCTCGACGTCCGCCACCGGCTTGCGCACTGGACCTGAGACGCCCGCATTGTTGACAGCGCAGTCCAGCCGGCCGAAGCGGGCCAAGGTGGCCTGCACCATGGCCTCAACATCGACGGCGCGGCTGACATCGGTCCGAACGAACAAGGCTTCACTGCCCAGCGCCGTGATCTGCCGCAACACCGATTCGCTCTGCTCATCGCGGCGTGCCGCGATCACCACGCGCGCGCCTTCGCGGGCGAACTGCAAGGCCGTCGCTGCACCCAAGCCTGAACTGCCGCCGGTGACGAGCGCGACTTTGCCTTCGAAATTTTTCATTGCGTTCTCCCTCTTTTCAGGCACAGCCTGACGACGATCCTCGAGGCCGCCAAGCTGACAGCGGCGGTCATGGCCACCGCAAAGGCCCAAGCCATCATTCGAGCTTGACGCCAACCGCGGCAACCACCTTGGACCAACGCTGCAGTTCGACAGCGATCATCCTGGCGAACTCCTCAGGCGCGTTGCCCACCGGCTCGGCGCCTTGCTCGAAAAAAAGCTTTTCAATCTCGGGCAAGCGCAGGATCGCCGCGACATGGCGTTGCAGCAATTCGACCACCGGCGCGGGCGTCGCGCCCGGCGCCAGCAAGCCAAACCAGCCTGCGCTGACATAACCGGGCACGCCAGCCTCCGCCATGGTCGGGATCTCGGACGCGCCGGGCCAGCGCTTGACGGTGGTCACCGCGAGCGCCCGCACCTTGCCAGCCCGAATCTGGTTGATCGACGACGGCAGGTTGTCGAAGCCAAGTTGGATCTGGCCGCCGATCAAGTCCATCAGCATCGGCCCAGCACCTTTGTACGGCACATGGACGATGTCGATCTGCGCCAGCGTCTTGAGCAACTCACCACTCATGTGCGGCGATCCGCCCTGGCTGGTCGAGCCGAAATTGAGCGTGCCGGGCTTGGCCTTGGCCAGCGCCAGCAACTCGGCAACGCTGCGCACCGGCAGTGTCGGATTGGCCAACAGCACGTTGGGCGTGTTGGCCACCAGTGTGATCGGTGCGAAGTCTTTCACCGCGTCGTAGGGCGCCGGCTTTTGCAGCACCGGCAGGATGGCGTGGGTGGCTGCGGTGCCGAACAGCAGCGTGTAGCCGTCCGCCGGCGATTTCATCACCGCCTGCGCCCCGATCACGCCGCCGGCACCGGAACGGTTTTCGATCACCACGGGCTGGTTCAGGCGCTCGCTCAGGCGCGGCGCCACCGCACGCGCCAACAAGTCGGTGGTGCCGCCGGGCGGATAAGGCACGACGATCTTGATCGCCCGGTCTGGGAACTCGGCCAGTGCCGGTGGGCAAAACAGCACCAGCGCCGCCAGGCTGGCGCCCAGCATGGCCAGTCTTCGGGCTGGGTTGCGGGCTGGGCTGCGGGTGGTGACTCGGGTGACATGAAGGCGCATAGACGAACAATTCCGGCAAAGGTTGAACCCACCGCGTTCAGCGCGGCAACAGCGACTGCGCTTGCATGCGCTCGAACCAGTGGTGCAGCGCGTCCTCGGTGTCGAGACAGTCGTTGAAACCGTGCTGGCGCAGCTTGATCCCGCTGAGCACCGAGTCGGCTGGATTGGCCTGACCATGGGCGAATGCGCGGTCCGTGAATTGCCACGAACTGCCGACCAACTGCTCGAGCGTGAAGGGGCGCAATCCGTGCTTGGCAACGATCTTGGCCCAGAGCGCTTCCTGCGCAGGCATGCCCTCGGTCAGCGAATACGGTGTCGCCGGGCCCACAGCCATGCCGAAGCGCCGGGCAATCGAGCCCCAGAGGTCTTCCCACACCAGCATGTCACCGTTGAGCACGTTGTAGGTCTCATTGGCGGCGATCTCGTGGGTGCCGGCCCACTCGGCCGCACGCGCAATCAAACGGCTGTCGCTGGCCGCGTTGATGCAACGCCCACCGCCGGGAAAACACAAGGGTTGGCCGAGTTCGCGCTGCACCGCCGCGTAGGCGCCGAGCGCGGGGATGATGTTCATCGGGCTGCCGATCGCGAAGCCGAAGATCAGCTGCGGCCGCAGCACCGTGAAGGTCCAGGCCGCGTGCGGCTGGCGCGCGCGCAACAGGTCTTCTTGCAGCCAATAAAAATTGGCATGCGCATGGCGCGGCCAACGCTCTTTGGCGGGCACCGGCGCCGGCTCGACATGACCACCGTAGGCTTTGGTGCCCTGCATCAGCGAGATATGGCGCAGGCCCTTGGCCACGGGTTGCAGCGCATCGAGCAGGTTGCGCAACATCGCTTCATTGACCGCCATCTGTTGCGGGTCGCGCCAACCGGCCACCAGATCCGGCAATTCGTAGAGCGCCGCGAACAGCACATGGGTGATGCCATCCAGATTGGTCGCCGCGCTGCGGCAGGCCGCCGCATCGGTCAAGTCGAGCGCGAGATGGCGCACCCCTTCGGGCAACGGCGAAGGTCGACGCGACAGCGAGATCACCTCCCAGTCCGGCAGCGCCGCGAAATGCGCCACCGCCGCGGCGCCGACAACGCCGCTGCCGCCGGCGATCAGAATCTGGTGTTTAGTCTTTCGCATGGTTCAACTCCTGGTAGGGGCAAGTACAGACCGCTCATTCATTCACAGCGGCCATCAACGGAATCCTGCGGCATTGTGACGGTGAGCGCGCAGGCCGGCGCCGGGCTTGAGCCAAATGAGGGTTTTCATGGCCGTGCCGGCGGCGGTCGGCTGGCATGATGAGAGACGAATTCATTCTGGAGACAAGCCATGACCTATGACCTCGTGATTCGCGGCGGCACCCTCGTCGACGGCAGTGGCCGTGAAGGCAGCACCGGCGATCTGGGCATCACCAACGGCATCATCACCGCTTTGGGCAAAGTCGATGGCCAAGGACACCGCGAGATCGACGCGCAAGGCGCGACCGTCACGCCCGGCTTCGTCGACATCCACACCCATTTCGACGCGCAGATCGGTTGGGATCCCGACTGCACCCCGGTCAGCTGGCACGGTGTGACGACCGCGCTGTTGGGCAATTGCGGTGTGACTTTTGCGCCCTGCAAGCCGAGCGATCGCGGGCTGCTGGCCGGGATGATGGAGACCGTCGAGGACATTCCACGCAACGCCATCCTGACCGGATTGCCCTGGAGTTGGGAGGACTACGGCGGCTACCTGGATGCGATTGAAAAGATCCAACCGGGCATCAACATTGCCGGTCTGGTCGGCCACAGCGCGGTGCGCTTCTATGTGATGGGCGAGCGTGCCGTTGAAGAGCAAGCCACCCCTGACGACTTGCGACGCATGGTCGAGGTGGTCGGGGAATCGATAGACGCTGGCGCAGCGGGCTTCTCGATCAACCGCCTGCCGATGCACACGCTGCCAGACGGTCGGGCCATTCCCGGCACCTTTGCCCACGAATCAGAACTCATCGCGATTGCGCGGACCGTGGCCCAGCGCAAAGGCTTGGTGCAGGCCGTCGGTGCTGAACTCGGATTGCTCACCAACATCGCCGATGCAACCGCGAGCCGCGTGCTGTGCAGCTACGGCGCAGGCGGCGGCGACCTCGCTTTGGCGGCGCAGCGGCGCGAAGCGCTCGAGGCGGCCTGTGTCGGCCGCGACATCACCGCGATCACGCAGGTGCGCGGCTCGGGGATGATTTATGGCTTGCAGGCCTCGCTGCCGGTTCGCGGTGCGGCCTGGGGTCGGGTGCAGCGCATGGCGAACCTGGCGGACCGTCTCGCAGCCCTGGATGACCCGGAAACGCTGCACGCGATGATCGAGGAAGCCCGGCAAAAAGGTTTCAAAGAAAACCTGGGAACGCCGGTCGAAAAAGTGTTTTATATGGGCACCGGCGTCTCGCCTGACTACACCGGCGGCCCCGAGACGAGCCTGGTCGCGATGGCCCAGGCCCGAGGTGAACACTGGGCCGAGACCTTTCTGCGGATCTCTCGCGAGACGCGCGGCAAGGCGCTGTTCACGCTGAGGATGTTCAACCCGAACATCGACGCGCTCGCCCACATGTTCAAGAGCGACCACTGCTTCCCCAGCCTCGGCGATTCAGGCGCCCATGTGTCTCAGGTGATGGACGCAGGCTGGGCCACTTTCATGTTGTCTTACTGGGTGCGTCAGCGCGGCTTCTTCACCATGGCCGAGGCGATCCAACGCATGACCTCCATGCCGGCGCGGGTGTTGGGCCTGAAAGACCGCGGCATGCTGGCACTGGGCATGCGAGCCGATGTGAATGTCTTCGACGCCGACAAAGTGGCGGAGCAC
>CANFPU010000195.1 GCA_947448955.1 Burkholderiales bacterium
AGCTGGTTCCGGGAGCAGGTCCAGGCATCCATCGACGACCCGCGGCCCAGTCTTGACGACGAGGAAGTGCACCGGCGGTTCGCCGCCAAGCGAGCGACGCTCGCGGCGCCTGCTGCACAGAGCGTCAGGCAACCAGCCAGCAAGGTGGCGAGGAAGGCCGTGGCGTGAGGGCGTTGCGCTGGCGGCCGATGGCGCTTGTCGATCGCGAGGCGATCATGGTCTACATCGCGTAGGACAACCCGGTGGCGACGATCACCCGACAAGACACGCAGCGCCCGTCTCGAGGCGCGTATCAGCCAGGAACAGAAGGCGATGCTGCAGCACGCGGCGGCATTGTCTGGCCGTACCGTCAGCGAGTTTGTCGTGGCGAGCGCGCAGGAAGCGGCCGCCAAGGTCATTCAGGAACACGAAACCATGCGCCTGTCTCGCGCCGAGCAGATCGCTTTTGTCACCGCCTTGCTCGCGCCACCCAAGCCTGGCGCGCGGCTGCGCCAGGCCGCTGCCAGATACCGCGCACGCGCCGGGCTTTGATCGACCGTGACCCCGTCGGCCTACCGTATCGAGCCCCTTCAGCGACAGCACGACCGCAAGAGCTTCAGCTGCGGCAGCGCTGAACTTGATCGCTACCTGGCGCAACAAGCCCGGCAGGCTGCCGGGAAGCATGTCGCGGCCTCGTTTGTACTGGTCGATTCAAAGTCCGCTACTGGGCTGGGTTACTACACCTTGTCAGCGGCCGTGCTCAATGCCGATGAACTGCCGCCGGATCTGGCCAAGAAATTGCCTCGCTACGGGCAACTTCCCGTGACGCTGCTCGGTCGGCTGGCCGTCGACCAGCGGCTGAGGGCACGAGGGATGGGTGAATTCTTGCTGCTCGACGCCTTGCACCGCAGTCTGGAGGCGGCCGCAGGCATCGCCGCGATGGCGGTGGTTGTCGACGCCAAGGATGAATCCGCCGCCAGCTTCTACCGGCATTTCAGTTTCGCATCACTGCAGAAAAAACCGGCCAGACTCTTTCTGCCGATGAAGAGTGTGGCCTTGCTGTTTGCGTAAGCTGTCCAAATGCCCGTGGACCCGCGCCCCTGTCGTGGGCTGACATCGCGGGTCGCGCAAGGAGTCATCAAGATGGGTTATCGCTGGCCCCGATCGACAACGCCGAGCGTCGACTTCAGGGGCGACAGCGCGCCGACAGCCCCTCGCGAAAACCCCTCGCTATAGTCCTGGCTTCGCCTGTGCGCCACTGCTGATTCGCCCGCCATGTCCCTGCCTCCGCCCGACTGCGCCCGCCAGGCCTCGCACCAGCGTTCGATCACCGTGCGCGCCTATGCCCGCACCGATGGCTTGTGGGACGTCGAGGGCCAGCTCATCGATGCCTGGCCCGAGCCGGTGCCCAGGGCCGACGGCATGCTGGCGGCTGGCGAACCGATGCACTCGATGTGGTTGCGCCTGACGGTGGACCGCAGCGCGACCATCGTCGCGGTGCAGGCCGCGACCGCCGCAGCGCCCTATGACGGCGCTTGCGGGGCGATCGCGCCAGACTACGGTCAACTCGTCGGCGTGCAGGTTGCCCGCGGCTACCGCGACACGATTCGCCGCTTGTTCGGCCGCACCGCCGGTTGCACCCACATGAACGAGTTGGCCGGCGTGATGGGCAGCGCGGTGCTGCAGGCGCTATGGAGCGAGTTCGTCCAGGACCCGGACCAGAAGCCTTTCAGCGTCGATGGTTGCCATGCGTTGAAGTCCTCAGGCCCGCAGGTCGCGAAGTTCTTCCCGCGCTGGTATCGGCCCGCGCATCGGCCTGAGCCCGCGGGCAGCTGAAGCCCTTGTGGCGGGACGGCCGTCGGCGCTGTCCGTATCATGTCCGCTCGATGGCCCGATCGACCGACCACCAGCGGTCCTGTCGGTGAGGGCGTGGACCAACCCTTGACGTGAAGCCAATGGACATGACGCCCCCGATTCGGATCGACGAGGCCACGGGCCTAAAACTGTTCAACACCCGCGCCGCCAAGGCCACCGAGAAGATCGCCGGCAAGGGTTATTCGGCGGTTTCGGACGAGTCGTTGAAGGTGCTGCCGGCGGCGCCACCGGCAGCGGTCTTCAATGCCGATGAGCAGGCCCGCTATCGGGAATTCAAGGAGTCCCGCCGCGGCGCAGCGGACTACATGGCGATGGAAGGCGAGTTCGCCCGCTATCTGGAAGATGTCTACTCGGCGCCACCGGTGGCGCGCGAGGCCTTGAACGACGCGTGCGAGATTCTGGTGATCGGCGCCGGTTTCGCCGCGCTGCTGCTGTGGCACAAGCTGCGCGCCGCTGGTTTCAAGGATGTGCGGTTCTGCGAAAAAGGCGGTGACGTCGGCGGAACCTGGTACTGGAACCGCTACCCCGGCATCGCCTGCGATGTCGAGGCCTACAGCTACCTGCCGTTGCTCGAAGAAATGGGCTACATCCCGACGATGAAGTTCGCGTCGGGCTTCGAGATTCTCGAGTATTGCCAGAGGATGGCGCAGCGTTTTGGCTTCTACGAGCATTGCCTGTTCCACACCACGGTCGAGACGACGACCTGGGACGAATCAAGCGCGAGTTGGACGGTGGCGACCGACCGGGGCGACAACATGCGTGCGCGCTATGTCGTGCTGGCCAATGGCATCCTCACGACGCCCAAGCTGGCCCGCATCGAGGGCATGGAGACCTTCAAGGGCCAGTCTTTCCACACCTCGCGCTGGGACTACAAGGTCGAGCTTGAAGGCAAGCGTGTGGGCATCATCGGCACCGGCGCGACCGCCGTGCAGGCGATCCCGGAGCTGGCCAAGATCGTCAAGCAGTTGGTCGTGTTCCAGCGCACGCCGTCGACCATCGATGTGCGTGACCAGCGCGCGACGACGCCCGAGGAGATCGAGGCCTGGTCCCAGCAACCGGGTTGGGCGCTGGCCAGACGCGACCGGTTGGCGCAGATCTCGTCTGGCCGGACGGCGCTGCAGGGCAACGACGACTATCTTTCGGGCAAGGTCTCCGACTTCAAGCAGCGCAAACAGCACGAGCGAGCGCTGACGCCGCAGGAGATGATCCAGAAGCAACTCGACACGAACTTCAGGATCATGGAGCAGATCCGGGCTCGGGTCGACGCGATCGTCAAGGACCCGAAGACGGCGGCGGCGCTCAAGCCTTACTACCCCTATGGCTGCAAGCGGCCCACTTTTCACGACGAGTTCCTGCCGTCGTTCAACCTGCCCCATGTGACCTTGGTCGACACCGCGCCGCTGGGCGTGAGCCGAATCAATGAGCAAGGTGTTGTGCATGCAGGCCAGACCTACCCGTTGGATGTGCTGGTCTACGCGACCGGGTTCCAGTGGATGGCGACGTCGACCTTCAACATGATCCGCGGTCGCGGCGGCGTCACCTTGCGTGAGAAGTGGCGCACCGAAGGCGTCAAGACCTTTCTGGGCCTGCACAGCCAGGGCTTTCCCAACCTGTTCATCATGTCCGGGCCGCAGGGCGGTGGCGGGCAGTTCAATTTCACGCTGGGCCTCGAGTCGCACACCGACTATGTGGTCTGGATGCTCAAGACGCTGCGCGATCGCGGCGCTCGCCTCGTCGACATCCGAAAGGAACCCGAAGTCGAGTACGCCGCCCATTGCGCCGACGTGGACCTGATGAGCCGCGCGTTGCGCGATTGCCTGTCCTACTACAACGGCGAGGGCGATGCGGCGCCTGGGAGCCTGGCCTACTACGGCGGGCCCCAGCAGTGGCACTCGCGGCGGGTGGCGGCCCAGGCATCGCTCGAGCCCTATCTTTTCGAGTGACCCTGTTCAACGGATTGACGGCTTGAGGCGGCCCCGCGCCCGCGCGGACAGTCTGCCCAGGCTTAGAACCTTTTCAGCGCCTGGCAAGCCGCCGGCCAAGCGGTCTCACCAGGCTTCAACCTCAGGAGTTTTCATGCCCAAATTGCACATCAACGGCCAGATTCGCGAGGTCGATGTCGAAGCCGACACGCCTCTATTGTGGGTGCTGCGCGAGCAGCTCGACATGACCGGCACCAAGTACGGTTGTGGCGTAGCGCAGTGCGGCGCCTGCTCGGTGCACATCAACGGCGAGCTTCGTCGCGCCTGTTCGGTCCCGGTGGGCAGCGTCGAGGCGGCCGACCGTATCGTCACGATCGAGGGCTTGTCGACCCAGCGCTCGCACCCGGTGCAGCAGGCTTGGGGCCAACTCGATGTGCCGCAGTGTGGCTATTGCCAGTCGGGGCAGATCATGGCTGCTGCGGCGCTGCTGGCCAAGCAGCCCAAGCCCACCGATGCCGACATCGACGAGGCCATGAGCAACATCTGCCGTTGCGGCACCTACCAGCGGATCCGCGCCGCGGTGCACCTGGCGGCGACCATTGCTGCCAAAGTCTGAGGAGCGAACGATGAATCACCACAAAGCTTCCCGCGCCTCTGGCCTCTCGCGTCGTGAATTCCTGGTGCAGTCGGCGGCCGGCGCGCTGGTATTGGGCTGGCAGGTGCCGGTGCAGGCACAGACCAGCGCTGCGCCGCAGGCCGGCACCGAGCTCAACCTGTGGGTGGTGGTCAAGCCCGACGGCGGCTGCGTCGTGCGTATCGCCCGGACCGAGATGGGCCAAGGCACGCTCACCGGCCTGGCGCAGCTCGTGGCTGAGGAGCTGGACTGCGACTGGACCAAAGTCAGCACCGAACGGGTCACGCCGCAGCGCAACTTTGCCGCCAAGCGCGCCTGGGGCGAGATGGGCACCGGCGGCAGCCGTGGCATCCGAACCTCGCACGACTATGTTCGCCGCGGTGGCGCAGCGGCCCGGATGATGCTGCTGCAGGCCGCCGCAAACGAATGGCAGTTGCCGGTGGCCGAGTTGAAGGTCAGCCAGGGCGTGATCACGCACCCCGGGTCGGGCCGCAGCATGGCCTACGGCCAGGTCGCCGCTGCTGCGGCGCGGCTGACGCCGCCGGATATGAAATCCATCGTGCTCAAGGACCCCAAGACCTGGACGGTGGCTGGCACCGCCAGGCCTCGGCTCGACACCGCCGACAAGCTGGACGGCAGCAAGAAGTACGCGATCGACCTGCGCCAACCCGGCCAGCTCAGCGCCGCCGTTATGTCCTGCCCGGTCTGGGGTGGCAAGCTGGTGAGTTTCGACGCTGCCAAGGTGATGTCGCGGCGCGGTGTGAAGGCCGTGGTCAAGGTCAACGACCGCTGCGTTGCGGTGGTGGCTGACACCTGGTGGCGCGCCAAGACCGCGCTCGAAGCGCTGCCGATTGTTTGGAACGAGGGTGCCGGGGCGACGCAGAACAGCGCGACGATCGCCGCCCGCTTGCGCGAAGGGCTTGCCGCCGCCGAAGCCTATGCCGGCCGCAGCGAAGGCGATGCGGTGAAAGCCATTGCCGGGGCCGCCAAGCAGGTGGAAGCGACTTACGCCACGCCTTTCCTGGCCCACGCAACGATGGAGCCGATGAATTGCACCGCGCGCATCAGCGCCAACAAGGCCGAGGTCTGGGTTGCGACCCAGAACGCCGAAGCCGTGCATGCCGCGATGTCCGAGGAGTCGGGCCTGCCACTGGCGCAGTGCGAGGCTTTCTGCACCGACCCGGGCGGCGGTTTTGGTCGCCGTGGCGGGCTGCAGGACTATGTGCGCCAGGCGGTGGCCATTGCGAAGCAGTTCCCGGGTGTTGCTGTTCAGATGATCTGGAGCCGTGAAGAGGACCAGGCGCAGGACTACTTCCGCCCGATCTCGATGTGCAAGATGTCGGCTGGCCTCGATGCGACCGGCAACCTGGTCGGTCTGCATGTGCGGGTCTCGGGGCAGTCGATCAATGCCTTCGTCTCGCCGCAATCGGTGGCCGATGGCAAGGACAAGCGACAGCTGCAGGGCTTCTGGGAGGAGCCCGGCGATGCGCAACTCGGCTACAGCGTGCCCAACCTGCTGGTCGAGTACGCGATGCGCAACAGCCATGTGCCGGTCGGGCCTTGGCGCGGCGTCAACACCAACCAGAACGGCGTTTACATGGAGTGCTTCATCGACGAGGTGGCGCGCGCCGCGGGGGCCGACCCGCTGGTGTTTCGCCGTCGCCTGATGGCCAAGCACCCCAAGCACCTGGCGGTGCTCAACGCGGCGGCCGAGCATGCCGGCTGGGGCAAGCCACTGCCGGCGGGCGTGTACCGGGGCATCGCGCAGTTCATGGGCTATGGCAGCTACTCGGCGGCGGTGGCCGAGGTGTCGGTCAGCCCACAGGGCGAACTCAAGGTGCATCGCATGGTGCTGGCGCTGAACTGCGGGCACGCCGTCAACCCCGGCCAGATCGCGGCGCAAGTCGAGGGTTCGGTCGCTTACGGCTTGTCAGCGACGCTCTATGGCGAGATCACCATCGACCAAGGCCGTGCAACCGAGCTCAACTTCCACAGCTATCCCATGCTCAAGTTGGCCGAGATGCCCAAGGTCGAGACGGTGATCGTGCCGACGCTTGATTTCTGGGGTGGCGTCGGTGAGCCGACGATCTGCGTTGTGGCGCCCTGCGTGCTCAATGCGATCCACGCTGCCACCGGCAAACCGGTGCGCAGCTTGCCGCTCAAGCACGTCAAGCTGGTTTGATGAACGGCTTGGCCTGGGCCGGCCGCTGCGGCGCGCGGCCGGCCCAGGCCGGCTGGTTCAGGCCAGGCCTGGGACCGCCTCGGTCCGCAGGCTGCGCTGGCGGTTGAAGTTCCACGCCACCGCCAGCATCCCGGCGCCGCCTGCGGTCAGCACCCAACCGGTGCCGACCATCCCAACCAGCAGTCCGGCGGCGCCCACGCCCAAGGATTGGCCGAGAAACAGGCTCGCGGCGAATGTTGCCACCGCCGCGCCGCGACGCTCGGGTGACATCTGCGTGGCGTGGGTCTGCAGGGTGTTGTGCATCATGTAAAAACCTAGGCCCATCAGCGTGCAGGCCGGCACGGCCCACCACCAAGTCGGGGCGCAGGCCAGCATGACCAGCGAGGCGGCCATCAAGATCG